>MHFI01000037.1:0-6755 GCA_001804125.1 Omnitrophica bacterium RIFCSPHIGHO2_02_FULL_51_18
CCTAGCATCCTCTAAGGCGAGTTTGGCTGCGCACAAAGCAAGCAACGTGGTCCTGTCCAGATTCCTCAAACCCTTTGGCCCCAAGATCTCCTCCGGCTTGAAGTCACTGATCTCGCCGGCCAGTTTGGAGCGTGTAGTCGAGGTGTCAAAAAGCGTGACGGGCTTGATGCCCGAGCGTCCTTCCCTCAACCCCTGCCAAAACGCCTCTTTGCCGATTCCGATCGAGGAAACGACGCCGACACCCGTTATGACTATCTTCTCTTTTTTCTCGTCCGCCATGATTAAACGAGCTTGGGTTATTGATTTATTAAAGTTTTTTGCTTGACGCTGGAGCTCTCTTGCTTTTCTATCCAGCGATCAATCGTATTTTTCTTAAAACGCCAGTGCGATCCCACCTTAAAGCCGGGCAGTCTCCCCGATGAAGCGTGCTTGTATATCGTAAGCGGCCTCATCCGAAGGTAGCTGGCTAGTTCTTGGACCGTAAAGACGCCATCTCGGTCTTTTGCCATTTTGTTTTATCTCCACTATCTCGAATTGATGCTGATTAATGAAAAACTAACGTGGGAAGGATTGTATATCGTGTCTTATTGTTTGTCAATATATTTTTAACAAAAATTATCAATTTTCAATATCTTGTGTTTATTCTTATCAGGTTCTACTAGATATAGTAGCCTTGAGGAAGCCCTCGAAGAGTCAAAATATGCTAGGCGGGACTAATCGATGAGTAGTTGAGGCAAGTGATAAGGCGCAGCCGTTCACATCAAATCCCTGCGTGTGAAAAAGCCGAATGAATACCGGTAAAGGATAAAACATCGGCACCCATATACTATAGATTGCTGATTTAGACTAAAAAAGATAGGCTGTGCTACACGAGGATGAGTTTGGCCGGGGCAAAGCCGTTGAAGTTCGCGGTCGCGGAGGCGCAGGAATAAGCGCCGATGTTTTTAACGTAAATCACATCCCCCGTATAGAGCTCGGGGATCTCTTCATTGAGCGAGAGCGTATCAAAGGAATCGCAGGTGGGGCCCGCGAGCGCGCTTAAAAATTTCTGCCCCCGGCGCAGGGTTTTAAACTCATAGCGGCAGTGGTCAAACACCATGCCCGAAAAATCCGCGTACACGCCGTCATTCAGATAATAATAATTTTTATTGTTGCGAAATGTCCGTCCCATCACCTGGGTCACCAAAACCCCCGCCGGCCCCACGAGAAAACGTCCGGGCTCGGCGATGAATTTCACGTTCTTGTCAAAAAGTGTTTTGATCTCACGGCGGATCTGAGAGGCCATTCTCTCAAAATTTACGCCTACTTCATTATCAAAATGCTGAATCGGAAAACCCCCGCCGATATCCACGATTTTCAAGGCAAGAGCGTTTTCCCGGGCTTCTTTAAAGATACCCGCCGTCATCTCAAGCGCCTGCAGGTAATTTTCCACATTGGTGGATTGAGACCCGACATGAAAACTCACTCCCATCGGCACCAGCCCCAGTGTCTTGGCCTTCCGCAGAAGATACATCCCTTGGTCGCTGTCCGCGCCGAACTTTAAGGAAAGTTCCACGACACTCCCATGGTTTGCCACCTTGATGCGGACGAGCACCTGAGCGCCGGGGGTGTGCTCGGCGAGCTTGTAAAGCTCAGGTTCATTGTCAAAGGTCATGAGCCGCACGCCGCGCTTCCGCGCGAAGCTGATGTCTTCAGCGGACTTGATGGTATTGGCGAAAATAATTTTTGAAGGCGGTGCGCCCGCGCCAAGGACCTCTTTCATTTCAGCGGCGCTCGCCACATCAAAACTTGCCCCAAATTTAATGAAGGTTTTGATGATACCCGGGTGAGGGTTGGCCTTGATCGCGTAGTACGGCGTGACCTCGGGCAGACATTTTCGAAAACGCTGGTATTGCCGCTCAAGAACCGAGCGGCGGATCAGCATGAACGGCGTTCGATGCTTTTTCATCATCGAACGAATCAGATTTTCGACGCCGCTGGCGTCGTGTTTAGACTTCGGCGGGCTTAAGTTGAACGGCATCGCGGACAGTGCTGTTTAATCTTTCCGCCGGATCAGCAAGAAATGTCGTAAATTGCCAAACATCCTCTTCGCGGATCTTGGGAATATCGTATTTCGTATACTTGGTGTTGAGGTTTTTGAGGGGCGTCCAATCCACAGGCTCCGAAATAAAAGGCTTGATATAAGGGACCGAAATATCAAGGATCTCTTTATAGTCGATGTCATCCGGCAGACGCAGTCCGCTCTTCGGATGGCCGATCATCCAACACGCAGCCGCCACCACCGAGACCGCCACCTGAAGCGTCGTCGCATTTTGGCCCGGCGCCAGACGCCTCGTTTCCTCGATGTCCAGGAGACTGCCCGTCCACCAGGATTTGAAATCATGCCCCATGAGAAGCACCCCCAGCTCATCGCGGCCGCTCGTAATCTCGTCGTTTAGGATCCTCTGTTTTTCCTGGAGTTTAAACTGTCTCATCTCCAGCTCATGCAGTGAATTGATCGCGGAGTCGCTGGGGCAATAGGCGTAATGAACCGTCGGCCTGTAAACGGCGTCCCCGTTTTCCCAAACCGTCAACCGGTCCGAAATGCTGAACGCCTCCCCGTGACGGATCACCATGCCCGTGATCTCACCGCCAGGGACCCATGAACGAACCCATGTTTTCATGCCGACAGAAGAAAGGCAAATTTGATTTTTCGGACCCACCTTATGGAAGTAAGCGTTCCGGGGCACATAACGCTCGTGTGTCCCCCAGCCAAGCTCCGCCGGCGCCACTCCTTCCTCAAAAAAACCTTCAATGCTCCAGGTGTTGACAAACTCGTTGACCTCCTTGGGGCGGTTCGTGATCTGTGTATCCCGCTCGCTGATGTGAATGGTCTTCACACCGGCCACTTGAGCGAGCCTAGCGAAATCTCCGTCGCACAGCGCTTTCTCGAGCTTATCCCTTCTTCCGTCGTTCGGCCTTTCTTTCAGAATCTTTTTCGCGATATCCACCAAAGCGTGTTTTGTGAAGTGGGACACAAGGCCGGGATTGGCGCCGTGATCCACGATCGCCGTCGGGCCGTTGTTGACTCCCCAGCGTTCGATCATTTTCCTCAGCTCCATGTGGCGCGCGTACAAGGTGTATTGGGTCGGATCATTGCGTTGAGAGTCTTTGTACGGGTCCCATTCCTCGACGGAGGTATTGACATAAAGCACTCGGTTGTCCCGGCACCACTGAAGGATGGCCCGGCATTCGATATTCCACGCGAGATCCATGATCATATCGCCCGGACCCGCGTATTTCGCCAGAAGCTGGGTGTAATTTTCCCGGGTGACCCGGTCGATGACATAACGGACACCTTTCGCCAGCGAATTTTTGACGCGGGCGCGGTTATCCAGAAAATCCATGATCGTGATGTTCTGCGGAGGCAGCTCGATCAATTCGAGAACGAGCGGGACGGCGCACTGAGAAACCGAGCCGCAGCCGATGATCAATAATTTGCCGTTAAACTTCATTAAAAGATCCCCTTCGGTGTTCGGCTTAAAAAATCCCCCGCTCTTTCATAAAAACGACATCATCCTATCATAAAATGGGCGTTTTTGTATACGGAACGCTAAGCTGTTTATGACGTTGCTTGCATCGCACCGCGTTATCTCGTATCCTAGATAAGAAAGCCTTTCATTCATGGACGATAAGACATCGCGAAAGGAATTTCTTAAGAAGGTTGGCCTTGTCACGGGAGCCGTGATTGCCGGGCCGGCCGTCGCGGGCATTTTTTCTTCCCTCACCTCGTTCTTTCCCCCGCCGGGGACATTAAGAAATTTATCCCCCGCGGGCGGTTCCCGTTTTAAAGAAGCGCTCTGGTGGAAAACCGCCTGCGCCGGCGTCCAGTGCACGCTTTGCCCCTTCAACTGCTTTCTCCCGGAAGGCGTGCGCGGCCGCTGCAACGTGCGCATCAATAACAACGGCCGGCTCGTAACGCTTGTTTACGCACAGCCTGTTTCCATCCATGTCGATCCCATCGAGAAAAAACCCGTGTTCCACATGTACCCGGGTTCCCGCTCATTCTCAATCGCCACGGTCGGCTGCAACCTGCGCTGCGCGTTCTGCCAGAACTGGGAAATTTCCCAGGCGCTTCCCGAACAGGCCGCGGGCAAACCCATGACCCCCAAAGAAGTCGTACAAGGCGCTGTCCTCACCGGCAGCCGTTCCATTGCCTACACCTATTCGGAGCCGATGGTCTTTTATGAATACGTGCACGACACCGCGCGCCTGGCGCGCGAAAACAATATCCGTAACGTCGTCGTCTCGGCCGGCTACGTGAACGAAGAACCTTTAAAGGAACTCGCGCCGCTCATCGATATCATGAAAGTGGATCTAAAAGGCTTCAATGAAAACTTCTACCGGCGCGTCGTCGGAGGCGAATTAAAATACGTGCTTAAAACACTCGAGCGGCTCATGCGGTACGGCGTGTTCGCTGAAATTGTGAATCTTGTGGTGCCGACCCTGAACGATAATCTGGACGAGATCCGCAATATGTGCCGGTGGATACGCCGGGAGCTCGGCACGGACATTCCGCTATTTTTCTCCCGGTTCACGCCGCAGTACAAGCTCCAAAATCTGCCGCCCACGCCGATCGAAACCCTGACACGCTCGCGCGAATTGGCGCTCGAGGAAGGAATAAAATATGTGTATCTTGGAAATGTTCCCGGTAACGAAGGCGAAAATACGTACTGCCCGACCTGCCATAACCCTTTGATCGAACGCTACGGCTATTCCGTGCTCGCGAACCGCCTTCTGCCGGGCGGTCTCTGCCCTTATGACAGCACACGGATCCCCGGCTTTTGGGACTAAAATGCCGCCTTTTTTGAGCGCGCAAGAACCAGGGTAAAAATAATAAGCACGCCCGGAATAATCCAGAAAAGTTTCACAAGGCCGAACACGGGCACAAGAAGAAGCCCGGTTAAAAAAGCGCCCAGCGCACTCCCCCAAAGATCCGCGGCATAAAACGCCGCGGCATCCTTCACGCGCACGGCCCTGGCAAATAAGTACCCGGGAAGAAGACCCACGGGCACCATTAAGAGAATAAATAAAAGCACGGGCGAAATCCCAAGACGCCATTTTTCAAAGGATAACAAAAAAATCCCAAGGAAGATCCCGTAGAATGCTTGCAAGCATAAAAAGAAAAGATAGAATGATTTTTGCGGCGGTGATTTTTGGCCCAAAGCGATTCCGCTTCCGATCGCCATGCCGGCCATGAATGCGGCGAATAAGAGCCCGATCTGCCAATAGACATAGCCCGCCGCTCCCTGAAAAGCAAAGAGGAGAAGTATTTCGTAAAGCATTGCCGCAAACCCTGAAAGAAACATGACGATCCACTCGAAACGCTCTCCAAAAAACTCTTCTCTTTTCTTCCAAAGACGGTGAAGACCCCAAGCGGCAAAACCGATGAATACGAAAAGCCATAAAAAATGCATAGGGTCCTGAAATTTCAAGAGCCAGACCTGAAACGCGTGAAAATAACTGATCGGGGCAAAATCCCGGTTAAGCGCCACGCGGCTTCTTTTTCCCAGCTCGTCCTCAATAAACGCCGTGCGGCCCCTCTCAAGTTTCACGGGAAAATAGCTCGGCACTACCTGGATGTTCTTTAAATGTCTTTGCCCGTAGCGCGAGGCAAAAATCGCCGGGTCCAAAAAAAACGGATCCTTGCCCGCGAGTAAAATAAGCGGTGACCCGGGAACAACGCCCACGTTATTAAAAACGAGCCGAAGCGTCCGGTAAACCGACTGATTGAGGAAAAGTACCTGTGAGGGAAGATAATTCTCGGAAGTCGGGAGCGCGAACGATAAAATACCTCCGGGTTTCAAACGTTCCCTGACTTCGTGAAAAAACTCCTCGGTGTAGAAACGATTTACCTGCGCGTTGGAGGGTTCCGGCAAATTTAAAATGATGACGTCATAGAATTTTTCCGTGCGCTTCAAAAAAACCCTTCCGTCCAAATGATGAATCTTGACCCGTTTATCCCGAAGCGCTTGAATGTCCTGGGTACGCAAGTAACGCACTAGGAGCGGCAAAACCGCTTCGTCAATTTCCACATAATCGACGCAAGCCACCGGATGTTTCAAGACCTCACCGAGCTCCCCGGTCGCCCAACTGCCGATCAATAGAATATCCGCGGGGTTTTCCGACGCCAAAAGCGGCCAGTGCGCGATCTCCTCATGGCCGGCCGGGTCCGGGAAACTTGAAACAATCATCCCGTCCTGGAAAAAATTTATGAGGCTCTGGGTCCTGGCAATGGCAAGATTGGCATAGCGGGAATCATGGCTTTCCAAAAACTCATAACCCCGCCACTCGAGGCGACGGGTCTCGGTATCCAGCGGCCACAGACACAAAGCGGCCATGCCGAGCGCCAAAATCACAAAAATAACCCGGAATTTTTTTCCAGTAAACATGCCAAAAGAAAGAAAATTCGCTATAATGATGACGGTGCTCAAGAAAACCGAAAGTGTGAAGTTTGAGAAACGTCCGGCAAAAAGGAACGTGTAAAAAAGGCCTGAGGCTATCGCGCCGGCCGACTCCAGGAAATAAATTCGCGCGGGTGTGAGAAGTTTGCGCTCCCTGACGAAAGAACAGCCTGTGGCGAAAACAAGGCCGGAGACGACGCCGATCGGAAAAAGAAGCGATGCGGTTAAAAGCAGCATTTCGAGGGGGCTTGCCATCATGCCAAATCCGAAAAACATTTTGGAAAGCCGGACCGACACCACTTCCAGCGGAAT
>MHFI01000037.1:6876-42257 GCA_001804125.1 Omnitrophica bacterium RIFCSPHIGHO2_02_FULL_51_18
TTGCCGTAGAAAAGGATGCCCAGTTCCCGGAGAAGCAAAAGTTGAGCGGAGAGCGTGACAAACCCATAGAGGAAGAAAAGAACTCCCAAAACTCTCCCAGGGCTCAAACGAAGCTCGCAAAGCACGTCGGCAATTTACCTCTTTTGATTTCCATTATTCTATCGGGTTTCATCGCGCTTGTCCTTTCATTTCCTCTTTTTTTCACCACAAAACCCGGGGAGCTTCTTGCGGCCAAGTTTGTGTGGATCGGCTTTATAGGTCTGGCAAGCTTCCGCGTTTTCGTCACCGGACGCGTCTCAAGATGGCGCTCGGTTTTCTTCATGATCCTCGCCTGGGCATTCATTCTCGAATTTAAATCCGCGCTCGTCGGACTCGCCGGCAGCGCATGGATCACGAAAGACGTTCAGGAAGTCCCCTACTGCCATATCGCGATAAGCTCCACCCTTTTAAATCACCTGCACGGCCAGTATCTGGCAATCACGAGCGGAAATTTTCTAAAGTGGTCACCGCTTACGGCCGGCGCTTTTTTCTGGCTTTTAGCCACGCTTTCCATCGGGCAAGGCTGGTGCTCGTGGGCATGTTTTTACGGGGGGCTGGACACGACATTCACGAAACTCGTGAAAAAACCGATCCTTAAGCTTTATCATTTGCCCCGCTCTTTAAGGGATTTTTCGCTCGCCCTTTTAATCGCGGTCGTTCTCTTCTCATTCGCAAGGTCCGAACCCTCTTATTGTCTGTGGCTTTGCCCGCTTAAAATCACGACAGGATTCCTCGACCCCAATACGCTTATCCGCCGGATGCAATTCTCAAGCTTCGCCATCTTGGGTATCCTTTTTATTATCTTGATTCCGCTTTTCATAAAAAAACGCGCCTTTTGCACGTTCCTTTGCCCCTTTGGCGCCTGGCAGGCGCTGGTCGGCCGTATCAACCCCTTCAAAGTCACGATCAATGCCGATACCTGTACGCTCTGCCAGCAATGCATGAAGGTTTGCCCCGTCTACGCGATCAGCCCCGAAGGCGTGGAAAAACACGAAGTGTCCTCGTACTGCAACCGCTGCGGCGATTGTTTCGACGCATGCCCCACAGGAGCCATTCACTACTCGTTCGGGAGCGGGCATTTGTCCGGATCCATCCTGCCGCGGGTTTTCTTTCTCATCTCCGCATGGCTCGTCGGCGGCTCCGTCTCGCTTCTTTTTGTGCCCGCCGCGCTCGTGCGGCTGACCCACTGGATAAATCTTTTTTTTCACGGATAACGCGCGATGCTGGTCCAAATATTAACGGAAGGATTTTCGCTCGGCGCCTCCACGGGAGTCCTGTGTCTCGGAACCTGCGCGCCGTTTTTGGTGCCGTATCTCATGATGGGAGCGCGTCCGAATCTCAAGGAAAACGCGCCGCTGGTCATTCAATTTTTCCTGGGCCGGTTTCTGGCTTATTTTTTATTCGGAATGTGCGCCGGATGGATCGGCGGGGAAATCCGGCCGCACCTTTCCGCCAACCTCCGAAGCGCGACGCTGATAGCAACATCCGCTTTCATGATTTTCTTCGCGCTCACGCAGAAATTCCCCAAGCGTTTCTGCTTTTTTGCGGGCGGCGCCAAACCCCTGAAGCTCCGAGCGCCGTTCCTGCTGGGACTTCTGCTGGGGCTCAACATTTGCCCGCCTTTTTTGGTAGGAATGGCGCGGCTTCTTGAGATCGGGAACCTATGGTTTGGCGCGTTATTTTTTACGGCCTTTTTCGTTTCCAGTTCTTTTTACCTTCTGCCTTTGTTCGCGGTGTCGCCTTTCATTTCGAGCGACCGCCTTAAGAATGTCGGGTTCCTTGCGTCTCTATTGGTAGGCGGGTGGTTTCTTTTGACGGGCGTTTTCGCGCTTCTATCGGCGTAAATAAAAGTCTTAAATTAAAATAAAAGTAAAAGGGTCCAACTTGACCCTTTGTTTTGTCTGTTTTTGTTTCACTTTTGTTTTAGTATGTCACTTTTACGAGCGTCAAACCGTGCGGTTTAGCGGTAGGGCCGGCTAGCTTACGGTCTTTCGAAAGAAGAATTTCCGAGACGCGCTTGGGCGTCATCTTACCGCGGCCCACTTCGATCAGAGTCCCAACGATAATCCGGACCATCTGTTTCAGGAAACCATCGGCCTGGACCGTGATACGGATGAGTTGCTTTCGCTTCACGACGCTGATTTTCTTAAGGGTCCGTACATAGTTTTTTTCAGGTTCTTCATTGTTGCAGAAGGAGCGGAAGTCATATCTCCCTTTCAAGTGCCCTGCCGCACGGCTCATCCGGCGCGCGTTTAAGGCAAAGGGATGCCATAACACATACGGCGCCTCAAAGAGAGGCCTGGTGGAACTCTGCCAGATATCATAACGGTAAATCTTGGATTTGGCCTGAAACCTCGCATGAAAACCGGCGTGGACGGTTTTGGCGGAATGAACGAGTATATCTCTGGGAAGGTAGAAATTAAGCGCCTTTTTTATCTTGAGGTCGCCCAGCCCGGACTTTATCTTGAAATGGGCCGCAAACCCCAAGGCATGCACGCCGCTGTCGGTGCGGGAGCTTCCTATAATAGGCGTGGGAACCTTAAAGAACTGAGCGAGGATCTTCTCAAAGACTTCCTGGAGGGTCTTGCCTGTTCGTTGGCTCTGCCAGCCTTCGTAGCGGGTGCCGTCAAAGGCGATGATGAGTTTGACCGTGCGCCACCGAAGTGTCATCTCGAGTCCCGCCGAATGGCGGGACGAGAGATCCCATCACACGACTTGATGAGATTTCTCGCTTCGCTCGAAATGACAACTAGGAACATTGTTCTTACTTGTTCTGCTCGGGGTTCGCAATGACAACATCACGGCGTCCGATCAGTATCTCCGCGATCTGGATGGCGTTCAAAGCCGCGCCTTTCCTCAATTGATCGCCGGCGACAAACAAGCACAGGCCTTTGGGATTTGAGATATCCAGCCGGATGCGGCCGACCAGAACATCATCCTGGCCGCTGGCCTCAAGAGGCATAGGAAAGTTGTTCTTCTCGCGGTCATCGACGATTTTGACGCCGGGCGCGTTCGCTAAAACCTCACGGATCTCCTGAAGCTCCGGAACCTTCGCGAGCTCAAGTGTAATTGACTCGGAATGGGCCCTAAAAATAGGGACACGGACACTCGTCGGAACCACCTTGATCCTTTCACTGTGAAAAATCTTCTTGGTCTCCTGGACCATTTTGATCTCTTCCTCGTTATAACCCTCATCCTTAATGGCGCTGTTGTGGGAAAAAAGATTAAAGGCGATCTGGTGCGGGAATATTTCCTTCTTGGCGGGCCGGCCGGCAAGCACGTCGCGCGTCTGGTCTTCGAGCTCCTTCATGGCCTTCGCGCCGGCCCCCGACGCCGCCTGATACGTGGACACGATGATCCGCTTGATCCGGTGGGTCTTGTGAATCGGATAAATCGGGACCAGCATGATAATCGTCGAGCAGTTGGGATTGGCGATAATACCCTGGTGTTTCTTGATGTCCTTCGGGTTGATTTCCGGAATCACGAGCGGCACCTCGGGATCCGTGCGGTAGGCGCTCGTGTTGTCTATCACGACTGCACCTTCTTTGACGGCTATGGGCGTAAATTTCTTGGAAATCAGGCCGCCGGCGCTCGCCAGCACAATATCGATATCCCTAAAGGAATCTTCCTTCAGCTCCTGAACGGGGATATCCTGGCCGTGAAACCGGTAGATTTTGCCGACGGACCTTGCCGACGCCAGGAGTACAAGTCTTTTGACGGGAAAATTCCTCTGCTCGAGGATCTTCAGCATCTCCTCGCCGACGGCGCCCGTGGCGCCCATGATCGCTACGTTGTACTTGGATTTCTTTCTCATGCCAGCGCGCCCACCACCAGATTCCCAACCTCATCCGTGCCATAACCCATCTTGCCGGCCGAAAGAGATTTTAATTTATTTTTTGTAATCGTCATCACGGCGTTTTCAACCTGCGCGGCGCTCTCCGATTCACCGAGGCTGTCGAGCATCATGCCTCCCGCGCAAATGGCCGCCAAAGGATTAATCACGTTCTTGCCCGTGTATTTTGGCGCGGAGCCGCCGATAGGTTCAAACATCGAAACGCCCTCCGGATTCAGGTTCCCGCCCGCCGCGATTCCCATGCCTCCCTGGATCATCGCCCCAAGATCCGTGATGATGTCGCCGAACATGTTGTCGGTCACGATCACGTCAAACCATTCGGGATTTTTCACCATCCACATGCAGGTGGCGTCCACGTGCGCGTAATCGGTCTGGACGTCCGGGTATTCCTTGGCGACTTCATTGAACACGCGCCACCAGAGGTCATGCGCATACGTCAGCACGTTCGTCTTGGCGCAAAGCATCAGTTTCTTCCTTTTATTGCGCTTGCGGGTAAATTCAAACGCATAGCGGACGCAGCGCTCGACGCCTTTTCTCGTATTGCGGGAGACCTGGATCGCAATTTCATTCTTCTTGCCTTTATTGATAAATTTGCCCTCGCCGACGTAAAGTCCCTCGTTATTTTCGCGCACGACGACAAAATCGATCTCGTCGGGGCCTTTATCGCGAAGCGGCGTCCAAACACCCGGATAAAGTTTCACGGGGCGAAGATTGATGTACTGCTCGAGATCAAAACGGATTTTTAGCAGAAGTCCTTTCTCTAAGATCCCTGGTTTCACATCGGGATGGCCCACGGCGCCCAGAAGAATCGCGTCAAATTTTTTAAGGCCGGCTGCTTCTTTATCAGTCAAAACTTTTCCGGTTTTGAGATACCTCTCCCCGCCGAAGTCAAAGTGCGTCAGCTCCAGCTTAAAACCGTTTTTCTTGGAAACAGTGTCCAAGACTTTCAGTGCTTCGCGAATCACCTCGGGGCCGGTTCCGTCGCCCGGAATGACGGCGATTTTGTAATTTCTATTGTTACTCTTCATAACAAACATTTCCCCGCTATTTTAAACTCCGTCATCCTGAGCGAAGCGAAGGATCTCGCTTTTGAGATTCTTCGTCGCCAGCCATGAAACTTGGCGGGCTCCTCAGAATGACGGTTTGGGTTTGATCCCCGCCTGCGCGGGGATGACACCCTATGCTACTCTATCCCCATGCCCACGAGGCCTGTGACGGGGCTCGAGGCATTGGCATATTTTTTCTTTTCCATGCGCCCCGCCTCATAGGCCAGGCGGCCGGCGATCACGGCCTGCTTCATGGCCTCGGCCATCTTGACGGGGTCCTTGGCCGCCGCGATCGCGGTGTTCATGAGAACCCCGTCCGCGCCAAGCTCCATCGCAATCGCCGCATCCGACGCAGTGCCAACCCCCGCATCGACAATCACCGGCACTTTCACTTTTTCCAGAATAAGCTCGATATTGAGCCTGTTTAAAATCCCCTGCCCCGAACCGATCGGCGCCGCCAAGGGCATCACGCACGCCGCGCCCGCCTCCTCAAGTTTTTTTGCCATGATCGGGTCATCGGTCGTGTAAGGCATCACGATAAACCCTTCCTTTACAAGCTCCCGGGTCGCCTCCAAAAGCGCCATCGTGTCGGGCATCAACGTTTTCTCATCGCCGATCACTTCAAGCTTCACGAGATTCGAAAGCCCTGCGGCCCACCCCAAACGCGCGGCACGAACCGCTTCTTCCTTGGTGTAGCAACCGGCCGTGTTCGGCAATAAAATATATTTCTTGGGATCAATCGCGTCTAAAAGCGACTCTCTCGTACGGTCAAGGTTCACGCGGCGCACGGCGACAGTCACCATTTGAGCGCCGGACGCCTCAAGCGCGAGCCGCATTTGGGCAAAACTTGCGTACTTGCCGGTGCCGACGATTAAGCGGGACTTGAGTTCAATATCCCCTATCTTCAGCGCGCTAATCGGCCTCAACGACAGCTCCTTTTTCGACCACCACGATGCCTTTGGGCGTCACGGTGAATTTTTTCCTGTCTTTTTCAAGCTCATATCCGATACGCGCATTGGGCATCACTTTGACGTGCTTATCAATGATCGCGTTCTTAATTTTCGCATAGCGTCCGACATCCACGCCTTCCAGCAGAAGGGAATTTTCAACCTCGGCATAGCTATTCACGCGCACATTCGGCGACAAAATAGAGCCCTGAACCATGCCCCCCGAGACAATGCCCCCATCCGCCACGAGGGAATCGAGCGCCTCGCCGCGGCGGCCCCCGAAAACCTGCGCAAACACAAACTTTGCAGGCGGATACTGAAGCTGATACGTCCGGATCGGCCATTCGCGGTCGTAGAGATTGAAGTGCGGGCTTACCTGCACGAGGTCCATATTCGCCTCGTAATAGGCGTCCAAAGTCCCCACGTCGCGCCAGTAAAGCACTTCTTTGTTATTCAAATCCACAAACTGGAACGCGACAATCTTTCTTTTTCCCTTTTGTATCATCTGTGGAATGATGTTTTTTCCGAAATCATGCGCGGTGTCCTTGTGCGCGTCCTCTTTCAGTTCTTCCTCGAGCGCTTTGCGGTCAAAAATATAAATACCCATCGAGCCGTAAATGCTCTCTGCATCGCCGGGAATCGTCTTGGGGGCCTTTGGCTTTTCCTCGAAACCTATCACGTTATTCGACTCGTCGACCTCAATGACGCCCACGCTCGATCCTTCTTCCTTCGGGACTGGGACCACGCCGATCGTGAGGTCCGCGGAGGACTGACGGTGGCGGTCCAGCATCAATTTGTAATTCATTTTATAAATGTGATCGCCGGCGAGAATCAAAACTTGATCGGGATTTTCAATTTGAATCGAATACAAATTTTGATAAATCGAATCGGCGGTGCCCTGGTACCAATGCTCGTCGATTCTTTGCTGTGCCGGGACCACGTCGACGTATTCGCCGACTTCGGAGGCCAACACGTTCCAGCCCATGCGGATATGCCGCGCCAGCGAAAGTGACTTGTACTGCACGAGGATGTGAATGCGGCGGATGCCGGAATTGACGCAATTCGACAGGGTGAAATCGATGATACGGTAAATCCCGCCAAAAGGCACGGCGGGCTTGGCCCTGTCCTTTGTTAAAGGATGAAGACGCTCGCCCTTACCGCCCGCCATTACAAATGTCAGAAGTTTTTTCATTTAACCGGTTGACTTAACTGAAGATTGAGAGAAAGGCTATCATTATAGAATGGCCGGATTTTATTGGCAAGCGGATTTGAAAATGAGTTTTTCGACCACGCGGCCGTCTTTCATCACGACGACACGGTCGCTCATGTGGCGCACCACCCTCAAATCGTGCGAGATAAATAGATAGCTGATTTTCTTCTCTTTCTGGAGCTTCAGAAAAAGGTTCAAGACCTGCATTTGCACGATCACGTCCAGCGACGAAACAGGCTCATCACAAATAATGAGCTCCGGCCCAAGACTCAGCGCCCGCGCGACCGCCACCCGCTGGCACTCGCCGCCGCTCATCTGGCGCGGCAACCTTCCCAAGAACTCCCCCGAGAGCTCAACGCTGATTAATAATTCCTCGAGTTTTTCATCGACGGAGAAAATACCTTCCGGCCGGTGCACCAAAAAAGGCTCCCTTAAGATCTCCCTGACCGTCATCCTCGGATTCAGGGAAAGTGCGGGATGCTGAAACACCACTTGGATTTTTTTTCTGAATTCCCTCCACTCCCGCACACCGAAACTTTTTACATCGGCGCCTTTAAAAAAGATTTCTCCGCTATCCGCGGGTAAAAGCCCCAAAATCAATTTCGCAAGCGTTGATTTTCCCGAGCCCGATTCCCCGACAACCCCGACGGTTTCGCCGGTCCCGATGGATAAACACACATCCTCCACGGCGTTGGCCCGCATGCCTTTAAAACGTTTTTTAAGATTTCTGGCTTCTAAAATCATTTTTTCAAACCTCTATGAAACTTTTTGGGTTTACGCCGTAAAATCCGGCCTTGAAAAGCCGTTTTGAGTAAACCTCGCGGGGCAGGAAACCCTCGGCCTCTTTCTTCATCGTTTCCACGAGACGCCCCTTCTGCATCACATGGATCCGGTCAGCATGCGCCGCCGCAAGCGGCAGGTTATGAGTGATGAAAAGAACCGTGAGCGATTTCTCGTTTTTAAGATTTACCAAAAGCTGTAGGATCTCGGACTCAGTCACCCCGTCCAGCGCCGTCGTCGGCTCGTCTGCGATCAAAAAGCGGGGCCCGGGTGTCAACGCCATCGCGATCATCGCGCGCTGTTTCATGCCGCCGGAGAGCTCATGCGGGTAGCTTCGATAAACGCGCTCCGGGTCCTTTATTTTTGCGGCCTCAAGGCCGGCCAGCGACCGCTCCCTGGTTTCTTTGGGTGATGAACAAAAATGAGCCCGATAAGTTTCGTCGAGTTGTCCGCCTATTTTCATCAAAGGATTCAGCGATGAGGCCGGGTCCTGAAATACGCAGCCGATCTTCCTGCCTCGTATCCCCGAGAGCTCACGTTCGGAACAAGAAAAAAGATCCGTTATTTTTCCCTGCTCCGCGGCAAAGCGGATGACGCCGCTCATCCGGTAAGGCTTGAGGAGCCTGCAAATAGACAGCGCGGTCACGCTCTTGCCGGACCCCGATTCCCCCACCAACGCCGTGAAAGAGCCCTCCGAAACGCCCAAGTCCAGCGAGTTCACCGCCGCGAATACTTCGCGGCGCCCCCCGGATTTAAGAAACTCAACCGTTAAATTTTTTATCTCAAGAATCATTTTTTGACTGAAGCGCCTCCCCCAGCGTATTCGCGGATAAAATCGTGAGAAAAATCATGACTCCCGGGAAAAACGTAAGCCACCAGGCCACGCCCAGCACCCCCTTCCCGTCCGATAGAAGGTTTCCCCAGCTCGGGGTCGGCGGCTGAACGCCTATCCCCAAAAAACTCAAGCCCGACTCCACAAGCACCGCGGCCGCCAGGCCCAGCACCGCGTTTACGATCACGGGGCCCATCGCGTTGGGCACCAGGTGCCTGAAAATAATCCGCGCATGGCTTGCCCCGAGCGCTCTGGCCGCCAGCACAAATTCCCTTTCTTTCAGGCTCAGCACCTCGGCACGCACGAGCCTCGCGGTACCCATCCAGCTTGTCGCGCCGATAATCACCATGACGTTGAAAATATTGGGGCCCAGCACCGCAATGACGGAAAGAATCAGGAAAAAAACGGGGAAGCAAAGCATGATATTCACAAACGCCATGAGTGAGCGGTCCCATCCGCCCCCGAAATAGCCGGCCACGGCGCCGATCACAACACCCAAGAAAACGGAAAGAATCACTGCGACCCATGCGACCGTAAGCGAGATACTCGTTGCAACTAAAATCCTGGCGAATAAATCCCGCCCCAGTGCATCCGTGCCGAACCAATGGAAACGCGAGGGGGCCTCAAGCAGGTGCGAGAAATCCACGGCGCCGGACTTGTTCGTCAATAAAAACGGGGCTAAAACCGCGGCGGCCGAAAGAGCCGCCAGCCAACCGACCGCCAGAAGACAGTCCCGCTTCATTTTAAACGAATCCTCGGATCCACGACGGAATACGTGAGGTCCGCCAGTAAATTCCCCAACAGCGTCAAAAACGCGCCCAGCACCAGGATCCCCATAATCACCGGATAGTCCCGCGCGAACACGGAATTAAAAAAAAGTCTCCCCATGCCGGGGATCGAGAAAATAGATTCAAAAATGACGCTTCCCCCCAAAAGCCCAGGCACCGACAAGCCCAAGATTGTGACAATCGGCAAAAGCGCGTTTTTGAGCGCATGGTGATAAAGCACTCTTTTCTCGGGCAAACCCTTGGCCCGCGCGGTCCGGACATAATCCTGCTTGAGCTCATTAAGCAGGCTGTTACGCATGTAACGTGAAATACCGGCCACTCCCGTGATGGACGCGACCGCAACGGGCAACACGAGATGCCTTGCAATATCCACCGCCTTTTCCCAAGCGTTCAGGTCATCGAAATTGACCGAGTAAAGCCCCGAGACAGGCAAAAGCCGCAGCTGCACGCCGAAAGCGTTCATCAACAAGAGCGAAATCCAGAATGTCGGGACCGAAAAACCCGCCAGCGCAAGAAACGTAAGCCACCGATCCGTCCGGCTCCCCTCATGAACGGCGCCAAACACGCCCAGCCCGATCCCCGCCGCGAGCACGCATAAAAGCGTCAGAACGCTTATAGACAGCGTGACCGGCACGGCCTTTCCGATCTTAGAGGTGACTTTCTCCCCGTCCACAAAGGAATTTCCGAAATCAAAACGAATGATTTTCTTCGTCCATTGTCCGTATTGTTCGAGAAGCGGCCGATCCAGCCCATAAAGCTCTCTCAGTTTCTCCCTGGCCTGGAGCGTCATTTTGGGATTGAATTCGCCCTTGGCGTCGACGGGACTACCGGGAGCCAGATGAATCACAAGAAAACTGATAAAGGTGATCCCGATAAATAAGGGAATTAGACCAAGCACTCTCTTTAAAAAATAAATGGGCATTTTTATTTTAGGTTGTCATCAAGATTCTTCACTCGCTTCATCCCGTTAGAAATACGATTTCTAACGGGACTTCGCTCGTTCAGAATGACAGCTCATTCCTCCAGTCGAACTTTATATTTCTGCTCATCTTTCGGAACAAACCACTTGATAAAATTGTAACCGATGCCGCTCGGCGCCAATTCCGGCCCGCGGAAGCGCCGGTGGAGCACGAGAAGCGAGTCGGGCACCGTCAAAAACGTATACGGCTCATCGTCGCTTATGATCCGGTGGATCCGGCGGTAGACGGGCGCGCGCGCTTCTTCCTTAAATAAGCGGCGTCCTTCTGCGAGAAGCCCGTCTACTTCTTCATTTTTGTAAGAAACGAAATTAAATTCACCGGGGCGCGTCTTGGAAGAATGAAAAATATCAAAAATGTCCGGGTCATAGGACAGATTCCATGCCAGGAGCACGGCCTCGTATTTTTTCTTATCAATAAACTCCCTTAAAAAGGTCCCCCATTCTATAACCTGGATCTTCACGTCAATGCCTATTTCCCTGAGGCGCCGCTGGATAATCTCGCAGGCCATTTTGCGCTGTTCATTTCCGAGGTTGGTGAGAAGCGTAAAGGAAAACTTGCGGCCTTCCTTATCGAGAAAACCGTCGCCGTCAGCGTCGGTCCATCCGGCTTCGCTTAACCATTGCCTGGCAAGCGCCGGGTCAAACGGGGAAGGCTTCACATCGGAATTGTAGGCCCATGAACTCGGTAAAAACGGGCCGGTCGCCACCTGCCCGAGCCCCAAGAGAGTCACGTCCGCGATTTCCTGTTTATTGATCGCCAAGCCTATCGCTTTCCGGACTTTCCTGTCCCCGAACAGCGGATGTTCCGAATTGTATCCTATATAGGTGTAACCAAAGCTCGGTGTCCGGTACTTCGTGTAATGGTCCTTGAAAAAAGAGGTGTCCGTTTGACGCTTGAACTGGAGCGGTGTCAGCCCCGCCGAATCCAGATTCTCCGTCTCGAGCTCGAGAAACGTCGTCGCCTGGTCGGGAATGATCCGGTAAATGGTGCGCTCAATGAACGGCCGCCCTTCAAAATAATCCCTGTTGGCCCGGAGCTCCAGGCGCTCGCCTGTTTTCCATTTTTTTAATAGGTAGGGGCCGGTGCCGACGGGCCGTCTGGAAAAAGACGTCTTCATCAAATCCTCTTTTTCCAAAAGGTGTTTCGGAATAATCCCCATGCCCCAGCTGGCAAGCCCCGGCGAGAAAGGCTCTTTGTAATTCACCTCGAGTGTGCTGTCATCGAGCACTTTCAGCGATTCCACCTTCTCGAAATCGCCGCCGTACGGCGTGGGGGTGTTGGGGTCCCTCAATTTCTGAAACGTGAATTCCACATCTGCCGCCGTAAAAGGCGCGCCGTCCTGCCAGTGGACGTTTTTTCTTAAGTGAAAAATAATTTTCATCCCGCCGTCCTTCACCTCAAAGCTCTCGGCCAGGTCCCCTACGATCTTCAAATCTTTATCGTATTTCACAAGGCCGTTGAAAATGAGTCTCGAGATTTCAGACGAGGCGGAGTCGGAGGCGAAAAACGGGATGAGATTCACGGGTTCTCCGATGGACGAGGTGACAAACATATCGCCGGGCTCGGGATCCGCAGGATCCGCGGACAAAAAACCCGAGCAAACAATAAAAACAAACCCCATCCAGGCAATGGATGAGGTAAAATTCAAGTGGACTTTCAGCCGGCCGGCACGGCAGGTGGAGAGACGGGAGCTGTTGGGGTTTGTGCAGGCTTAGTTTCCGGCGCGGGCGCGGTAAGTACCTCCACCATTCGATTTTTCTCCATCAGCGACTTGCCTTTCTGCGTCGACATAATGCCTAACGTCAGCGACGTGAGGATAAAAAGAACCGCGCACACCTCCGTCGCGCGTGTCATAAACGCATTGGTCTGCGTCCCCAAGATGCTCTGGGGCTGGCCGCCGGCGATGTCCGACAGACCACCCCCCCGTCCCGCCTGCAGCAAAATCACGAGGATCAGAACGATACACACAAAAATATGAACAACAATCAAAAACGCGTACATTTTATAAACCCCCTTAAACCGTCACGATCGAGGCGCTTTTTACGATCTCACTGAAGCCCGCCGCGTCGAGGCTTGCGCCTCCGACCAGCGCGCCGTCTATGTCAGGCTCCTGCATCAAACGGGCAATGTTATCCGGCTTGACGCTCCCTCCATACAAGATTCTTAAACCCTCCGCAACTTCATGCCCAAAGGATTTTGACAATTCTTTTCTTATAAAATCATGTACTTCACCGGCCTGCAGGGGTGTCGCCACTTTTCCGGTGCCAATTGCCCAAACGGGCTCGTAAGCAATCGCGACTTCCTTCATTTCCCCGTTGCTAAAATGGGCAAAAGCGCCTCTAAGCTGATCCTGAATGACCCGGATGGTTTTATCCGCTTCTCTTTCGGCCAGCGTCTCCCCCACGCAAACAATCGGCGCGAGACCCGCCTTCAAAACGGCTTTCGTCTTCTTATTCACGCCTTCATCGGTTTCGTGGAAAAACTGTCTTCGCTCGGAGTGGCCGATAATCACGACCTGAGCGCCCGCGTCCTTAATCAAAGAGGGTGAGACTTCGCCCGTAAATGCGCCCTTTTCCTCCCAGTACACATCCTGGGCACCCAGCTTAATGTCCGAATCGACAAGAATCTCGGAAACACTGCTAAGCGCCGTGTAAGGAGGGCAAACCACAATCTCGACATTTTGAATATCCCCCACCTGCCGCTTTAGGAGCGTCACGAGCTCTATCGCTTCTTGGATCGTTTTATTGAGCTTCCAGTTGCCGGCGATGATGGGTTTTCGGGTCATAAAAATTTATTTGTCCTGAAGCGCCGCGACGCCGGGCAAGGGCTTTCCCTCGAGATACTCCAGAGAAGCACCGCCGCCGGTGGAGATATGCGTCATCCGGTTGTCCAGCCCAAATCCGATCACGCACGCAGCCGTGTCGCCGCCGCCGATGACGGTCGCGGCGCCCTGAAGCCTGGAGAGCGTAAGCGCGATCTCGTGCGAGCCTTTTGAAAACGGGTTCATCTCAAAAATGCCCATCGGTCCGTTCCACACCACCGTCTTGGCGGTCTCAAGCGTTTTTGAGAATAAAGCGATTGTCTTCGGGCCGATATCGACGCCGAGCCAGCCCTCGGGAATCGCAGGCCCTTCAATTTTTATCGGCGCACGCTCATCCGCCCTTTGAACGCAGACATGGTCCACCGGCAGAAGGATCTCCACTTTTTTTTCCTTGGCCCTGTCCAGAACGGTTTTCGCCAGATCCAGCCTGTCCTTCTCATACTTGGAGGCACCGATGCCGATGCCCTGCACTTTCAAAAACGTGTAGGCCATGGCGCCGCCGATCAAGATCTTATCGACTTTTGAAATCAGATTTTCGACGACACCTATTTTATCCGAGACTTTGGATCCCCCCAGGACCGCCACAAACGGCTTCTTCGGGTTCTGCATCGCGTCGCCCAGATACTGAATCTCTTTTTCCAGCAAAAACCCCGCACCGGCCGGCAGGTATTTTGTGATCGCTTCAATGGAGGCATGCGCGCGGTGGCTTGAACCAAACGCGTCATTGATGTAAATGTCCCCGTTTTCGGCAAGCTGTTTCGCAAACGAGGCGTCATTTTTCTCCTCGGCTGGCGAAAACCTGAGGTTTTCCAAAAGCGCCACCTGCGTTTTTCCGTTGAGCCTCGAGAGCTCCTCTTTGACCCTGGGTCCCACACAATCGGAACATTGGATCACGGGCTTGCCTAAAAGTTCGGAAAGACGGTTGGCGGCGGGACTTAAGCTCATTGACGACACCGGCTTTCCTTCCGGACGGCCCAGGTGACTCATCAGGACCACTTGGGCGCCGTGGTCCAACGCGTACCGGATCGTCGGGAGGCTGGCGCGGATGCGGTTATCATCCGTGACGTTCAGATCCTTATCCAACGGGACGTTAAAGTCCACGCGGATAAGCACCTTTTTGCCTTGAAGATCGAAGTCTCGAATTGTCTTTTTCATAGTCTACACCTTCGTTGCGAACAAACTGAGCAAAGCGATCCAATCCACTGTGTCATCTCGAGTCCTCCGAAGCTTTAGCGAAGGAGGACGAGAGATCTCATCACACGACTGGATGAGATTTCTCGCTTCGTCCCGTTAGAAATGCGATTTCTAACGGGACTTCGCTCGAAATGACATCATAAACTAGCGATGCGCCAGCACCGGAAGCGTCTTGCCGACAAACGCGCAGAGGTCCACCACGCGGTTCGAGTAACCCCATTCGTTGTCGTACCAGCCGAACACTTTGGCCAGACGCTTATCAACCACGTTGGTCAGCTCGGCATCCACGATAGAAGAGCTGGGGTTATTCTGAAAGTCTTTGGAAACAAGCGGCACTGTGCAATACTCGAGGATCCCCTTCATCTTGCCTTGGGCATATTCCTTGAATACGGCATTGATTTCTTCTTTGGTCGCGTCTTTGGCGAGTTCACAAGTCAAGTCCACAACCGAAACATTCGGGGTTGGGACGCGGATCGCCACGCCGTCCATCTTGCCTTTAAGCTCAGGGACCACAAGCCCGATTGCTTTCGCGGCGCCTGTCGACGTCGGGATCATGGAAAGCGCGGCCGCGCGGGCGCGCCTTAAGTCCCTGTGCGCCAGGTCCAGCAGCTTTTGGTCATTAGTGTAGGAATGGATCGTAGTCATGAAACCCCGGACGATCCCGAAACGGTCCACGAGCGCTTTCGCGATCGGCGCCAGACAATTGGTCGTGCAGGACGCATTGGAAATAATATGGTGCTTCACCGGATCATATTTCTCCTGGTTCACGCCCAGCACAATCGTGATATCCTCCCCCTTGGCCGGCGCGGAAATGATGATCTTTCTCGTGCCGCCCTTCGTGAGGTGGACTTCCGCCTTCTCCCTGTCCGTAAAAACACCGGTGGATTCGACGACAATGTCGACGCCCATGTCGCCCCAGGGAATCTGCGCGGGGTCCTTGTAACTCAATACCTTGAGAAGCCTGCCGTTGACGCGAAGTCCGTCCTGCTCGACTTTGACCTCACCGGCAAACGTGCCCAGAATCGAGTCATACTTCAAAAGATACGCGTGCGATTCCATCGGCACCGGCAGATCATTCACCGCCACAAACTCGATGTCTTTGTGGTTGAAACCCGCGCGAAAAACGTTGCGGCCGATGCGGCCAAAACCGTTGATTCCCACCCTGATGGCCATGACAAAACCTCCTTGAAAGGTTGCTAACTAGCTGCGAAAGCCTGTTATTATAGCCGCTGAATTTATGCCTGTCAAAATACGTTTTAAGAGCCAGCCCCGAGAAGCCCAAGCGCCTTTTTAGCCTCCCCAAAAGCGGGGTCAAGCTCAAGCGCCCTCTCCCAGTACCGCCGCGCCTCCTCTTTGGCGCCCAAACGGTAATAAATAAGACCTATATTCGTGTTGGCCCGCGGGCTTGAAGGGTTAAACTTGAGGGAATTTTTAAAAGCCTGAAGCGCCTTCTCGGGCTCGCCCATCTTGCCGTACACCATGCCGAGGTTATTGTACGCCTGCGAGGAGTTGGGTTTGACTTCAATGGCCTTCAAAAATAATTCCTCGGCGCGCCCGAAATCCCCGCCGCGCTCATACCACATACCGAGATTGTTAAGCGCCTGGGAATTCGCCGGGTCTGTTTGAAGGCATTTTTCGTAATACCCCTTTGCCTCCTCATGCCGCTCTAACCGCGTCAAAAGCACTCCCATCGCGAGGTTCGCCTTCGGAGCTTCCGGGTCGATTTCAAACGCTTTCTGATAAAGCGTCATGGCCTTGTCATACTTTTTCCTTTCCTGAAACGCGTCCCCGGCGTTGATGTAGTCTTTGAGCCAAGTGTTTTCCACCAACCGCGCCTGGGTCAGCCAAATCCCCAGACCCAAGACCCCGGCACACAAAGCCAATCGAGTCCACGCTTTTTGCGCGGCGGCCTCATAAATCTCCAGGACACCCGCCGCCGCCACCGGCAAGAAAACGCTTAAAGCCGGCAACCGGTACCGCGCGTTCACAAAGAAGAAAACAATCGCCGCGATATAGCACACGACCCACAGGGACACCGCCCATCGGTGCCTTATTTTTTTGAACGCAGCGAAAATCCCCAGAATAAACAAGGGGCCCACGAGGGAGAAGTCAGGCCACGGAAAACGCAGCATCGGATTAAAATTGCGGGCGAAGCTGTAGTCCTCCACATCAGAAATCTCGCGCGCATCAAAAAATAAAACGATCTTCATCCATGAAAGGCGGATAAAATCCAAGGGGTTCTCACGAATATACCGCCACGCCTTGTCCG
This sequence comes from Omnitrophica bacterium RIFCSPHIGHO2_02_FULL_51_18, assembly GCA_001804125.1. Taxonomy (GTDB): domain Bacteria; phylum Omnitrophota; class Gorgyraeia; order 2-02-FULL-51-18; family 2-02-FULL-51-18; genus 2-02-FULL-51-18. Next base: position 23,636 of record MHFI01000037.1, read on the forward strand.
ACCAATAAGCGGACACCTCGGAAGGCTTAAGACTGCGTCCTGTCTCGCGTTCGGCGACGGCCTTCGAATCCTCTATCTGCGCGTCGACGTTGCCGCCGGTTCCTTCCGGCGCCGCAAACACTCCTTCCGCTTTCGGGTTGTTCCCGATATAAAAATTAAACCCGCCGTGGGAGGTTAGCGGCACAAAATCATGGCCATAAACCCAGTTGTGAACCGGTACCGGTGAAAGCGTAAGAAAAAACGCCAGGAAATAAGCGGCCAATGCTTTGGCCGGAAATTTTCCACTTTTTTTATCGCGGAAAAAAAGAAGCGGCAATAAAAACACGAACGGGATGATCCCCGCTTTGGTGAGCGCGGCCAACGCGCAGCACACGCCCAACGCCGCCCCTTTTTTGACCGTGGGGGCCTCTAAAAAACGGCAGCTCTGATAAAACGAAAGCGCATAGAGAGGGACGCCCAAAGATTCGGGAGTCAAAATCTGCTCATGAAAAAACAAAGGCCCGTAAACGGCGGCGAGCCACGCCGCCAGATGCCCGGCGGTTTTCGAATGGATCTTCCCGCCGATTTTATAAACAAGAAAAACGGTCAGAACTCCGAGCAAGGATTGTGTGAGCTTGACCGCCAAAAGCGAGTGGTTCGAAAACTTATAACAAAGTGCCAGGAAAAACGGGTAGAGCGGAAGACCGTAAAACACCCCTTCGCCCTTCCAGTCGCCCGCAAGTATCCGGAGCGCCCAGTCCTGATAGTACTTCGGGTCCAGGATCACCGGCTCATAAAAGGGCGCTGTCCTGGAAAAATAAAGGCAGGCGATTCTGACCGCAAGTGCGAGAACTACGGCAAGCCAGATCCTTTTCGGCACGAAATTATATTTCTTCGAACAGAATGGTGAGGTTAAACGAGATTTTACCGAGGTTGAGATCTTTGGGGAAACGGCCGAAAGGCGCCGAGTCCCGCACGCATTGCATCGCAAAATCTTTGACGTGGCTGTCGCCGGTCGATTGTTTCTCAAGCACCGAAACCCTTTCCAGGCTTCCGTCCGAATCGAGAACGAAAAGAAGCGTCACGCTGCCGTCTCCTATATTTTGGTAGGAATACTTGCGCTGAACGATGTTTTGTATTTTCTCTTTGATCTTTGCAAAATAACTCGCGAAAACCCTGCCCTTCTCCGGGTCGGCCAAGAGATCTTCGCTCCGCCAAACCGCCGCGGCAGGCTTCGGCGAAAGAACAGGCTGGTGAATAGGTTTCCGTCCCGGCTTTCTTTGTGCGGGCAACTCCTTAGGCGGCGTGATGCGGCGTTGGGCTGCCGCCTCCTTAGGTTTGGAAACTGCCTCGGCGGCTTTCTCGGCCGGTTTTTCTGCCGTCGGCTTTAGCGGTTTTTTTGCTTCCACCACAGAGACCGGCGCCGGTTTTGACTGAATATATTCAATTTGCACCGGCTCCTGCTCTTCGGTCTCCTCGATAAACGGCGAAGTGTACAACGCCGCTGCAAAAAACGCGTGAACCCCCAGCGAGACCGTAAGAAATGCTAGAGTGGTTTTAGGAAACATGGGGTGATTTTATCACAAAACCAACATTAAAGGGGACAGCCATTTAAATTAAATGGCTGTCCCCTTTTAACGAGTCTCCAAATCAGTCCAACGGACCCACGAGGCCAGGTTCGGCATGCCGTCGTGGTGCCACGTGATGGGCGGGTTTTGCATCTGGCCTGCGCGGCAGATACGGTTGATGCCAAGCTGAGCGAGTCTGAGAGCGGCCCCTTGCCGGCGGACGGAGTTTCCTTCCAACGCAACGGACTGTAAAGATAGGCGGATGGGTTTGAGCTTTTTATACACTTTCTCGATATCGTTAAACGCCTGAAAATGGATGACCTTGCCTTCGCAAATTTTTGGAAAGTCCGACACCGCGTCATCGTAAAGCGTAAGCCACCGCCCGTATCGGGACAGATGTTTTGTGACGTGCTGCGAAAAAAGAAGCGGCGAAACCTCTCCTCCCGTTTCCAGATAGATCACCGCCGGCGAAAGACAACCCCGCTGGTCCATCATCCAGATATCGGTCGCGGCATTCCGCGCTAACTTTGACAGGTTTCTTTTCGTTAAAGTTTCCTTTAAACAAATCCCGAAACTCACGCGATGGCCGTACCCGATAAACCGTGTCTTGGACGGAATCATCTTCCGAACTTCTGAAAGGGTCCGGTCATCTCCGTACACCACCACTAAATCTGATGCCTGAATAGACCGCTCCAGAGCTTTTTTGTTATTTGCTTTTAAAAGAGAATTCCCGGAAGCAAGCCCGCAGTCTACCATTTTAAGAGAATCCAGATAAATATCCAGAAAGCCCTTATCTTTTGAGGAAACCTTGCCCACATTCTTACTTTTGACGAGCATACCCAAAACAAAACTTACGATCGACGGGTTCGGCACATTGCCGGAAAAAATATGCGTGATCACCCGAGGGCCTTGAGCCCGGTGCCAGGTGCTCGTCTTCGCGTCGCGCCTAAAACCGTCCAACACGAGTGGGTCCTTAAACTCCGCCTTTAGTAAACCGATGAGTTTCAAGGTTGTAAGCTCCTTAAAAAGTGAGTCCAGAAGCTTATGAGACATATCTTCCGTAAAGCCCGATTGCAGCACCAAACGCCGAATGGCCTTCCTTCTAAACGAATAATTCCGATTTGACCAGCGTTTGGACAAATCTCCTAAAGCATGAACAATAGACAACACAGGCCGGTCAGCCAGACCCTGTGTTTGGATTCGACGGGTGACAAACATTCTCATGAATTCAAAAACTCCTCATAATTCAAGGAACATCCCCGAAGCTGGGAGCCGCGCGCGCGGCCCAGTATTTCGAAGCCCTCCCCCGCTTCTCTTCCCAAGTCTTCCGTTTGAATCGCCAACACGGAGCCGCGGTTCGCGAGATCGAAATGCCTTAAAATCCCGACGGAACCTTTTTTTACCCTTTTTCCCGTTTGGGGGTTTATCACGAGAGTTCGTGTCCACGCGGGGCCTATTTTGAACGGTTTTCGCTTAATGTTCATCTCTTTATCCCATAGCGCGGTGTCATAAAACTGGCTCGAAAGCTCCGTCATGCCATATTCACTGACGCAGTGATCGGCCCTTATCCCGAGAACCTTTTCACATTCATGGTAAAGTCTCGATTTTGGAATCTCTGCGGTCCTGCCCTTGAGCCCGCCGGTTTCCATGATTCGGCTGCCGGCGCTGAGTTTTATAGATAGGCGCCGCCGGGTCAAATAGTCGAGAAACCCTTTAAGCAAAAAGGAGGTGGCAAGCAGAAACGCTTTTTTGGAGCAAGCCCCGAGGTCTTTCGCCAATCTTTCATAATCCGGCACTCCGCTTTTTACATAGTAACTTCCCTTTTTGCCGGCCAGCGCTTCATCCACGATGCCGGCCATGCAGGAAAGCGAGGAATGCGGGGCTTCTTTCGGAGAATGGATGAGGTAGCAAAACAATAAGCTTCGGGTGTCCGGCTGAAAGCCCGGCGACGTTTTAATGTCGGGCAAAAGATACTGCCTAAACGGCGGAATGATCGCGGCCTCATAAAGCTTAAGCGTGTCAAAAAAATGAGCGCCGGTGTCGTTCTGCGTCGTGCCGCTCGTCTTGAAAATCCGCACCGCATTTTCGGCGGGAAACGTCGTCAGCACAAGCTCCTTGAAACCCGCGGCCGGCAGGGCGGGAATCTCCCGCCAACACCTGACATTCTTGAGGGTCTTTTTCTGCACGAGACAGAATTTCCGGTAATTCGAATTTTTCCGGAACTGGAATTTAAAGAGCTTGATCGCCAGCGCATCGAACGCGGAATCCGGTGCTGGTTTCCGGGAATAATTTCTTATGAATGACAGGATTTCCCGGTCAAGCTTCTTGGCTTCGATTTCCGGCATTCAACAATCTTAGGATTTGGGTTCGGCCATGTCACCGATGACTGGCAGCTTGAAATACTCCCCCTGGTAAGCCTTGACCATCAGGACAATCCAAAGGACCAGTTGCACGAGATAAACCACCGGCAAAAGCGGCCAACCGACCACAGGAATAAAAGCCAGCACGACGCCAAGCGCGAATAAAAATCCGAACACAAGGATGGACTGCATCGCGTGGAACTTCACGAACTTATTCTCCTTTTCTATCACGTAGAAAATGATGCCTGTGATGAAGCCCACGAGATAACTCAAGAGCGCAGCCACATTGGGTTCCATGCCCGTCGACGACTTGCCAAGATCCTTATTTTCCATAATCGACCTCCTTTAGTTTACACACCCATCTTCTGTAAGATCCTGTCAAACGTATTGACGCAAAAACTGATTTCCTTTTCGGAAATCACAAACGGCGGCGTAATCGAAATCACGTTATGGAAAGGCCCCGAGGGAAGGAGCACCAAGCCGCGCTTCAGTGCTTCAACAATAAAAGCCCCGGCTTTATCCGTCGCGGGGATTATCGTTTTCTTCTTTTTACCATAACTCACCTGGGAGAATTCAAGCCCTATCATCAACCCAGAGCCGCGGATGTCGCCGATCAGCGCATGTTTTTCCTTGATCCGCCACAGTTCCTTCCGGAAAAATTCACCCATGTCCCTTGAACGCTCAACCAATTTTTTGTCCTCGATTTCCTTGATGACCGCCAGCGCCGCCGCGCAGCCCAAGGGATTGCCCAAAAACGTGCTCGTATGGATCGCATCGCCCGTAGATGCACCCCAGGAGTGCATCACGCGGGTGGTGCCTATGCAGGCCGAGATCGGAAACCCGTTTCCCATGCCCTTCCCCATACACAAAAGATCCGGAACCACGCCGCTTTTATCGATCGCGAACATCGAACCCGTGCGGCCAAACCCCGTGAACACTTCATCGGCGATCAAAAGAATTTTCTCCGCATCGCAAAATGCCCTTAAGGCCTTTAAAAAATCCGGGGGTGCGGGAACGATTCCGCCCCGCCCCTGGATCGGTTCGATCAGCACCGCCCCCACCGGATGTTTTGAACGGCGCGCTTTTTTCACGGTCGATTGGATCGCCCTGAGAGCGACCTGTGAGGCTTTTTCCTCAAACACGTGCGCGTCGGGATACGGCACATGATAACTAAACGCGCCGAGCTGTTTCAAAAAAGGTTTTCTGAAATCCCCACGGTGGGTCGCCGAAAGCGCGCCGTAAGTCAGGCCGTGGTAAGCGCCCTCAAACGCAATGACACCTGTTTTCTTTGTGGCCATCACGGCGGTCTTGAGTGCGGACTCGACCGCCTCGGCGCCGGTGGAGGAAAAAATCGTCTGGTTGAGATTCCCCGGCGTTATTTCGGAGAGACGCTTCGCCAAAAGCGCCTTTACTTCGTTGGGGTGCACGTCGCCCATGCCATGCATCATTTCTCTTGCCTGCCGCCGCATCACGTCGAGCACCGCAGCCGAACCATGGCCGATATTCGCAACCGAAAACGCGCTTGTCAGGTCGATATAACGGTTGCCATCCACGTCGATGAAATTCAGGCCGAAAGCTTTTTTCAAAAAAACGGGGAAATTTTCATTGATACGGGTAATCTGAGGGCACTCGTAGCGCTTCAGCGATTCGGTGAGCTTTTGGGACTGCGGACCGGGGACGGTTTTTGTCCTTATCTTCGGAAGAAAATTCTTGGAGAACGCGTTCTTCTTTTTATTAAAAAGGAATGGGAAAAATTTCGGCTTCTTAATGAGCGTTTTCAATGAACCGCTCGGCGTCCAGCGCCGCCATGCACCCTGTGCCCGCGGCCGTGACGGCCTGGCGGTATTTGAAATCCTGCACGTCGCCGCAGGCAAAAACGCCGGGGATATTTGTAAGAGTGCCGTCATGAACCTTAATGTAGCCTTTCGCGTCGAGATCAATCTGTCCCTTAAAAAGCTCCGAGTTCGGCGTATGGCCGAGCGCCATAAAAATCCCGTCGCATTTTTTCTCGGACCTTTGGCCGGTTTTTAAATTTTTTATAACGGCGGCCGTCACTTTTTTTTGCGCCGGGTCTTTGATGTCTTCGATCGCCGAATCCCAGATAAAATCAATTTTTGGGTTGCTCTTCGCGCGGTCCTGCATGATTTTAGACGCGCGAAGCGCCTCGCGCCTGTGCACAATCGTGACCTTCGCGGCAAACTTCGTCAAAAATGCCGCCTCTTCGACGGCTGAATCACCGCCGCCGACCACCAACACCTCTTTTCCCTTAAAGAAAAAACCGTCACAGGTCGCGCAGGCCGAAATGCCGTAACCCTGCAGAGCCTTCTCGGACGGAAGGCCGAGCCAATTCGCCGAGGCTCCGGTGGCAATAATCACGGTTTTTGCGAAATAGTCCTTTCCGTCGGAAGCGACCTTAAACGGCTTTTTGGAAAGATCGACGCCCGTCACGTCCTTCGCCAAAAGCTCAGTCCCGAAACGCGCGGCCTGCTCACGAAACAATTTCATCATCTCAGGGCCCGGGATGCCTTTGGGGAAGCCGGGATAGTTTTCCACGTCCGTCGTCAACATGAGCTGTCCGCCCGGTTGGCCGCCTTTGACAAGTCCTTCAAATAAAAGAGGCCTGAGATTCGCACGCGAGGCATAAATCGCGGCCGTAAATCCCGCAGGTCCAGAACCTATGATAATGAGTTCTTTCAGGTTATTTGCCATAAGACTATCCTACTGACCAACGTATAAGTAACACAGGAAAAGCCACGGCGCTTTAACACCATGGCTTCTAAATACAACCTGTCAAAATTTGATTAAGCGCCGTCGCTGCCGATCGCCTCTACGGGGCACCCCTCTTTAGCTTCTTTGCAGAGTGCTTCTTCTTCAGGCGTCGTGGGCTGTTTCTTTAAGAATGAATAACCGCCGCTTTGGTTTCTGTCAAAATTGTTGGGCGCCGTCTGCCGGCACAGATCGCAGTCAATGCACTGCGTGTCGACAAAGAAAGCTCCTGCCGCATTATCCGCGTATTTATTCTCCTTATTTGCCATTTCATCTCCTTCAATGAACCCGCCAAGAGTCATGGCGGGTCAATGTACTATTACGTTAGTGGTTTAGATTAACAAGAAACCATTTGGCTGTCAATAAACTAGGGTAAATCCGTGGCGCCCATCAGATATTCGTCCACCGCTCGAGCGGCACCCCGCCCTTCATTAATGGCCCAAACCACAAGACTCTGCCCACGGCGCATGTCACCGGCGGCAAAAACACCCCTTACACTTGTCGCAAACTTTCCGTATTCGGCTTTTACGTTTGAGCGTTCATCCTGCTCGACGCCCAGGCCCTTGAGGACTGTCTCCTCAGGTCCCAGGAACCCCATCGCCAAAAGCACAAGATCCGCCCGAAACGATTTTTCAGAACCCGCAACTTCCCTGGGAACAAACCGTCCCTTATCGTCCTTCCGCCACTCCACATTCACGATCTGGATTTCTTTCACGCGGCCGTTCGAGTCACCGGCAAATTTCTTGGCCGTCACAAGGTACTGCCGCGGATCAGCGCCAAAAACCTCAGCCGCCTCTTCCTGGCCATAATCCAGTTTGTAAACTTTCGGCCATTGCGGCCACGGATTGTCGGGCGCGCGCTCGAGCGGCGGTTTGTCCATAATTTCAAGCTGAATCAGGCTCTTGCATTTATGACGCATCGAGGTCGCCGCACAGTCGGTGCCGGTGTCGCCGCCGCCGATAATGATCACGTGCTTGCCTTCGGCGGAAACGAAGCTTCCATTTTTCTTTCCGTCCAGCAGGCTCTTTGTGTTCGCGTGCAAAAATTCCATCGCAAAATGAATGCCCTTAAGGCTTCGGCCTTCTATCGGAAGATCACGAGGTTTTGTGGCGCCGCCGCAAAGAACGGCGGCATCAAATTCTTTGAGCAGCTTTCCGGCCGGATAGTTTTTCCCCACTTCGGTGTTTGTGATAAATTTCACGCCTTCCTTGGCCAAGAGGTCCACGCGCCGCTGGACCACCTTCTTATCCAGTTTCGGGTTGGGAATCCCATACATCAGGAGCCCACCGATACGGTCCGCCCGTTCGAAACAAGTCACCGTGTGCCCGGCCCTATTGAGCTGCGCCGCGCACGCAAGGCCTGCCGGGCCGGAGCCCACTACCGCCACTTTTTTGCCGGTGCGTTTCCCGGGCGGCTCGGCGGGTACCCAACCCTCCTCGAACCCCTTGTCAATGATTGCGCATTCTATGTTTTTGATCGTGACAGGCGGTTCGTTGATCCCGAGCACGCACGAACCCTCGCACGGCGCGGGACAAACCCGGCCGGTGAATTCAGGAAAATTATTGGTTTTATGAAGGCGCCCCAACGCTTCGTGCCAGAGCCCGCGAAACACCAGGTCGTTCCATTCGGGGATCAGATTGTTGACCGGACACCCTTGCGCCATGCCCGCCAAAAGCGTGCCCGTGTGGCAGAAAGGAATGCCGCAATCCATGCACCGGGATCCTTGAGCCCGGAGCTTGTCTTCGGGCATGTACAGATGAAATTCTGCCCAGTCTTTCAGTCGCTCAAGCGATGGCTTATCTTTAGGAAGCTCACGTGCGATCTCTTTAAACCCTGTTGGTTTGCCCATAATTTATGTTCCGTTTGTTGTCATTTCGAACGAAGTGAGAAATCTCATAATCTATGTGATGAGATCTCTCGTCGCTACGCTCCTCGAGATGACAATCTGTTTAATACACTAGTTTCCGCCCACGCGGGATAGATCGCGGGCATTCTCCTGGAATGCCGCCATAATAGCTTCTTCGCCGCTCATACCTAAACCCTTCACGCGTTCGAGAGACTGAAGCACGCGCTTGTAATCTTTCGGCATGACTTTTACAAATTGGGGGACCATTTCTTTCCAGAGATTCAAAATATTTTTTGCGAGACTGCTGTTCGTATATTTTAAGTGACACTCAATCATTCCGCGCACTTCTTCGATTTCCTCTTTGTTTTCCAACCGTTCAAGCTCTACCATCTGCCGATTGCAACGCGCCGAAAAAGTTCCGGCCGCGTCCAACACATACGCAACGCCGCCCGACATGCCGGCCGCGAAATTCCGGCCCGTAGGCCCCAGCACCACGACACGCCCGCCCGTCATGTATTCGCAGCCATGGTCCCCGACCGATTCGACCACCGCACGGGCGCCGCTATTTCGCACGCAGAATCTCTCACCGGCCATGCCGCGGACATAAGCCTCGCCGCTCGTGGCGCCGTAAAACGCAACGTTTCCTATAATAATGTTCTCTTCGGGTTTAAACGTGGCCTTTGCCGGGGGATAAACAATGATCTTTCCTCCCGACAATCCCTTGCCCACGTAGTCATTCGCATCGCCCTCCAGTTCCAGTGTGATGCCCCGGGGCACAAACGCGCCGAAGCTCTGGCCCGCGGATCCCGTAAATTTAAGATGGATCGTGTCCTCCGGCAGACCTTCGGCCCCGTAGCGGCGCGTGAGCTCGCTCCCTAGAATCGTGCCGACCACGCGATTCACATTTTGGATGGGAAGCGCCGCGCGCACGGGTTTTCCTTCACGGAGCGCCGGCTCGCATAATTTCAAAAGCGTCGTGTTGTCCAGCGCTTTGTCGAGCCCGTGATCCTGCGGAATCTGGCAGTACCGCCCGACGTCCGGCGGAACATCGGGTTGATAGAGAATCTTTGACAAGTCGATGCCTTGGGTCTTCCAGTGGTCAATCGCCTTTCTCGGCTCCAACCGGTCGGTGCGGCCGACCATCTCGTTTACGGACCGGAAGCCGAGCTTCGCCATGATCTCGCGCACTTCCTGAGCGATGCAATGCATGAAATTCACGACATGCTCCGGGTCTCCGGTAAATTTTCCGCGGAGCTCGGGGTCCTGCGTCGCGACACCCACCGGGCAGGTGTTTAAATGGCACACGCGCATCATGATGCAGCCCAGCACGACGAGCGGGGACGTCGCAAATCCAAATTCCTCGGCGCCTAGGAGCGCGGCAATCACGACATCACGTCCTGTCTTGAGCTGTCCATCCGTCTCGACCGCGATACGGCTTCTCAGATTATTCAACACAAGCGTCTGGTGAGTCTCCGCAAGGCCCAGTTCCCACGGCGCTCCCGCATGCTTGATGCTGGAAAGCGGCGACGCGCCGGTTCCGCCGTCATGGCCGCTGATCAGAACGACATCCGCATGTGCTTTGGCGACGCCCGCCGCAATCGTGCCCACCCCCACTTCGGCAACGAGCTTCACGCTGATCCGGGCATGAGGGTTGGCGTTTTTAAGATCATGGATAAGCTCTGCCAGGTCTTCGATCGAATAAATGTCATGATGCGGAGGCGGAGAGATAAGCCCCACGCCCGGCGTGGAAAGACGCACTTTCGCGATCCACGGATAAACCTTGGCGCCGGGAAGCTGGCCGCCCTCGCCGGGCTTGGCGCCCTGGGCCATCTTGATTTGAAGCTCTCTTGCTTTGACCAAATAAAGGCTCGTGACACCAAAACGGCCCGAAGCGACCTGCTTAATCGCGCTGTTTTTGGAGTCGCCGTTCGGCAAAGGAACATAACGGAGAGGATCTTCGCCGCCCTCGCCGGTATTGCTCTTTCCGCCGATCCGGTTCATCGCCACGGCCAGGCTTTCATGCGCTTCCTTGCTGATAGAGCCGTAGGACATGGCGCCTGTCTTGAAGCGCTTTACAATCGCTTCCACGGGTTCCACTTCTTCCAACGGAACCGCCTGAGGCGCAAACTTAAGGTCCAAAAGCCCGCGGATCGTGCAGTAATGCTTCGACTGGTCATCCACGGCCTGCGAGTACTCTTTAAAAACTTTGTAGTCATTGGTGCGGCAGGCCAGCTGGAGCTTATGGACCGTCTCCGGATTGAAAAGATGGTACTCGCCGTCCTTTCTCCACTGATACTGCCCGCCGGGGTCCAGCACGGCGCCGTTCACCTGCCGCTCAGGAAATGCGTGACGGTGACGCCTCAGGATTTCCTCGGCGATTTCACGGATTCCGACGCCCTCAATCCTCGATTCCGTCCATGTAAAATATTTGTCGATGACACTGTGATTCAAGCCCACCGCTTCAAAAATCTGCGCGCCGCGATAGCTCTGGATCGTTGAGATCCCCATCTTCGACATTGTCTTCACGACGCCTTTGGCAACGGCCTTCGCGTAATTTTTTATAGCCGTCTTATGATCCATGTTCGTCAAAATCCCCTGACGAATCATGTCGTCCAGGGTCTCAAAAGCCAAATAGGGGTTGAGTGCGCCGGCGCCGTAGCCGATCAAAAGCGCGAAGTGATGGACCTCGCGCGGCTCGCCGGACTCGAGCACCAAACCGGCTTGGGTGCGCGTGCCTTCACGGATCAGGTGATGATGAAGTCCCGAGACCGCCAAAAGCGCCGGTATCGCCGCTGTGTCATGACTCACGCCGCGATCGGACATGATAAGCAGATTCACGCCGTCCTTGATCGCGCGGCTCGCCTTCTTGTAAATTTTCTCCAACGCCGCCTCAAGCGCCTTGCCCCCTCCGGCCGCACGGTAGAGGATGGGCAGTGTTATGGATTTAAATCCGGGCTCCTTGACGTGGCGAAGCTTCTCAAACTCCTCGTTCGTCAGAATCGGGCTCTTCAGCTTGATGCGCCGGCAGCTCCCGGGTTGAGGGTCCAGGAGGTTTCCTTCGGTGCCGATCGTGGTTTCCGTCGAGGTGATGATTTCCTCACGGATGCAGTCAATCGGGGGATTGGTCACCTGCGCGAAGAGCTGCTTGAAATAATTGTAAAGAAGCTGGGGCCTGTTCGACAAAACAGCCAAGGGCGTGTCGGTGCCCATCGAGCCGACAGCCTCCACGCCGTCTTTTGCCATCGGGGCCATGAGCATCCGGACATCTTCAAAGGTGTACCCAAACGCCTGCTGGCGCAATAAAACCGTCGCGTGATCCAGCGCATGCACATGCGGCGGCTCAGGCAGGTCCTCAAGCTTAATCAAGTTTTCGCCCAGCCATTGGCGATAAGGGTGCTCGGCCGCAATTTTTTCTTTAAGCTCTTCGTCATCGACGATACGGCCTTCTTCAGTATCAATCAAAAACATGCGTCCGGGCTGCAGACGGCCCTTCTGTAAAATTCTCTCGGGCTCAATCGCCAGCACGCCCACCTCCGACGCCATCACCACCAGACCGTCCTTGGTGACATAGTAACGCGAAGGCCTCAAACCGTTTCTGTCAAGCACCGCCCCTATTTTCGTGCCGTCGGTAAATGCAATTGACGCCGGGCCGTCCCAAGGCTCCATGAGACAGCTATGGTATTCATAAAATGCTTTCTTCTCATCGCCCATGCTCTCGTGATTCGACCAGGGTTCGGGAATCATCATCATGACCGCATGCGGCAGCGAACGGCCGCCGAGCACCAAAAACTCAAGGCAGTTGTCAAACATCGCAGAGTCCGAGCCATCGTCGCAGATCACGGGAAGAATTTTTTTGATGTCATCGCCGAAAAGGCCTGACCGGCAAATCGCCTGTCGGGCATGCATCCAGTTCACATTGCCGCGAAGCGTGTTGATTTCCCCGTTGTGCGCGATATAGCGGTAGGGGTGCGCCCTTTCCCAGCTCGGGAAGGTATTCGTGCTGAACCTGGAATGCACCAGCGCCAGCGCGGATTCAACCAAAGGATCCCTTAGATCCGGATAGAACATCTCCACCTGCTCCGACATCAGCATCCCTTTGTAAACCAGCGTCCTGCAGGAAAGGCTCGCCACATAAAAGTACTGCCCGCCTTTCAGCTTGCCGGAATACCGGATCGCGTTTTCCAACTGCCGGCGGAGCACATACAGCTTTCGCTCGAACCTCATCAACTCCTTGATCTTGGGATTCTTTCCGATGAACGCCTGCTTCATGAAAGGCTCGGAAGCCTTCGCGGTGGGACCCAGCGGCGTGTTGTTCACGGGAACGGTGCGCCAACCCAAGAAACTCTGGCCTTCCTGCCTGACAATAGACTCAAAAAGCTTCGTGCATTCTGCCCTTTCTTCGGCGTCCTGGGGAAGCGACACCATCGCAACGCCATATTCGCCGGCCTCCGGCAGCCTGATGCCCGCATGCGCCGCCGCGTCTTTTAGGAAATGATGGGGAATCTGCAGAAGGATCCCGGCGCCGTCGCCGGTATTGGCCTCGCAACCGCAGGCGCCGCGGTGCCGCAGGTTATTTAAAACCGTAAGCGCTTGCTGCACAATCTGATGCGACTTGCGGCCTTTGACATCCACGACAAATCCAACGCCGCAGCTGTCCTTTTCGAAAGAGGGGTTATAAAGTCCTTGTTGAGAAGGCACGTCTTTTCTTTTCATGAAAATACCTTTAGGTCAAATTCTTTAGTATACCAACAAGTATTTTAGACTTTCAATACGATTTTACCGAAGTTCTGGCGGGATTCCATGCGGCGGTGCGCTTCCTGGGCTTCCTTGAGACCGAATACCTGGTCAATCGTGGGACTCAAATGCCCCGACTCGACAAGCTCCAACACCTTCAGAAACTCCGCAAAACTTCCCATATAGGAGCCGAGGAGACTGAGCTGTCTCGAATAAAGAGCGCGGATATCGACCTCCGCTTTGGGGCCGGACGTGGCGCCGCAAGTCACCATGCGGCCGCCGCGGGCCAGCGACAAGAGATTCCTCTGCCAAGTCTCGGGACCGATGTGCTCAAACACCACGTCTACGCCGAGGCCGTGTGTCAGTTCCTTGATCTCTTCGGCAAAATTCTTTGTCTTATACAGAATCACTTCATCGGCGCCCAGTTTTTTTGCACGCGCCACTTTTTTATAATCGCCCACCGTCGTATAAACCGTGGCGCCCAGGAATTTTGCGATTTGAATCGCCGCCGACCCGATGCCGGAGCCCGCCGCGTGCACCAGCACCCTTTCCCCGGGCTTAAGATTCGCGCGCGTGACAAGCATGTGGTAGGCCGTGAGGGATGCCAACGGGACCGAGGCCCATTCTTCAAACGAGTATTTTCCAGACACCGGAACCACCCAGCGCTCATCCACCGCGATTTTTTCGGCATAACCGCCCTGCGTCTGTAAACCGATGATGCGGAATTCCGGCGAATAGCTGTCCCTGGATTCAAAAACTTCCGGCGCAGTGGGCGGGATCTGACCGGGCGAAACCACCACCCGGTCGCCTTTCTTAAAACGCTTGACCCCTTTTCCGGCATCCAGGATCACGCCTGAAATGTCCGATCCGGGAATATGGGGCATCGGAATCGTAACTCCCGGCAGGCCTTTTCTGGCCCAAATGTCGAGGTGATTCAAAGCGCAGGCCTTGACGGCGACCAAGACGTCATTAAAACCGATGGCCGGGTCCTGGAAGGGGCCGTATTTCAGGACTTCCGGACCGCCGTGTTTTTCGAAGTAAACCGCTTTCATAAGTTTAGCGGGGAGCGTAGAGCGTGGAGCGTTTAGAATAACCTAGGATCATTTTCTTTTCTCCACGCTGAACACTCTACGCTGTACGCTATAAATAGCTTTTAATCAGCCGGACAAACAGTCTGACACCGACACCCGTGGCGCCGATCGGGGAAAGTGTCTTCGGGCCGCCTTCATTCCAGGCGGTCCCCGCGATGTCCAGGTGGGCCCAGGTTTTGGTGTGGTCGGCAAATTCCTTAAGGAACATGCCCGCCGTAATCGTACCAGCATATTTTTTGCTGATATTCTGAATGTCCGCGTAGGCCGCCTTGATCAGATCAAAATACTCGTCCCACAGCGGAAGTTCCCAGCAGCGCTCGCCGGCGTATTCACCCGCTCTCCGGATCCGGTCCACAAGCTCCGGGTCCGTGCCCATAAGCCCGGTCGCGAGGTCCGCAAATGTCGCCGCGCACGAACCGGTCAGCGTCGCGATGTCGATCAGCGCTTTCGGCTTGTATTTGGCGGCATAACTTAAAGCGTCCGCCAATATCAGACGTCCCTCCGCGTCCGTGTTGAGAACTTCGACTGTCTTCCCGTTTGAAATGGTGATGATGTCCCCCGGGCGCTGGGCGCGGCCTCCCGGCATATTTTCGCAAACCGGCGCCAGGCCCACCACTTTCACCGGAAGCTTGAGATTTGCGACGGCCTTCATCGCGCCGATCACGGCCGCGGCGCCGCACATATCAAATTTCATCTTGTCCATGTCGTTCGACGGCTTGATTGAAATACCACCCGTGTCAAACGTGATGCCCTTGCCCACCAGCACGATTGGGTTCGAAAACTTGGGTTTCCTCACCCTATTTTCTAGGATGATAAACCTGGGCTCCTCGGCACTGCCCCTGGACACAGCTAAAATGCCGCCCATCCCGAGCTTCTTAATTTCATTCCTGCCCAGCACTTTGCAGCCCAGATTGTTCTTCGCAGCCATTTCCTTCGCGGCATTCGCCAGGCGCGAGGGCGTCATAACATTGGCGGGCTCATTGGAAAGATTTCTGGCAAACACCACGCCTTCCATCAGCGTCTCGCTTTCCGCGATGGACACCTTAACGGCAGGCGCTTTTTCGGCACGGCCCGAGGCCAGCAAAAACTCGTCCACCACCGCCGCAGGAACCGGCTTGGACTTGTACTTGTCAAACCGGTAATTTGAAAGCCGCGCACCCTCCACGGCCGCGCCCGCAATCTCCGCCAGGGAAAATTTTTCAATCAAGCTGTCCAGATCCAAGCGCGCGTTTTTGTATTTAAACGTCTTGGCCTGCGCCAAAAACTTGGCGGCGGCCTTGCGGACTCGCTCCAGACAAAATTTGTCCCGTTTCCCAAGCCCGATGAAAAAAACCGCACCCGCGCTTTTCATGAACGGCGCCGGTGTAAAAAACGTTTCCCCGCACTTAAATAAAATTTTCTTTGCCGACAAAATTTTCTGGAGCGCTTCCTTGGTGTGCGCATCCAGACACGAGGACCTTTTCAAGAAATCCTTATCGCCCTCGAAACAACCGATGCCCAGGATCTCGACGGTTTTTAAGGGTGGCCGCGAAAGTTCGTAAGTGATTTTCATGGCTTGGATTCTGCAGGCGCTTGCAGGGCGTCTTCCTGCCAGATACGCACCTTGAGCGATCCGTTTTTAGAACTTGGCATAGCCTGCACAAGCGACAACGCCTTGTCTTTGGGGATGGACCTTGGAAAATCGAGGCGGATTGTAAATTCGTGGGAGACCCTGACACCGCGCTTTTTGAGATTGAGAAGAATTTCGCTGAATTCCTTGGCCCCTTCAAGCGCGTCCCCCCTCACCAAAAACTCGACAGCCTTCACAGCCTTCACTTCCCCCAGCCGGCCGGCTACGTCTTCCTTAACGCGCGAGGGAGAAACAAAACTCTGGCTCTCAAAAAATTCTGCCATGAACCCTCCTATGTTAAAAGTCTAGCTAACTCTACTCTGAGTTACATTCAACCGGCGCAGGGCGCCAGTTTGAATCTTGTAAAGTCCTCAAATACCCAATTATTTTTAAGAGTGTTGTAAATAATGCCAAGCATCTTCCGGGATGTGGCAATGATAGCCTTGCCGGAACCCTTCTTGGCTTTTAATTTGTCATAGAAGGCACGCAAGTAAGGGCTGTACCGAATGGCTACAAACGTTGACTGAACAAGGGCCGTTCTGGCAATCTTGTTGCCAAGTTTTGTGATTCGACCGTGTCGAACCGTTTGGTTTGAGACCCACACTCTTGGCACAATGCCGAAGTAACTTGCCAGGTGCTTTTCATCCTTAAAATCATTGATATTGCCAATCGTGTTTAAAAAAATCGTGGCGGCTGCATCTCCGATGCCTTTGATACTCGTAAGATTCTTGTGGCCCGGCAGATGCTGGCTACGACTTTTGAGTTCTTCGCCGATCTTGTCAATCGCTTCATTCAGACTCTTGATCTGAGTGGCGATGATTCCGATTTCAAATTGGCAAGAAGAATTTATTTTAAGCGCCAAGATCCTTTGAAAGCTCTTCTCTGAGGTAAACATCTCGCGTTTGGTGACGATGCCTTGGGCGTTTAAGATATTGTGGATCTTGTTCTTTAAAGCGGATCTAAGCTTTACGAATTTGTCCCTGGTTCCGATAAGGCTTGAGATCTGGGAGTCTTCTTCAGTTCTTTGGCGTACTTCAGGGATCATATCCTTGTGAAGAAATTTGGCGATGGTGAATGCATCCTTCTCGTCGGTTTTTTTGACAGAATTTGAGATCACTTTAAATTGAAAGGGATTGACGATACGAACCCGCTTCACTTTATTCTGTATCTCCCGAACAAAGAAGGCCGTGTTGCCGGTGGATTCCACCGCCAGCTCGTCGGTTTTCTTTAAAGTGTTCTTGAAATATCCCAGATTCATCCTATTCACCTGATACGTTTTAAATTCATGCTTTTCTTCTGATTCGTAATAACAGACCGTGAAAGCCGACTTGTGTAGATCTACCCCGATGGACCTTTTCATAACTCTTACCTCCGCTTGTTTTTGTTATTTACTCGGAGTAGAATTATGAGTCGGTGAACACCATTCTCCTATACGGGGTCATCATGCCCCATGGTGGCGATTCGGTTAGAAGGTTTGAGTTAATCTCCTTAACGGGGTCACAATGCCCCAAGAAAACGATTCAACCTTTTAACCTATCTACTCCGGGTGGGTTTATTTTAATCCATCCGGAGTATCACCAACCTACCTAACTTTTAACGTACCATCTCCTTAGTTGAGACGATTATAATACAAATCGGCTGTGCACATAAAGAAAATAGTGTACTATTAGTTGTGTTTTTAGGGCCGGAAAATTAAGTGCGGATGGGGTCGGAGGTCAAAAGCGGCGTCATTTCCTGGGCGTCGCTGTGGCCCAGTTTTTTCAGAAAATTCTGGATAAGCTCCTCCTCTATCTCGGTGCACTTGTCGTGCTCCATCGTCGAACAACAGGTCACCTGGCCGCCGGCAATCATGCCGTGACCGCCGGCCGTGCCTTTTTTCCCGATGAGGAATCTTAAAAAACGACCGGCTTCGCCTTTTGAACTCGTGGTCCGGATGGAAACGATGATTTTGTCTTGGGTGCGCCCAAGGCACATCGCCCAGCTGATGCGCTCGAGGTGGAGCATAAAATCCGCAATCGCCGCTACGAAATCAGGATTTTCAATTTCCCCCAAGCTTGTCGCGACCGCATTTTTGTAGATGAAACTATGATGCAGCGCGCGGTTCAGCACGATGAAGTAATCGCGGGGAAGCTTCGGGTGCGCGATGTTCGCGAGCATTTTTTTATTGCTTAACGGAAAAAGCGCCAGATACGCCTGAATGTCCTTTTCCCCCGCCTCGCGTCCCAGGTCCTGCGTCTCCGAGCTGATCCCATAGGAAAGCGCCGTGGCAAGCTTCGAGGGGATTTCGAGCCCGCTTTCCAAAAGATATTCCGTTAAGATAGTTGCGGTCGCTCCGTAGTTCGTGCGCACGTCGATAAAATCGGCTTTCGTGGTTTTTCTTAAAGAGTGGTGATCAATCACGATCAAAGGTTTGCGGTTTTTCGGGAACGAGTTGTTCCCGGTTTTCGGCTGCATATCGACGAGCGCAAAGTCCACGCCCGGCTTGAAATCCGAATCGGAGAGCGGACTCATGCGGAGCCCGAGAAGCCTGATCATCGCCCGGTTTTCCGCGCGGCCGACGATGCCGCCGTATTTCACGGCGGTCGGGACTTTGAACTTATTCTTGATGAGGTAGGCGAGCGTGAACGCCGAGGAGACCGAATCCGGGTCGGGATTGTCGTGCGTCAGGA
>MHFI01000037.1:42271-46525 GCA_001804125.1 Omnitrophica bacterium RIFCSPHIGHO2_02_FULL_51_18
GTGCTTTTAAGCGCCTCCTCCATCTTCTGGAAAGACTGCTGGATTTCCTCAGTGTTAGTTAACATTAAAGGCCTTTAATTATTAAATTCGAAGCACGAAATTCGAAATCCGAAACAAATTTAAAATTCGAATCACTAAAATTCGAAACAAAAGTTTTAGTCATTCGAATTTCGGTCATTCAGATTTGTTTCGAATTTCGAGTTTCGGATTTCGTGCTTAATCATGCGTGCTTCGGATTTTGGATTTTCTATTAGAATTTATACCTAATATCTCGGCACGCTTGGGTCCACATCTTGCGACCAAGCATCGATTCCCCCGGCCAGATTCTTGACTTTTTTGTAACCGATCTTTTGCAAAAGCTCGCAGGCCTTGGCACTGCGCCCCCCGAAGTGGCAGTGAATCACGATCTCGTCCGCGCTGTCCAGTTCGCTGACCCGTTCGGGAAGCGTGCCCAGCGGAATCAATTTGGCTCCCGGAATCTTATTGATCTCGAATTCATTCGGTTCACGCACATCAATCAGCACAAACTTCTCCTCACGGTCCATTTTAGCCTTCAGTTCTTTCGCGCTGATCTCCGGTAGTCCCATCTTCGCTTCATTGTTTTTATCTTCCTGGCCCCGTGAAACGCCGCAAAACGCGTCATAATCAATAAGCTCCTTGAGGGTCGGGTTGTCTCCGCAAACGGGGCACTTCGGATTGCGCCTGAACTTCACTTCACGAAAGTTCATCTTAAGCGCGTCGTATAGCAAAAGCCTCCCGATCAAAAGGTCGCCCTTCCCCAGAAGAAGCTTCACGACCTCCGTGGCCTGAATGACCCCGATCACTCCCGGAAGAATCCCGAGCACGCCGCCTTCCGCACAGCTGGGCACCATGCCGGGCGGGGGCGGCTCCGCGAAAAGGCAGCGGTAGCAGGGGCCCTTGCCCGGGTAGAACACCGTCGCCTGTCCGTCAAAACGGAAGATACTGCCGTACACAAAAGGCTTCTTTGTAAACACACAGGCATCATTCACGAGATATCGCGTCTGAAAATTATCGGTGCCGTCCAGGACAATATCATAGTCTTTGAGAATCCTCATGACATTGTTTTTGGTCAACCTTTCATTATAAGTGGTGAGTTTGACGTTGGGATTGATTTCAACCAGGCGCTCCCTGGCGGAATCCACCTTCGGTTTACCGACGCTCTTGGTGCCATGAATGATCTGGCGCTGGAGGTTCGAGAAATCGACATTATCAAAATCGACGAGACCCAGCGTGCCCACCCCTGCCGCCGCCAAATACAAAGCTGCGGGAGAGCCTAAGCCCCCTGTTCCTATTAGCAATACCCTGCCAGCCTTTAGCTTTTGCTGCCCCTCAACCCCGACTTCGGGCATGATGAGGTGCCGGCTATACCTTAAAATTTCGTCCTGTGAAAGTGACATGGTCAATACCTAGTGTGTCATCCCCGCGAAAGCGGGGGTCCACCGTCATCTCGAACCCCGTCGAATGACGGGGCGAGAGATCTCATCACACGGATGATAAGATTTCTCACTGCGTTCGAAATGACATTAACTTTGATTCCCGCTTGCGCGGGAATGACAGATAAGACCTCATTATAGCATTTCCTGATTTTTAGCCACAACTTTCAAACTCCTCAAAATACCCTGTCTTTTTGCTCTCTTAATAGGACTGCCGGCAAAAGCAACATTAAACTCCTCGTCGCTCTTCATGTTTTCAATTTTATCAAAATCAATCCAGCTGCCTGCGATCCTATTAGGGTAAAGTTCCCCGTGTCCGGTCGTTTTTGCCCTGAAATTGTAAGGACATACCTCCTGGCAGATATCACAGCCAAATATCCAATCCCCCGTCTTGCCCTTCAATTCAACCGGAATCTCGTCCCTAGACTCTATCGTAAGGTACGAAATGCACCGCCTGGCGTCCAACCGATAATCCCCCAGAAGCGCATCCGTCGGGCAGGCATCCATGCAAATCCGGCAGGAGCCGCAGCTTCCGGCATGCGGGGCGTCAGGCTCAAGCTCCAGATTGGTAATAATGCTCGCAAGAAATACCCAGGAGCCGTATTCCCGCGTGATAATGTTCGTGTTTTTCCCGAAAAAGCCGAGCCCCGAGCTTTGCGCAAACGCCTTTTCCAGTATCGGGCCCGTGTCCACGTAATTTTTGACTTGGGCATCCTCATCCGCCGCGGCTTTGATAAATTCCGACAAACGCTTGAGCCTCCTTTCGATCAGCTTATGGTAATCCGCGCCATAAGCGTACTTTGCCACCTTGCCGGCGCCCGGGCCTTTGGGTTTCGGGTCTTCCGCGTGATAATAGTTAATGGCCAGAGAAACCACGGACTTGGCGCCGGGCAAGGCTATTTCCGGGTAGGCTCTTTTCTTGCCGTCGCGGGCCATGTAGCCCATGGAACCCGCAAAACCCTCCTGCGTCCAGCGTTCAATCGCCTGGCCGTGGCGGTCCGGAAGGCTTGCGCTTGAAATACCGACCAGATCAAAGCCGGCTTCATTCAACGCGAATGCTTTTATTTCCTGAGTAAACGTTTGTTTGGTTTTCATTCTCCTAGGGCCCTAAAACCAAAAACCCGGGCATTTGAAAGCCCGGGTGATGTTCAATTTTCCTGATCCTTCGACGCGCTCCCCTTCGCTACGCTCAGGGTCGCTTGCTCAGAATGACCCGCCATGATTCGTGGCGGGTCATTCCCAAACCTCTTCTTCGGAAACCACGTTGCCATCCGAATCATACTTGCGGATGATTTTTTTCTTGGGCTGGCTGGTGGTAGTTTGTTGATACTGCGGAGCCTGCTGGTAATACACGGGCTGAGGCTGCGGCTGCGAAGGACTCATCAGCGAATCCAAAAGCGCTCCGCCAATGACGTTAGTGCCCGCGCCGATCAAAGCGCCCTTGCCGGCACTGCCGCCCGAGGCACTCGCCGAAATAGCGCCGACGCCCGCGCCTAAAAGACCGCTTTTGATGATTTTTTTATTAGGGTCCTCCTGAGGAGGATAGTAAGCGGGGGCTTGTTGATAATAAACCGGCTGCTGTTCGACACGCTGGTAGCTGCCTTGAGTTTGGACAGGATACGAAGACTGTTGGACATATTGGGGCTGGGACTGCTGCACATAAACCGGTTGCTGCGCGTATTGGGGCTGGGGTGAGGGAGGCGTAGTCAGTGAATCCAGAAGTGCGCCGCCAATAACGCTTGTGCCCGCTCCGACCAACGCACCGGTGCCCGCCTTACCCCCCGAAGCTTCCGCGGAAATAGCGCCGACGCCCGCGCCCAAAAGTCCCTGTTTTAAAATCTTTTTATTCGGGTCTTCGTTGCCGTAGTAATCCTGGCCGCCGGCATCGGAAAGCGACCATGAAAATGCACAACCCACTGCTAATATGAGCGATAATAATCCTTTGACTGCCTTCATTGAATGTCCTCTCCTGTAGAAAAATTTAAGTTATTATATCACAAAATCTTCGAAGCTTGTCAAATAGAACCATGGTCTGTCATCTCGAGCCCGACATATTTTTGTCGGGCGAGAGATCTCATCACACGACTTGATGAGATTTCTCGGCCTTTGGCCTCGAAATGACGGGGACTAGATCACCCGTTCAAAATGATTGACGGGCAGTTTCCACGCCGGCACGCCGCAGAAGCGCTCGCCTTCAGGACAGATCGGGCGCGTGCCGCTCAGGTTCCGAAGACCGCACGGCGGAAGCATGTATTTTCCGATCTCGGGGAACAAACGACTCACCTGGACCACTTCATCACGGCACATATTCCAGATCTCCTCCTGCGCGGTGTAGCAAAGACGCTTGGTCCATTTATGGTGGTGATTCAAAAGATCTCCTGATTCCATGAAGCGGATCGGGAACGCGTTTGGCAGAAGATACATCACGTATTCTTCCTGGACGCCTTCATTTAAAAGAGCGGTCATGTTCCGCCAGATGGTCTTCATGGCGTCGGCATAAAAATCCGATGCTTGGGCCGAAGTCTTGATCAAGGCCGGAACGATATAATCGGGTTTGGCGGCAATAAAGTGACGGTGAAGGATAGGTCTTGAAGCCGGCGTCATGCGGTGCCGCTGGTCCTGCGAATCAGCCGTATGACTGATCTTCTTCTGGAAAGTAAAATGCGGATGTACCATTGTGCGCGTGAGCTTCCCGAGCGTTGTGATATTGAGCGCTTCCGAAAAATAGGGATTTTTGGAGGGGTTCAAAACAAGATTGATCGCCTCCCCTTCGGACAAGCCGCTTTCCGGCAAACCCAGC
>MHFI01000037.1:46574-48152 GCA_001804125.1 Omnitrophica bacterium RIFCSPHIGHO2_02_FULL_51_18
CAATGAGCTTCGAGGTAAGTCCCCCAAGTTCACGGTCAAATTCTTTTATGAAATCCTCGCGGCTCTTCACGTCCTGCATCGGCGAATGCGCCTTGAAAAATTCATACTCGGGCGTTTCTTCTAGAGACATCGGGTCCTCGATGTTTTTGAAAAAGAGCGGGTCCACCGCGTTCACCGCCTCAATCATCTTCCCGATCACGATCTTCTGCTCAGTGGGAGTGTCGAACTGCTCGGAGAGCTTGTGGTAGCGGTGGAGCGTCAGACCGCTCACCGTGTGGTAAAGATGCGCGTGCGTGGCCACCGGAAGAACGTAGCGCGCCACTTCCTGCCCCCGTTTTTGAAGCGCGCTTTTCCATTTCTTAAGTTCCGGGTCCCGGTTCGGGAATAGCTTCGCGTACTGCGCGCGGATCGTAGGCTCCAAGATCCGGATCAGCTTTTCATAGGCGTCCATCTGGAGCCGGATCGTGGACACGTAGAGTTCCAGGGCTTTTTGACTTTCGATCGGGGGAACCGTAAAATTTTCGGACGCCACATGCACATAACGCTGTGAAACTTGCTCGCTATTATGAACAACAAACCCATCAGCAACAAAATTGTGATAAGGTTCCTGCATTACAAGATCGAATGTGTCCGTCTCGCAGTCTGATTGTATAGATACGATGCGATCCACGGTCACTCTCATAATAGTCCGATTAGGACTTTCCGCCGCTTTGTGACAAAGAGAGCATAAAACGATAATATTTTCTCTTGAGTTGTTGTAAATATCTTTGTTAATGTGGTGCCGCTCTATCCGCCGATCCGCTTTCGTAACTCCACAAACTTCGCACGATTCAGCCACATACCACAATCGGGCCCTGTCTCTTGGGTTCTTGGCCCGCCCCCCTTTCCAGTTGCTGTTGGCGTCGCCTCTTCCGTTTTGCGGCGGTCGATGTCCCCTTGCCTTAGCTGATTCGGACATTCTCATTAATGGAGCATAAGTTTCCTTAGTATGGCCTCGTGAAGCCGGTGAAACACCGCGGCTCCAAATCCCCAAAGCTTTTTGCAAGCCAAATCTCCGAATCCACTTCCTAATCGTCCAAGGAGTTGTACTGCCGAGGACAGCCATCTGTTTTTGAGATAAACCCTCGCCATGGTATAAATCCGTCAACCATTCAGGATCCTTGTAAAGCCGAACACCATTAACCAATAGCTTATCCCCAACACTGAGCTCGCCTAATCTAGCCCATGATTTGTCCTGCCGCATAAACCGGTGCCTCTGTGTCGCGCGAATTTCATAACCTAATGCCGTTTTGACCTTATAAACAAGCTGTTTCCCTGTTGATATTACAGCCTTAATTTTGTTGGGTACCAAATTACCTTGCTCGTTTACACTGCGAATATGCATTTTCTCGATATAAACTCGCTTCTTCGGATCGTGAAACCGTGCGTAAAGTTCGGCGATTGTCCAAGGCTCTTTATCATTGGCGTGAAAATGAATAATTTTTGTGTCACCGGCAAGACAATTGTAGAACGGATGGCTGTGAAGAAACGACCAGATAAACTGACGCGAAACTTTGTCTAAAATAAATTGGAAAGTGG
>MHFI01000038.1 GCA_001804125.1 Omnitrophica bacterium RIFCSPHIGHO2_02_FULL_51_18
GTAAAAGCTTTGCTCAATACGTTTGTGTTTTTGCCGATGCCACTAGAGGCGTATGGGTTGGCGGCCGACATTTACCGCCACGCCAAAAAAAAAGGCCATACGATTCGAAACACGGTGGATTGTCTGATAGCTGCTTGTGCTATCACTCACGAAGTACCTTTGTTGCAAGAAGACAAAGATTATCTGACAATCGCTAAGTTTTCAAAGCTGAAATTAGCGGTATAATTTTTAATTAGTTAGATTGTAGTTAGATTTGACAAGTGGAGTTTTCGAGAGTATACTCCCACAAGTCTTTTAAACGGGTCCAGAGAGACCCAAAAAGGGAAGCATGTCAAAACTCATCCTAGACGCTCCATCCGTCGAGCGGTCCGTCATTCGGATCGCGCATGAAATCGTTGAGAAGAATAAAAGCACCCAAGGCCTGTGCCTTGTCGGCATTCAAAGACGCGGTGTTATCCTTGCCAAGCGTCTTCAAGAGACCATCAAAGAAATAAGCGGCGCCGAGGTGCCCATCGGCGTTCTCGACATCAACCTCTACCGCGACGACCTCACGAAAGTCTTCGAACAGCCGGTGATCCATAAAACCGAGATCAATTTTGACCTCGACAATAAGATAGTCGTGCTTGTGGATGACGTTTTGTACACTGGCCGGACGATCCGCTGTGCGATGGATGCGCTCGTGGACTTTGGAAGGCCGAAGTGCATACAGCTCGCGGTGCTGATCGACCGAGGCCACCGAGAGCTTCCGATTCGCGCGGATTTTGTCGGAAAAAATATTCCAACAAGTAAAGAAGAGAGCGTGCGGGTTAATTTAATGGAGACGGACGGGAAAGAGGAGGTCGTTGTTCAGTGAGGGAGAATCCTAAGCGTCATCCTGAGGTCGCGGCAGCGACCGAAGGATCTCAAGAAAGAGATTCTTCGGCGACTGTGTCGCCTCAGAATGACGGTAAGGTGCGTTGGATTCGCAAAGATCTTCTCTCGTTAGAGGAACTCTCGAAAGAAGAGATTGAACTGATCCTAAAGACCGCCGAGTCGTTTAAGGAGATCTCGACGCGTGACGTCAAAAAGGTCCCTGCGCTCCGGGGAAAAACCGTCGCGAATCTATTTTTCGAGCCTTCCACGCGCACGCGCACGAGTTTTGAAGTCGCCGCTAAGCGATTGTCGGCGGATATCATTAATTTTTCCTCAGCCGGCTCGAGCACCTCTAAAGGGGAGAGTCTCACGGATACGGCAAAGAATATAGAAGCGATGAATGTGGATACGATCGTGATGCGTCACCCCTCCTCAGGTTCCGCCGAGTATCTGGCGCGGTCCATAAGGGCAGGTGTCATCAACGCCGGAGACGGGATCCATGAGCATCCGACGCAAGGGCTTTTGGATATTTTCACGATGCGGGAGCGGAAGAAAAAAATTGAAGGCCTCAAAGTGTGTCTTGTCGGCGATATCCTTCACTCGCGGGTGGCGCGGTCCAATATTTGGGGGCTCACAAAACTTGGCGCGAAAGTGCGCGTCTGCGGGCCGCCGACGCTTATTCCGGCGAAGATCGAAGAGCTTGGGGTGGAAGTATTTTATGATGTCGATGAAGCGGTGAAGGATCAGGATGTGCTGAATATCTTACGCATACAGCTTGAGCGGCAAAAGGGGGCATTTTTTCCGTCGATTCGCGAATACGCGGCGGAATACGGTATTTCCGTGGAGAGAATGAAAAAAGCCAAAAAGGACGTTATCATTATGCATCCGGGGCCTATTAACCGGGGGGTGGAGCTGGCGGCCGAAGTCGCCGACGGCGCGCAGTCGGTGATTCTTGAACAGGTGACAAACGGCGTCGCGGTGCGCATGGCGGTGCTGTTTCATACGACGATGGTGGAGAGATAGTGTGTCATTTCGAGCGAAGCGAGAAATCTCATCCAGTCGTGTGATGAGATCTCTCGGTCGCCTGCGGCGACCTCGAGATGACAAGTAAAGTGAGAATATGAAAATATTAATTAAAAACGGATACCTGGTTGACCCGAAGAATAAGCTCGATGAGCCGATGGATCTGCTCATCGAAGATGGAAGGGTAAAAAAGGTTTCAAAGAAGATTACGGAGAAGGCCGACCAGGAGATCGACGCCAAAGGCAAGATCGTTTGCCCGGGGCTTATCGATATTCACGTTCATCTGCGGCAACCGGGTTATGAGTATAAGGAAACGATCGAGACGGGTCTGCGGGCGGCGTTAAAAGGCGGTATCACAGGCGTATGCCCGATGGCCAACACCAATCCCGTGGCTGACAGCCGCTCGGACATGGAGTTTATGATTGGCGAGTCCAAACGCGTGAACCTGGTCAATCTATGGCCCGTGGGCGCTGTGACCTTGAGGCAGGAAGGGAAAGAACTCACGGAGTTTGGAGAGCTTAAAAAAGGCGGCGCGATAGCGCTCTCCGACGACGGCCAGCCGATCACGGACTCGAACATCCTGCGCCGCGCGCTTTCCTACGCAAAAAAGTTTGGCCTCCCTATCCTCGCACACTGTCAGGACGAGGCGCTTTTCTGCGGCGGCTGTATGCATGAGGGGTTTGTTTCGACGAAACTCGGCCTTCCGGGGATCCCGGTGGAGGCGGAGAGCGTGGAGGTGGCGCGCGACATTCAACTTGCGGACTTGACGGGCGGTCAGCTCCATTTTTGCCATATTTCGGGAAGAAAATCGCTGGATCTGATCCGTCAGGCGAAGGCGCAAGGTTCGAAAGTCACGGCCGAAACCTGCCCGCACTATTTTCATCTTACGGATGAATCGGTCTTACACTACAATACCAACGCAAAGATGAATCCGCCGCTCCGGACGGTTGAAGATGTGGCCGCGGTGAAAAAAGCTTTGAAAGACGGAACGATCGACGTGATTGCGACAGACCACGCGCCGCATGCGGAGAGCGAAAAGGACACCGAATTCGACCAGGCGCCTTTCGGGGTGATAGGACTCGAGACATCGCTTCCTCTTTCCTTAAGGCTTGTGGAGGAGAAGGTGCTGACCATGACTCAAGTCATCGAGAAAATGTCACTGAACCCTGCGTGCGTCCTTAAAATAGACCGGGGTCACCTGTCAGAGGGCGCTGTGGCGGACGTCACGATTTTCGATCCCCACAAAGAGTGGGTCGTGGAAAAAGACAAGCTTCAGTCAAAGTCGAAGAATTCCCCGTTTTTAGGTTGGAAGATGAAAGGCCAGGTGACGGATGTGTGGGTGGCGGGCAGGCATATTCTAAATAATGGTGTCATTGCGAGCGAACGATAGTGAGCGAAGCAATCCCAACCGGTGTCATCCTGAGGAGCGAAGCGACGAAGGATCTCATGCTTTGAGATTCTTCGCTTCGCTCAGAATGACACCATTTGGGATTGATTTGTCGTCGCTACGCCGCTCCTGGCAATGACAGGATAACTTTATGAAAAAACAAGCTATTTTAGCTCTAGAAGACGGAAAAGTTTTTAAGGGTTATTCATTCGGCGCCGAGGGGGAGACCGCCGGCGAAGTCGTTTTCAACACCAGCATGACCGGCTACCAGGAAATTCTCACAGACCCTTCCTACAAGGGCCAAATGGTTTGCATGACGTATCCGTTGATTGGAAACTACGGTGTCAATAAAGAGGATGTCGAATCGCGACAGCCTTATGTCGAAGGTTTTATCGTGAAGGAATCAAGCCGCATCTACTCCAACTGGCGTGCCGCCACGGACCTTGGATCGTATCTTAAAAAATACAAGATCGTCGGGATTGAGGGCATCGACACACGCTCACTCACGAAACACCTGAGGGAGCGCGGAGCGAAAAAAGGAGTTATTTCTACAAAAGATTTAAATCCTGTGTCGCTTGTCAAAAAGGCCAAGCGCTCACCGGGACTCGTGGGGCGTGATCTTATCAAAGAAGTGATGTGCAAAAAACCCTACACTTGGAATAAAAAAGGAAAATTTCATGTGGTCGCGATTGATTCCGGCATTAAGCTCAATATCTTGAGGAATCTTGAAAAAAGAAACTGCCGCGTGACGGTGGTCCCGGCAACAGCCACGAAAGAAGCGATACTAAAGTATAAACCTGACGGTCTTTTTCTCTCAAACGGCCCCGGAGATCCCAAGGCGCTTCCCTATATAGTAGATACGGTCAAAGGTTTGATCGGCAAGATGCCGGTTTTCGGTATTTGTCTCGGACATCAGATCCTAGCTCTGGCGTTTGGCGGGAAAACATTTAAGATGAAGTTTGGCCATCACGGCGGCAATCAACCTGTCATTGATGTACATTCGAAAAGAGTCGAAATCACGGCACAAAATCACGGTTTTGCCGTGGATATGAACTCGATATCTAAAAAGGAAATGGTGCTCACACATGTTAATTTGAATGACAGGACTTGCGAGGGAATGGAGCATAAAAAACTTCCGGTATTTTCAGTCCAGCATCACCCCGAAGCAGCTCCGGGCCCGCACGACGCGACACACCACTTTGACCGGTTCATAGAAATGATGAGAAAAAGGAAAAAATAAGGTGTCATTGCGAGCGAACGACAGTGAGCGAAGCAATCCCAACCGGTGTCATCCTGAGGAGCGAAACGACGAAGGATCTCATGCTTTGAGATTCTTCGCTTCGCTCAGAATGACACCATTTGGGATTGATTTGTCGTCGCTAACGCTCCTCCTCGCAATGACATGCTAATAATCATATGCCAAAAAGAACTGACATCCATAAAATCTTAATCATCGGCTCCGGCCCCATCATCATCGGCCAAGCGTGCGAATTTGACTATTCGGGAACTCAGGCCTGCAAAGCGCTTCGCGAGGAAGGTTACGAGGTTGTGCTCATCAACTCCAACCCCGCCACGATCATGACCGATCCTCAAACCGCTGAGCGGACTTACATTGAACCGATTACCGTAGAATACTTGGAGAAAATTATAAAAGCTGAAAGGCCGGACGCGGTGTTGCCTACGCTAGGCGGCCAGACAGGTCTCAATACCGCCGTCAAGGCCGCCGAAGCCGGACTTTTCAAGAAATACGGTGTTCAAATGATCGGCGTGAACCTGGAAGCGATCAAAAAAGGCGAAAACCGCGAGCTCTTCAAGAAAGCGATGCAGAAGATCGGCATTGGCCTTCCGCAATCGGGTCTTGCGCATACCCTAGCGGAAGCAAAGAGCGTTCTCAAGAAAATCGGCTTGCCTGTCGTGGTCCGCCCAAGCTTTACACTGGGAGGCACCGGCGGCGGCATCGCGAATACAAAAGAAGAGTTTGAGAAAATGGCCGCCTACGGAATTCAGCTGTCCATGACACATGAGATCTTGATTGAGGAATCCATTTTTGGCTGGAAGGAGTTTGAGCTCGAAGTCATGCGCGACAAAAAAGACAATGTCGTGATTATCTGCTCGATTGAGAATTTTGACCCGATGGGTGTCCACACCGGCGATTCCATCACGGTGGCGCCGATTCAGACGCTCACAGACGTGGAATACCAAAAGATGCGCGACGCGGCGATCGCCTGCATCCGCGAAATCGGCGTCGAAACAGGCGGTTCGAATATCCAGTTTGCGCTCAATCCTAAAAACGGCTGCATGGTGATCATAGAAATGAACCCGCGCGTGTCGCGTTCCTCGGCGCTCGCGTCAAAGGCGACAGGATTCCCGATCGCGAAAATCGCGGCCAAGCTTGCCGTGGGCTACACGCTTGATGAGATACCAAACGACATTACGAAGAAAACGCCGGCGAGTTTTGAACCGATGATTGATTACTGTGTGGTCAAGATCCCGCGCTTCGCGTTTGAGAAATTTCCAGGCGCCGACACGACGCTCACGACGCAGATGAAATCCGTCGGGGAGGTCATGGCGATCGGACGTACCTTCAAGGAAGCTCTTCAAAAAGGCTTGAGGGGTTTAGAGGTAAAAGCCGCCGGATTTGAGTCCAAGAAAGCGACCGGTGATCTTAAAGAACATTTGAAACGCCCAAATGCGGAAAGACTCTATTACCTAAAGCGCGCGATCGAGGAAGGGATGAACTTAAAGGAGATTCATAAGCTGACTTTCATTGATCCGTGGTTCCTGGAGAATCTAAAGGAAATAGTCGAGTTTGAGAGGGAGTTAAGAGAACTTGCTGCGGGTATTTTCAAATTGTCATTTCGAGGGCGCAGCCCGAGAAATCTCATCAAGTCGTGTGATGAGATCTCTCGGCCCGCCAAGATTCATGGCGGGCCTCGAGATGACGCAAGAGATTGGACTGCTTCGCTCACTTCGTTCGCTCGCAATGACATTTCTCGCGCTTTACGACGAGCGAAGGAATTAGGATTTTCAGATGCTCAGCTGGGCGAGATCTTTGGCAAGAGCGAGATTGAAATGCGTGCTTACAGAAAAAAACTCGGCATTTTACCGACTTATAAACTTGTCGACACCTGCGCGGCCGAGTTTGAGGCGTTTACACCTTATTATTATTCCACCTACGAAATGGAAGACGAGGTGAAGACGACTTCCAAGAAGAAGATTATGATCCTGGGCGGGGGTCCCAACCGTATCGGGCAGGGGATAGAGTTTGATTATTGTTGCTGCCATGCGAGTTTCGCGCTTAAGGAAATAGGTTTTGAGACCATCATGGTGAATTGCAATCCCGAAACGGTTTCCACGGACTACGACACGTCCGATCGGCTTTATTTTGAGCCGGTTACTTTCGAGGATGTCATGAATATTGTCGAGAAGGAAAAGCCGGACGGCGTGATCGTGCAGTTTGGCGGGCAGACGCCGCTGAATCTCGCGCTCTCTCTGTATCAAGCGGGAGTTCCTATTATCGGAACAAGTCCCCAGGCGATCGACAGGGCCGAGGACAGGAAAAAATTTGCGGAAGTTTTAAGGAACCTGGGGCTTAAACAGCCGGAAAATGGAACAGCGGTCACTTTAGCGGAGGCCCTCAAAGAAGCCAATCGCATCGGGTATCCGGTGCTGGTGCGGCCTTCGTATGTTTTGGGCGGCCGGGCGATGGAAATTGTTTATGATGAACCTTCGCTGATCAATTATATGCAGAAGATGGCCGTGGATGTGTCCAAAGACAGACCGATCTTGGTGGATAAATTTCTGGAAGGCGCCACAGAGATCGATGTGGATATGATCGCGGATGGTGAAACGTATGTGGTGGCCGGTGTGATGGAACACATCGAGCAGGCCGGGATCCACTCCGGCGACAGCGCTTGCTGCCTTCCGCCTCATAATCTTGCGGAATCCGTGATCCAGGAGATCAAAAAACAGACGGCAGCTCTTGCCAAGGAACTCAATGTGGTGGGACTTATGAATGTCCAGTTTGCCGTCAAAAACGGCGTCGTGTACGTCCTGGAAGTAAACCCCAGAGCTTCACGCACGGTGCCGTTCGTTTCCAAGGCGATCGGCGTGCCTCTGGCGAAGCTCGCGTCTAAAGTCATGGCCGGAAAAAAATTAAAAGAACTTGGGTTTATGAAAGAAATAATTCCGTCTTATAGATCGGTCAAGGAAGTGGTCCTGCCTTTTGTGCGCTTCCGTGGGGTGGATATTCTGCTTGGACCTGAAATGAAATCAACCGGTGAGGTGATGGGGATCGCGGATGACTTCGGCACGGCCTTCGCCAAGGCTCAGGAAGCGGCCAATTCTTCACTTCCTTTAAAGGGCACGATCTTTTTGAGCGTGAAAGATAAAGACAAACGAGCGGTCCTGGCTATCGCCAAGGAACTTTCAAAAATGAAATTCAGCCTTGTCGCCACGGCTGGCACCGCCAAAGTGATCGAAGCGGCCGGCATTCGCGTCAGATCCTTAAAGAGAATCAGCGAAGGCAGTCCCAACGTCGTGGATCTCATGAAAGAGAAGAAAATAGACCTTGTGATCAATACGCCGGCCGGAGAAAAACCCAGAAAAGACGAGATCGTGATCCGGAGCTTTGCCGTGTCGCGCGGGATCCCTTGTGTGACGACGATGGAGGGGGCACTTGCCTCCCTC
Organism: Omnitrophica bacterium RIFCSPHIGHO2_02_FULL_51_18; assembly: GCA_001804125.1. Taxonomy (GTDB): domain Bacteria; phylum Omnitrophota; class Gorgyraeia; order 2-02-FULL-51-18; family 2-02-FULL-51-18; genus 2-02-FULL-51-18. The sequence goes on from MHFI01000038.1 coordinate 7,952, forward strand.
AAAGGCATACAGGCGCTCAAGATTAAGGATACCTCGATATGTTCCATACAGGATTATCACAAAAGACTAAAGGACATGTCATTTCGAGCGAAGCGAGAAATCTCATCAACCGTGACGCGACTATAACAAAGTGTGATGAGATCTCTCGGTCACCTGTGGCGACCTCGAGATGACAGAAATAAAGTTGAATGGGTGCCGTTATATGTTTAGAGAAAACTGTGCCGTCATAGAAAATAAAAGGATCGCGTCCGGCCATTATGTGCTGAGGCTCGCCTCGATCAGAATCGCTAAAGTCGCGAAGCCCGGGCAATTTGTCCAGATTCTTTGTTCAAGCGCCACCAGCCCGCTTTTGCCGCGGCCTTTTAGTTTTCTCACTTCGACAAATAGGGATTTTTCAGTTCTATTTCATGTGATCGGAAAAGGGACCGAGCTCCTTTCGCGGGCACAAAAAGGTGACATGTTTTGGGCGACGGGCCCGCTGGGGAACGGATTTATGGCTGACCGGACCACGTCCGGTAGTCGTCATTCTGTGGCGACAAAGTCGCCGAAGACTCTCAATAACAAGATCCTTTCCGCCGAAGGACGGACCCGCCTTCTTTATGGCGGGCGCTTCGCTCAGGATGACGTGAGTTTTTTACTTGTTGGCGGAGGTGTGGGTATTCCACCTCTCTATCATTTAGCCCGAGAGCTTGTTAAGAGAAAGATAGCCAAAGATAATATTCATGTTTTTTTAGGCGCCCGCGATAAAACGCTTTTGTTGTGCGAAAAGGATTTCAAAATGCTCGGTGTGAAACTGCATCTAGCCACTAACAACGGTTCAAAAGGAAAGAGGGGATTTGTGACAGAGTTGTTGGAGGAATATCTCTACCGGACGTCGTCCGATAGTCGTCATTCTGAGGCGACCCTTCGACTACGCTCAGGGCAGGCTCCGTCGCCGAAGAATCTAAAAAACGAGATCCTTCGCTTTGCTCAGGATGACGCAAACTTATCGGACGGGGTCCGAATATACACGTGTGGTCCGACACCTATGTTAAAGACTGTTTCCACGATCGCCAAAAAATATAAAGTCTCTTGCGAAGTCTCCGTAGAGGAGCCTATGGCCTGCGGGTTTGGTGCGTGTTTGGGTTGTGCTATAAAAGTGCGCCGCGAGGACGCATCCCCCTGTAAAGGGGGATCAGTGATTGATCCCCGCCTTCGCGGGGATGACAATTATAGGTATGCGATCGCCTGCACAGAAGGGCCGGTATTTCAGGTGAGTCAAATTTTATGGGAGTAGACCTCACGACTCAGATAGGAAAGATCAAGCTCAAGAACCCAGTGCTCGTGGCCTCGGGAACGTTTGGCTACGGCAAGGAGTTTGAGAAATTCATGGATTTAAAGAAGTTAGGAGGCATTGTCACCAAAACCATCACGGTCAAGCCGCGCCTCGGCAATCCGCCGCCGCGGATTGCCGAGATGCCCTCAGGGATGTTGAACGCGATCGGCCTGCAAAATCCCGGCGTTGAGAAATTT
>MHFI01000039.1 GCA_001804125.1 Omnitrophica bacterium RIFCSPHIGHO2_02_FULL_51_18
CGACACATCGACCGTACGGCTACCTGCATTGTCCTTTTGAAGATGGGGCATGGTGAGGTGGAATATTCTCTGGCGGGACTAAGCTATTACAGTTCTAGAGAGATCAGTTTTACGATGGACAAACCTACAGGCATATATTATGATAAACGCCAGTATAGTCGGCAATTAACATGAACATTCAAAGAGCATTAGATCTCGAAAAATCGCTAAAGCAGAAATCCTGCTTTCTCTTCGGCCCGAGGCAAACAGGCAAATCCTGGATGATTCGCCATGCGCTAAAAGGGCATCGTGTCTTCAATCTCCTCGACAACGATACTTATCTTCAGCTAAGCCGCTCGCCGCGGCGGCTTCGCGAATCTTGTGATTCTTCGAAAGACAAAACCATCATTATAGACGAGATCCAAAAAATCCCGTCCCTTTTGGACGAAGTGCACTCGCTGATCGAAGAGAGGGGCATTCATTTTCTGCTGACCGGCTCAAGTGCCCGGAAGCTTCGTCACGGAGGCGTAAATCTTCTCGGAGGGCGTGCCCGCACCAAACATTTACATCCCTTTAGCGCTTTTGAGCTCGGAGACCGGTTTGACCTTCTGCGGGCAATCAATCACGGCCTCTTGCCGCCCGTCTATTTTTCGGAAAGCCCGGATGAAGACCTCCAAGCTTATGTGGGCACTTACTTGAAAGAAGAAATCGCGGCTGAAGGCCTGACCCGCAACGTGCCCGCTTTCAGTCGTTTTTTAGAAGTGGCGGCTCTTTGCAGCGGGCGTTTGCTTAACTACACCAAGATTTCCAACGACGCGCAAGTGGCGCGAAGCACGGTACAGGAGTATTTCGAGATTCTGAAAGACACCCTGCTTGCGCGTGAAGTGCCTGCCTGGAAAAAATCCCGTAAACGCAAGCCCATCGGCACATCCAAAATTTATCTTTTTGACTCCGGCGTGACACGCGTGCTTCAGAACCGGGGTCAGGCGAAGCCTGGATCGCCCGAATTTGGCGAAGCGTTTGAAAACTGGGTTCTCCATGAGCTGGCCGTGTACGCGGATTATCGGGGAGCGGGAAATGTTTCCTATTGGAGGTCACAATCGGGCTACGAGGTTGATTTTATACTGAATGATACGACGGCCATCGAAGTCAAATCGAGTCGAACCGTGGGAACGCAAGACTTGAAAAATTTAAAGGCGCTTCGCGAAGAAGGAAAACTAAAACACTATATTATTGTCTCGCTCGAGGAACACCCTCGGATATCCGAGGGGATCCGAATTTTGCCGTGGAAAAAGTTTCTGGCGGACCTTTGGGATGGTGAATTCGCATAACCCTATTACATACATAACGCAGGGAAAGTTTCCCGTCTTTTTTCTTGTAACAGATCCGTTTGGAAAGATATAATCTCTTCACAAAATGCAAAAACTGGCCGTAACTGTTTTTATTGTCTTAGCTTGCGTCCTTGCCGTACTGGCCGCCAGACATTTTTTCTTTCGCTATAAACCGCTTACGCCGGACCAGAGCACAGCCTTGCGCACCATCGGCAAGCCCGATATGCCCGTGTGGATCGTCGAATATTTTGATTATCAATGCGTCCCGTGCGGCCGTGCCTCGGAACTTATCGACGAGCTTCTAAAAAAATATCCCTCGAGAATTTATTTTCAAACCCGCTTTTTCCCGCTTCAAAACCATCCCTATGCGTTCGATGCGGCGCTTTACGCCGAGTGCGCCTCCGAACAAGGAAAGTTCTGGGAATTTCATAAATCGCTTTTTTCGAATCAATCCGAATGGAGCCACTCGCAGACCTATGAGTTCAAATCCTATTTCGAAAAGTATGTCAAGGGAGTAGGTCTTGATCCGAAGCGCATGGAATCCTGCGTCCAAAACGAACACACCTCTGGCTTGATCCGGCAAGAAATCGAAACCGCCAAATCCATGGGCATCAGCTCGACTCCGACCTTTTATATCAATGGCCAGATGGTGGTCGGCATACCCGCGCTTGAAGAAGTTCTCTCGCGCCTTGTCGTACCGGAAACGACACCGGAAACGACAACGTGATGTTAGCTTTTGGGATCCTGTGATATCATGGGAACAAAGATCCTGAATTAATCCCTATGGAACATAAGCCGTACATTGTCATCGCCAGAAAATACAGGCCTCAAACCTTTGACGAGGTCATCGGCCAAACGCCGATTTCCACCACCTTAAAAAACGCGATTAGCCTGAATCGCGTGGGACATGCCTATCTTTTCTCGGGCCCCCGCGGCGTCGGTAAGACCTCGATGGCGCGTATCTTCGCGAAAGCGTTGAATTGCAAAAAAGGCCCCACCGTGACGCCTTGCGGCGAATGCCCGGCCTGCGCGGAAATAGAAGGCGCCAGGTCCCTGGACGTGCTCGAGATCGACGGCGCGTCCAACCGCGGTATCGATGAGATACGGACTTTAAGGGAAAACGTGAAGTTCGCGCCAGCGGCCGGAAAATATAAAATCTACATCATCGACGAAGTGCATCAGATCACGGCGGACGGTTTCAATGCGCTTTTAAAGACGCTCGAGGAACCGCCCGCGCACGTCAAATTTATCTTCGCGACGACTTCTTCCCACAAAGTGCCCGCGACCATCCTTTCCCGCTGCCAGCGCTTTGATTTCCGGCGAATTTCAGTTGAAACCATTGCCGGGGCGCTCAAAGAGATTTGTAAAAAAGAGAAAATTAAAATAGACGATGATGCGCTGTTTACGATTGCGAAAACCGCAGACGGCAGTTTGCGCGACAGCCAATCGGTTCTCGACCAGATGGCCGCGTCCACGGAAGGGAAGATTTCGAAAGAGGACGTGGTCCGCTCGCTCGGCGTGCTGGAGGAAGAAACGCTGGTGGAGCTCATGAACGCATTGGCCAAGCGGGACGCGAAGTCCGCGCTTTTGGTCCTGCATGCCTCTTTGAATGAGGGCAAAGACCCCGGCCTGTTCATGGAAAAACTGTTGGAACATGCGCGGAACCTCCTATTTTTAAGCGTGTCGGACGATTTGGTTGAGCTTGTGGATGCCACGGAGTCGTATAAGAAAAGTCTCCTGAAGCAAAAGGCGGCGTTCTCAAGAGAAGAGCTTTTTTACTTTTTCAGCGTGGTCTCCCATACGTTGCAGATCCTCAGGCGTTTTGAGATGAAGCGTATTCCCGTCGAGATTGCGCTTGTCAAACTGGCTCAGCGATCGTCCGTTCAGTCCGTTTCCGAGGCGCTCGACAGGCTTAAGGGCATTCAAAAAAAAATTGCTCCAGTGGCGGGAATCGAAGGGTCTCAAAAACGAGATTCTTCGGCTCGCCAAGGCGAGCCTCAGAATGACGGGATAGATGATCCAGACAAGACAGAGGAACTGCCTTCCGAAGACCTGTCGATCGGGGAAGAGCGGCAGCGAGAAAAAAAGCCGGTATCGTTCGAGTCGGTGTGGCCGCCTCTCATTGGCGCGCTTAAAGCCGAAAAAATTTCGGTCGCGACTTATTTGTCCGAAGGCGAGCCTCTCACGATAGAAAATGGTGTGGCCAGAGTTTCATTTCCCGAGCGGCTTTCGTTTCATAGGGAAACCCTGGAGGTGCCGGACAATAAGAAGCTCATCGAGAAACACCTGTCGATCTTGCTCGACCAGCCGGTAAGGATTGAGTTTGAGTCGGTGAAGGAGTTGTCCGGAAAGACTTACCCGGGCGCGGCCGAAGAGGTTCCGAAGACGATCAATCCCGAGGCGGACCCCGCGCTTAAGTCCGCGATGAGTATTTTTGGCGGCAAGATCGTTCAATGACATATGCCCTATCCTGAATCGATGGTGCGGCTCATCGAAGAATTCGCCAAGATGCCCGGCGTGGGTGTGCGGACCGCCGAGCGCTTCGCGTTTTATGCTTTAAGCGCTCCCCGGGAAAAAATTGAGCAGCTCTCCCAGCTTCTTTTAAAGGTTAACGGCAACATTCATTATTGTCAGGAGTGCTTCAATTTAAGCGAGGCGCCCGTTTGCCACATCTGCTCGGACCCGACGCGTGACCATGCGCTCCTTTGCGTGGTGCAGGACCCGAAAGACGTCATTGCCGTGGAGAAATCAGGCGATTTTCAAGGGGTCTATCACGTGCTTTTGGGTGCTTTGTCGCCGCTGGAGGGCATCGGCCCGCGGGACATCAAGATCAAGGAGCTTCTTGGGCGGCTTCGGAAAGGCGGTATTAAGGAAGTGATCCTTGGCACCAGCTCCGATACGGAAGGGGACGCGACGGCCATTTATCTCACCAAACAGCTAAAAACCTTTAAAATCAAGCTGACCCGTATCGCCCATGGAGTGCCTGTGGGAAGCGCGCTTGAATTTGTCGATAAGGCCACTCTTTCGCGCGCATTTCGTCACCGGCGGGAAGTTTAAGCTTGCTTCTTAATTTTTAAAGGTTATAATTAGTTCCGGCCATTACGCTTATACAAAGGAGACTTGACTCAATGGGCATAGGAGAAGCGATTAAAAAAGGTTTTTCGATTACGACTCAGTCTTGGAATTTAGTGCTCGCACTTTTTGTGTTCGGGGCCATCTGGAATATCATCAGCATATTTATCAATCCCACTCCCGGCGCCACTCCGGATGCGGCCGCCACAGTGAAGATTGTTGCCGTCGGCTTGGTTTTTATTGTGGTGAGTATCTTTGTGCAGGCGGGATCTTTGGGTTTCATCTGCGAAAAGGTGAAACAGGGTTCGGCCAATTTCTCGAAGTTCTTTGAGCTCGGAGGAAAATATTACCTCCGTATTTTTCTCCTGGGCCTTCTGATAGCGTTGATTGCGGGGGGCTTGATTCTTTTGGCGGCGTTGGCGATTGCGGCGCTTCAGGGGACTTTGAATGTGCTGGGCATTGTCCTCGGGCTCCTGCTGGCGGCGCTGGGCATTTACTTGGCACTGCTTTTCTTCTTGGCGCCTTATGCGATTGTGGCCGACAATGAAAAGACCATTGCGGCGGTCAAAAAGAGCGTAGCGCTTGTAAGGCGGAATATGCCCAGATTGCTTGGAATTCTTTTGATTTTGGTCCTCATCGGTTTTGGCATCGGGATTGTCTTGGGGATCGGGTTTGCGGCATTGAGCGCGGCAGCCCCGGGGCAGGCGGCGCAGATCGCTTTCGGGATCGTGAGCAGTTTTGTGAATGCGTTTTTGGGGGTGGTGGTCACCGGAAGTTTTATGGCCTTTTATCTTTCGATTACAAACAATTCCGACGCCAATACCGACGGCGCAAAATAATTTTAGTTTCAGCTTAATTAAAATTATTTTCGCGCCGTTAAAGGACACTTGTTTTTTGAGTGTCCTTTTTAATTGAAAGAAAATTAAACATTTTTCCTCGGTAGCTCAGTTGGTAGAGCGGCTCGCTGTGAGCTTATCGCAGCTTCCGGATGTAAATCCGGTTGAAAAACGGGGTGAATTGCGGGGAGCCTAAAGCCGAAAGGCCACGGTAATCCGCAGCCAAGTTCTCCGAAGCTTTAGCGAAGGAGAAAAGGTTCAGAGACTATCCCGAAAGGGAGTACCCGCCGCGCTTTTTGGCGGGGAAGCGCCCCGGGTCCAGAGATGACTGGATCATGATATAGTCCACTCCACTGCGAAAACAG
>MHFI01000040.1:0-5662 GCA_001804125.1 Omnitrophica bacterium RIFCSPHIGHO2_02_FULL_51_18
ATGCTGGATGAACTCGGTGGCCTTTCAAAGCAAGCGCCGAAGATCTCGGCGTTTTTCATCATCGCGGGCCTTTGCGGCCTTGGGATGCCTGGGATGGGAAGCTTCGTGGGGGAGCTTTTAGTGACGATCGCGGCGATCAGCGCGTATCCCTTGATCGGTGTTGTCTCGATCGTGGCGCTCCTCGTGACCGCTTACTACGTGTTGACCGCCGTGCAAAAGGCGTTTTACGGGCCGCTCAACACGCACCACGAGCATTTTCATGATCTCGACGCGTTCCAGTTCTTCCCGAGAGCGGTTCTCGTCGGTTGCCTTATTTTCTTTGGGCTTTTCCCGAATATTTTTATTAACTGGATCTCGGGTTCCACCAAAGCATTGTTAGGAAGCTGATATGGTTATCAATCGAAGGTTATGTCATTTCGAACCCCTCGGCTTCGCTCGGGATAAACTCCGTGAGAAATCTCATCATGTTGAGATTTCTCGCCCCTCGAAAAACATGAGGGGCTCGAAATGACGTTTTTATTTCTACCTGAAACGATCTTGCTGGTTTCATCGGCGCTTTTGCTCCTTCTGACGCTTGTAAAGCTGGAAAAAGCCTTGAAGCTTGTGAAGCCCCTCACGCTCGTATTCGGATTGGCGCTGATAGCCGGCGCGGCCGCCACGATCCATCAGGCGGGACTTCTTTTTGAATCCACTTACAAGGTGGACCTTCTTTCCCAAGGTTTCAAATTGCTTTTGTCGATCGCATTTTTCATCACACTCCTCCTTTCGGACTCGCCGCTTGCCATTTCTAAAAAGAAACTGATTGAGTATTATCTTTTTCTTTCGACGGCTACTCTGGGAATGATGATGATCACAAGTTCCGTAAATATTCTGACGCTTTATATTTCACTGGAGCTTTCCGCTTATTCGCTTTATCTTCTGTCCGCTTTCAGAAGTGACGGCCGGAACGCCGAAGCAAGCGTAAAATACCTCATCTTCGGAGCGGCCACGAGCGGAATTCTTCTATGGGGCCTAAGCCTCCTAGCGGGCCTGGCAGGCACCACTTCTCTTTTAGGGATAGCGCAAGCTTCGGCGGCCCTCTTTCCACAACCCGCATATCTCGTGGCCTTAGCGTTCGTCAGTCTTTCTTTCTTATTCAAACTTTCAAGTTTTCCCGTCCACTTCTGGGCTCCTGACGTCTATGAAAGCGCCCCGACGCCCGTCACGGCTTTCATCGCCACCGCTTCCAAAGCGGCGGCCGTGGCGATCCTCATCCGGTTTTTCATGATCGTCGGTCTTTCGGCGGGCGTTATATCGATCTTAGGGGTCGCCGCGTTCATCTCGATGACGCTTGGCAATGCCGCAGCACTTGTCCAGCAGGATGTGAAACGTCTTTTGGCCTACTCCAGCATCGCGCAGGCCGGTTATATCCTCGTGGGGCTCCTGGCCGGGAGCGCCGAAGGTTATTCTTCGTCTTTCTTTTACGCGGTGGCTTACGTCCTTATGAATTCAGGCGCATTCTTGGTGACTTTGCTCGTGGCCAAAGCGTCGAATCACGACAATCCTCAACTTTCCCATTTCGACGGTTTGGCCGAACGCTCACCCTTCATGGCGCTCATCCTTCTCTTAAGTCTTTTATCGCTCGCGGGCATCCCGCCGCTTGTCGGTTTCACCGGTAAATGGATCCTCTTCTCGAGTGCCATGGAAAAAGGCCATTGGTTTTTGGTGCTGTGGGGCGTTTTAAACAGTGTGGTATCCCTTTTTTATTATTTGACGCTCGTTAAGCACGCTTACTTGGAAAAACCAAAGGACACTTCCATGCTAGCCGTGCCCGGCGCTCTCAAAGCACTGGCATTGGCGCTGCTTATCGCAATGATCGTGTTGGGTGTTTACCCAAATCATCTGATTGAGCTCGCTCAACGCGCTGTCTCAAGCGCAGTCGTCCTGTAAATCATGATCGCCGAACTTATATGGACACTTCCTTTCGCGGCCCTCCTGGCTTCGATCGCGCTTTTCCCGCTTCTCAATAAACACTGGTGGGATAAAAATTATCCCTGGGTTTCCCTGGGACTCGGGGCCGTGGTCGTTTTCCACATCCTTTTCCAGTTAAAGAATCCGGAAATGCTTTTGGGCACGGCCCATGAATATTTCAGTTTCATCGCGCTGATCGGTTCGCTGTTTATCGTGGCGGGTGGGATCCACATCAACGTAAAAGGCGAGGCCACGCCGCCGGCCAACTGCGTCTTCTTGCTGATAGGCTCACTATTGAGCAATTTTCTGGGGACCACCGGCGCTTCCATGGTGATGATCCGCCCCTGGATACGCATGAACAAATACCGCCTCACTGCTTTTCATATCGTATTTTTTATATTTCTCGTAAGCAACGTCGGCGGTGCTTTGACGCCTATCGGCGATCCTCCGCTTTTTCTGGGCTACTTAAAAGGAATTCCTTTCTTCTGGGTTCTGGAAAACGTCTTTTTCATTTGGCTGGCGGTGATCCTGGCGCTCCTAGGCATCTTTTTCGTGATGGACAGCCTGAACTACAAAAAAGCGCCTAGAGCCATCCGTGCCAAGGAAACGGGGCGTGGCGAAGAGTGGAAGTTCATGGGAATTCACAACGTGTTTTTCCTTTTAATGATTATCGGCGCCGTGTTCATCCACGAGCCTATTTTCTTAAGGGAAGCACTCATGATCCTCGCGGCCATTCTTTCCTACAAGACCACTTCCAAGCAGGTCCATGAATCCAATGATTTCAACTTTGGGCCCATCAAGGAAGTGGCGATACTGTTTATGGGCATATTTGCAACCATGACCCCGGCGCTCGAGTGGCTTGAGCACCATGCCGATAAAATCGGCATCCACAGTCCGGGTCAATTTTTTTGGGGTTCGGGGATTCTGTCAGGCGTTCTGGACAACGCCCCGACGTATCTCAGTTTCTTAAGCGCGGCCATCGGCCTCTTCGGCCATGCTTCCGTCGAAAGCCTGCTCCGGGATCATGGCCATTACGTTAAGGCGATCAGCGTGGCTTCTGTTTTTTTTGGCGCGATGACCTACATCGGCAACGGTCCTAATTTCCTTGTAAAGTCAATCGCGGACCAGGCCAAGATAAAAACACCCAGCTTTTTAGGCTATGTGTTTAAATACAGCCTTCCGATTCTGCTGCCAATCTTCGCGTGCATTTGGTATTTCTTTTTTAGATAAGTAGCCCGTTTTTATTCAGGCAAACCGGATTTCTTGAATTTCTTCTTTCATCCGCGTTAAATCACGGGCGGGCCTGCCCCTGCCTGACCGGCAGGCAGGTGTCGGCAGGCGGGTTATTTGTCCATCTTTTGAACAAGATAATTGTCCAGGATGTCTTTTTTGCTGCGCCAGCGGCCGCCGATCTTAAACCCCGGCAAAACGCCTTTCTTAAGCCAACGGTACACCGTCATTTCGTGCACGCCCAGATACTTGGCAATTTCCTTCGTAGTCATGATCTGCGTGCGCTCGGGCCTTTTGCCTTCATTCATCTTCGGCTCGGCTCCATTGGAGTCCATTAAATGCTTGTCCATTTTTTTCACCTTTGCTTCTTCGGTAAGCTTAACATTGCTGAAGATTCTCGCTTACTGTTAGGCAAAGTATAATATAATAATTACTATTTGTCAACTTATTTAAGTAAAAATTATTAATTTTAATAGAAAATATAATAATCTTATTATTGTAAGCTATTGAAAATAAGTAAGTTATAGACTGCCGGAGATGCGGCTTTACTTAAATAAGCTAAGAATGTCTTTAACTTTGGAGGGTATCTCTCCTGTCCCCTCTCCCAGCATTTCCAAGCCCCCGTCTAGGACGCCGGAGGATCCTTCTTTAAACGAACCAATATCCAGGTTTGCCAGCCGAGAAAGCGTCGTGCGCGTCAAAGCCTCGGACATGATCAGGCTTATAAGAGAAGTGGGGTTGTCAATATAAGTGTAAAGCCGGTCCCGCATGTTAATGTCGAACGACCGAATCATCGGTTCCCCGCCAAGGCTGTAGTCTTTGTACACGACCCGTCCTACCGTAAGGTAAAGCTTGTCTATCAGAAGTTTGGGCGCCCTCTTGGCCGGCTTTTTAACCTCACGGGCTTTTTGTGTCTCTTCCTTACGGGGCTTCATCGCGTCTACATTGAGCTGCCCATTCTTGTTCTTGACCACAACTATTTCCTTTAGATTGAGTCTTACCTCCTGAAAATGAAGTTGTCCCTTAAAGAAAGCGGGCGGATCAAAGTCGATGGAAACCAAGGGCGCATCCAGTAAAATTTTATCCTGAAAAGAGCGCGGGTTATGGATCTTTAGGTTCTTAAGCGTGATGGCCGTCGAAAGAAGGCTGACCTGGGTGTTTCCGATATGCACCGGCACATGCGCGGCCTTGGAAAGCGCTCCTGAAAGGATGCTTCCGAACACGCTGTTTTTAACGAATGTGAGGCCGAAAAATATTACGACAAGAATGACGACTATTCGAAGGACTTTGTTCATGCCACTCCTTTTTTTAATGGCAATAGCCTATCACCCAAAGAACCTATTCGCAAGATATCCCAGGAGAACGATCTGCGGCACGGCAATCACGGGGATCCATAGGGCAGTTTTGCGGCCGATATTGGACCAGACAAGCCCGATCTCCGTAATGTCAGTCGCGACTCCCGCCATCAGGAAAACAAGCGCATTCCCAAACGCACCCGTCTGTTTAAAAATCTCAAACGCAAGCGGCGCCGTGCCCTCCGAGCAGACTTCCATGATCGTCGCAAGTCCCAGCGTCGTCAAAAGCCCCAACAAAGTCGGCCCCATGTACTTATGAAACAAACCCTGGGGAATGAATGCACCGGCCAAACTGGATAACAGTATCCCGAGGATCACCCACCCGAGCGTCATGTCCGCCAGCGAAAGCGCGCCCCGCAAAACAACCTTCGCATCATTTCCGAGACCCCTGAATGAAAACCGGTAATCTCTGGTGCGTTTTTGAATGTCGGCAGCAATCGAATAACCGCCTTCAAGCTTCACCGTGTTGGGATTGGTTTCTATGAGATCTCTGTTCTCCAAAAATTGAAACACAACGCCCGTCACAAACGCCACTCCAAGCGCCCCTAAAATAATGTAAAACGCCTTGAACCCAAAAAAACCTATCAGCATCAGCGTTATCGGCAAGTTCGCCCACGGACTTGCCAGGAGAAAACTCACCACCACCGGCGTGGAAGCGCCTTTTTTATGAAGCTCCATCGAAAGCGCCAAAATGCCGTGACTGCAGGCGCTCATCAGGAACCCCAGGAACACCGAACTCAAGATCGTGCGCTTCTTCTTCCGCGCCAGAATGAACGAAATATACTCGCGCGGCACATACCGCTCCAGAAGCCCGCCGAGAAAAAATCCAAGAAGTATCGCCCACCAAATGTATTTGAGATACATGAAAACCGATACGCGAAATGTCTCGAGCATCGGAAACGCATAGGAGACAAAGATTGAAACGGTTAAAATCAGCGCTGCGAACACGCTCATACTCAGCCGCAGCTTTTCACTCCCGTGTTTGTGACTCTCGCGCGGTTCGTGGCAGCAGGGATCCATTTGGTGAAAGCTCAGTATCTCACGTACCCGCCTGATTTTGTCTCACAACCCACTCGGCCTTCCCTTCCTTCATCTCAAATTTCCATTTCCAAATGGCGTAGACAGCC
>MHFI01000040.1:5707-8752 GCA_001804125.1 Omnitrophica bacterium RIFCSPHIGHO2_02_FULL_51_18
AGACAGCCGGATAAACCAAAAGTTCCAGAAGAAATGAAGTCACAAGCCCTCCCACCATGGGCGCTGCGATACGTTTCATCACATCAGCGCCCGCACCCGTCAACCACATGATAGGCAGTAAGCCCATAAACGCCGCCATCACGGTCATCATCTTGGGCCTCACACGCTTGACGGCCCCGTGAATAATGGCCTCCTCAAGATCTTTTTCGCTCCGCATTTTTTTCTTATCCACCGCATCGTGGTAAGCCAGATCTAAAAACAAAAGCATGAAAACGCCTGTTTCGGCATCGAGCCCCATGAGCGCTATCATTCCCACCCACACGGCAATCGAAACGTTGTATCCCAGAGCCCATAACAGCCAGACCGCCCCTATGAGGGAAAACGGCACGGCAAGCATCACGATGCCAGCCTTCACCATGGATTTCGTATTCATATAAAGCAAAAGACAAATAATAAAAATAGTGAGCGGCAAGATGACCTTGAGCCGTTCCCTGACCCTCATCATATTTTCATATTGTCCGCTCCACAAAAGCGAATAACCAGCTGGTAGTTTCAATTCTTTTGCTACAATTTTCTTGGCTTCCTCCACATAACCGCCGATGTCGCGTCCGGCCATGTCCACATAGACGTAGCCCGCGAGGAGTCCATTTTCGTTCCGAATCATGGCAGGACCTGAAACGAGTTGGATGTCCGCAAGTTGAACAAGTGGAATATGCTGACCGGCGGACGTCGGAACAAGCACGCGTTTTAGTTTCTCAATGTCATCACGAAATTCCCGCGAATAGCGGACATTGATAGAGTAACGTTCGCGGCCTTCGACGGTCGTCGTAATATTTTCGCCGCCTATCGCTGTCATGATCACCATCTGGACATCGGCAACGCTGAGTCCATACCGCGCAATCTCATCGCGATTCAAATTAAAATCGACAAAATAACCCCCGGCGACACGCTCAGCGTAAATGCTCCGTGTGCCCTTTACATCTTTCAAAATCATCTCAAGATGCGTCCCGAGCTCTTCAATCTTTTTGATGTCAGCGCCGAATATCTTGATGCCAATCGGCGTGCGAACTCCCGTCGTTAACATGTCAATACGCGCTTTAATGGGCATCGTCCAGGCGTTCGTGGTGCCCGTGATTTTGAGTGAGCGGTCCATTTCATCTATAAGCTGTTCATACGAAATGTAGTCCCGCCAAAAAGGCCTGAGCGGCCCTTTCATCCAGTCGGGCAACCATGAGTGCCAGCGCTTGACTTTACGCCACTCTTTCTCCGGTTTAAGAACAATGACTGTTTCCATCATCGAGAAAGGAGCTGGGTCAGTGGAGCTTTCCATGCGCCCCGATTTGCCGAATACGCGTTCGACTTCGGAGAAGCTTTTTAGCACCTGGTCCTGTTTTTGAAGCAGGTTCTGCGCTTCCGTAACGGAAATTCCGGGCAACGTGGTCGGCATGTAAAGCAGCGTGCCTTCCTTTAGCGGAGGCATAAATTCAGTGCCCAACCCGAGGTAAACGGGAATGGTACTTAAAACCAAAAGGGCTGCCGTAATAATGGTTCCTTTCCGATGCTTTAAGACAAACCGGCACGCGGGTTCATACAGGCGGAAAAGAACCTTGCTGACCGGATGTTTTACTTCCTGATAATAAGTTCCCACGGCAAGTGTGGTCGCGAATTTCGAGGCAATGACTTCCGACCGGCTTTGCGTTTCGGTCTTTTTTTTCCACGGCCACCGCACTTTAACGGGTTCCATGCGGGCAAAAAGCATTCGCATCGCCGGGTCAAGCGTTATGGCGAGTATCGCCGCGATTGCCATCGCGAGGTTTTTCGCCCACGCCAGCGGCTTAAAAAGCCTCCCTTCCTGATCGATAAGCGTAAAAATTGGCATGAAAGCCACCGCGATCACAAGGAGCGAGAAAAATACGGAGGGGCCGACTTCCTTCAAGGCATTGAGACGAACAGCGTGATAATCGCCTTTGCGGCCGCCTTCAATCCACTGTTCAAGGCGTTTATAGGCATTTTCTACTTCAACAATCGCGCCGTCCACGAGAACACCGATGGAGATCGCGATGCCCGACAGTGACATGATATTGGACGTCAAACCCAGTCCATAAAACGGAATAAAAGCCAGGATCACTGAGATCGGAATCGTAACGATGGGAATAACGGCGGATGGAAAATGCCACAGGAAAATTAGGATCACAATGCTAACGATGATCATTTCTTCTATAAGTTTTTCTTTTAAGTTGTCTATCGCTTCGACAATAAGCTCAGACCGGTCGTAGGTAACCTCTATTTTCACGCCCGGCGGCAGGGATGGCTCGATTTCCTTTATTCTTGCCTTCACACGGTTAATGACATTGAGCGCATTCTCGCCATACCGCATGATGACAGTACCACCCACTACATCCCCCTGTCCGTCAAGGTCCGCCAAACCCCTGCGAATGTCAGGACCTAGCGCGACTGTGGCGATGTGTTTCACAAGCACCGGCGTCCCCTTTTGATCGGTCCCCACGACGATTTTTTCAAGATCTTGGACCGACTTGACATAGCCTCGACCCCGTACCATGTATTCTGCGCCGGAGAATTCCAAGAGCCGCCCGCCGACTTCCTGATTAGCCTGCCGAACGGCTTCCACCACTTTCGTCAGAGGAATGTTGTAGGCGAGCAGTCGATTCGGATCGATTGTGATTTGATACTGTTTGACAAAACCTCCGATGGAGGCGACTTCGGCGACACCCGGAACACTCTGAAGGTAATACCTGAGATACCAGTCTTGAAAACTTCGAAGCTGTTGGAGATCATTTTTGCCGGTGGTATCAACCAGCGCATACTGAAAGACCCAGCCGACACCTGTGGCATCAGGCCCCATTTCCGTTCTTACGCCTTCCGGCAGACGCGGCGTTATTTTACTCAAATATTCAAGCGTGCGGCTTCGCGCCCAATAGATATCCGTCCCGTCTTTAAAAATAACGTAGACGTATGAAAATCCAAAATCCGAAAATCCGCGGATAGCTTTGACACGCGGGGCCCCCAGCATCGCCGTCACGATAG
>MHFI01000041.1:0-264 GCA_001804125.1 Omnitrophica bacterium RIFCSPHIGHO2_02_FULL_51_18
GGGATTATGCTCTCGGGAAATCAAGCGTATGCCACAAGCTACCTTGCGGAGGTAGTACACTCGATCCGTGCAGGGGAATCGGCCTTACGCCGTGCGGAGACAGACAATCCGCCATTTTTTGCCGAGAGAAGCGCCGGCCAATCCGTCATTCCGCAGTTGCGCGAACCCGAAGACTGGGTGGAGGTCATCCACAGGCAGTTTCAAAAAGTGCGAAATTTACGCGGTAACCCCACCGAAAAAGTTCTGCCCCATACATGGGACATA
>MHFI01000041.1:272-5645 GCA_001804125.1 Omnitrophica bacterium RIFCSPHIGHO2_02_FULL_51_18
GGTAGAAATTACAGGCAGTCTCGATTTCCTATATGACAAGACGCGTATATTGAGGGAGGGTGCCGGCACGTATGACCTTGCGATCTTGGGTTTGCTTCTTCTGGGGAATGGTTCCGAAGACGACGTTCGGGAAGTCGAGAATATGCTTGATGTTTTACAAAGCGGCTTTTATGGAGGAAAGGGCCTCGAGCGTCCGATGATGTTGAGCCTCTATCCTACAGGAGACAATGAAAATGCATTTGAAGGCTCGGACGCACAAGTAAATTATACCGCCAGTATAGCCAGAGTCAGTGGGGTTTATTCGGGCCAGACGACGGATGGGAAAGCCTGGACCTACTTCGAAGACCGCACTGGTCCCAATGCATGGCAAGTGATCCTTAGCGCGGATTATACCAGAAGACACCGAAGCGACCGCTACGTTCCAAACCTTGAAAGGATCGGCAGGAAGATACAGCGTCTTCAGATTCGCGAGGGGCGCTTTAAAGGAGCGGTCCGTTACGGTTCCGGAAACCAATTTGACCCTTCTGGGAATCCTTACCGTGCTTTCAGGACAGTGAACGCGGAGAACAATATCAGCGCTGACGTCGCAGCCAATGCCGCCTTGAAAGCGCTCAGCATTCTATTGGAAGACGCCGTTTCACGTAGCGACGAAAGCGCGGCGGCCCGGTATCGGGAGCTCATACAATTGTATGAATCGATCAAACAGGGCATCGAGGAATTTTTTGCCAATGCCAAACGAAACGGGTTTTTGTATGACGGACCCGACGGGATGTACGTGCGCACACAGGCCTTCGACACGACGGGCAACGGCGATTGGGTGTTCGAAGGGCGTTTCGCCACGGATGCCAACACTTGGTTTATCTCGGCGTTCAACAAAAAAATTGATGAATGGAATCAACCGGGTTCGATCGCCCGAATATGGGGAACCGTACGGACGCGGACTGGCATCGCCCGCGGTTACAGGCCCGTTTCTTCACTGGACCGAAGGGACGGCATGAGACGAGTTCCTCTCTTGGGGTTTGATTTTACAGACTGGCCTTCTCCTGATATTCTTCTTTCGCCCGAATGGACGGCGGGTGGGGAAAACGCCGCCGAGTTCGTCGTCGACTATTCCGGAGCTATCCTTGGCGATTTACCTCAAAGATACGGCGTTACGCGGCGTGATACCCTGTTTTGGTCGAGAGACATACGATCCATGTATCGCCATATTACAAGAACCAATCCAGGTGCCTATGCTTTCTGGAGGGGACAGTTGCCTCCCCGCGATGCGCGCACGGGGCACGGCTGGGAAGGTCCCGCGGAGCCGGAATCCCCTAACAAGCCGCGTTTCCTTTCGACGATTACGGCGATAGCAGCTGCTTACCACGCGCTGGCCATGGATCCAATCGCGGCAGCCACGTTGGATGAAATTCCGGACATCGCTGGCGGTGCTTCCGAAAGTTACGATATCGGACAAAAGCACCATTTTTCGGGGGAGCTCACCACAAATCTTGAGGGGATTCACTCGCTCGTGATTAAGTTTTCCAAAGAATATGTGGGGAAGCGGGTTTCCGTGTACCTTGACGTCGCGGAGCCTGCTTCAGGTGAACACAAATTGCGGAGAAACCAAAAATGGGGCAAGTCAAAGAGAATACCGCCTTCAGGTCAGTTGGTTGCGCCGATGAGTTGGTTCAGGCTTCGTCCGGGGGAACACAAGAAAGCGCGGAGAATCGTCATCGGCTCCGAGGATGGTTTTGTCCCGTTTGACACGGTGGATGCATTTGACACGGGTGCCGTGTCCAATTCCTCTCCTACACCGACGACGACGCCAACATCCACATTTACTCAGACCCCTTTACCAACACATACTCCGACGTCCGTCGCGTCGTCCACGTTTACACCTACGCCAACCTCGACCCCCACCTTAACCTTTACGTCTGCTCAAACTTCATCGCCAACTCCCGCTAAAACTTCTACGGTGCCTCCGACACCGACTTTTACCTCGCATGTTACTCCCGTCTTATTGGCGAATCGCAACAGGCTCAGAGGATGGGTGGGTCCTAACGGGGATGCCAGTGTCTATGCCGATGGACCTTTTGATGTGTCAAAGCTCGAGGCCATTCGGCTACTTACACCTAGACAATTCGCTGGGGAACAGATCGCCCTGCGTCTTTTAGAGAATGTTGGAGACGCAAGTTGGGATTTTTCAGGTTTGAACCCACAGAGGGATAAAAGAATAATCACTGTTCCCCAACCCCAGGGCAATGAACCCTATATTACTGTTGATGTTCCATTGGCAGATTGGGCAGGTTTTTCCTACCTGAATCAGGTGGGACAAATTACCGTTTTTTCAGGTGCCTTCGTGGAATATGAAATAACGTTTAAAGATGGTAACGGGCCTGTTGAAGTTTATCAAATCTGGGGGATACCTTTAGAATCACTTCAGAATCCTTCAGTGATCCAGGCGCTAGTCAGGTGGTTTGCGCCATTGTTTCCCCAATCTGTGAGCGAAAATGTTAAGAGAAGTGGAAAAACCGAAAGACGAGAGAAAATTCGATCGAGGAGGGCCCAGAGAGAGCTTTTGGCAAAACAAGCGGCGAGTTCCAAGTCCGCCGGCGGAACGCTCGCCGTTACTTTGGCGGGAGCCCGCGCGGCCACTGGTGTGGATCGCCGAACCTTATTAAGAACAAGTGCTTTAGCGGTGGCAGGATTATTGGTGCCCAAGGTTTTCAAAGCTCAGCAAACGCCTTCTACACGCGAAGGACAAATCGAAATTAACATGAGGCCATATGCCGGGCCCCAAAGTAACCTTGGCCATTTCATTCGATACACCACAAAACCATACAACGATCTCGATACGGGTAATGATAGACCGGAAGACTCCGGACTGGCGAAGATTACGGAAGACTCCAAATTCTCCAATGGAACTATGGAATTTGAAATTGCGCCTCAGGATATGACCAAACTCCAAGTTTTTGAGATTTTTATGAAACCACACTATAAGAGAGGTCACGCCGCAGATAAAGGTTACATCTCATTGACATTTCGTCGGAAGAAAGGCGGCGGGTACTATTTGCAGAGATATTATACGAAGGCGGAATCAGCTAAAGGTGGAGCAGAATCTGATCAAAAATACACTGAGGATTCACAGCCCCAAAATGATCTTCGGGTAACAGCAAAAGTTGAAGGCGGATCAATTCACGTCTCGATAAGGCTTATTAAAACAATCAAAGAAATTCTCGGGGGGCCTATCCTGCAAGTTGATATCCAGCATGGCAAAGTGACAGGCAATAGTGAGGATGTAAAGCTTACAGCTAAAATTCGGGTGCGTGTACCATCCGGCGCCCGCGCGGCGGCAGATCAAATGCCTACTTTTATTTCGAGTTTTGTGACTCGTTTGTTCAAATCGGGGATAGCAATACTGACAGCGTCTTTGAGCTGGCTTACTTTACTTTCAATATTTGAGAGTCGATCTTTCACATCCGTCATATTTTCTTGGAGAGACGTGACCCCTTCGGCAACGCCGCGGAAATCAGATTTGAGTCCTTCAACCAGCGCAGCGACTTCGTTGCTGGTGAAATTTTTCAGATCCTTGTTATCTTTTTTTGGTTTGGACACGACTTTTATCCCTCGATCGGTGGAGGCCACTGTAGCAAATGTCGCCAACTTTGTCAATCCACACCCGGCACTCTCAATGACCGTTGGCGCCCGCGCGGCGGATTTGGTTGGCGAGTTAGCGGGTGCGCGTGTTGGCGGGTTAAAGGAACCTCTTGATACTCGCATGCTTGCGGACTCGCAAATTCCAGTTCAAGCGGGATCTCGGCTTGCAGGTCAGCGCAGTGGGCGAAAAAAAGGCCAAAGTGCAAGGGTGCTTTATCAAGAATTTAAACAGGCGCTCGCGATACAGCCTGACGGATTTATTGAAACGCTTCGAGGTATGGAAGATCTAGGACAGATCAGAAGAATTTTAATGTCAAAAAGGGTAACTCACAGCAATACAATTGCGGGTAAATTCCTTAAAACGGCTGTAGAGGAACGCCTTTTGCAGTTAACACCTCCATTAACTGAGTTGGCTACTGCCAACTGGCTGAAGTATGGGGGCCATGGACGCCACTTGCAAACCTTTATTGATGGCATTGATTTTATTGTCAAGACTTACCGCGAACAAACGCTTAAAAAAACTGTATTGGTTCGATGGGTTGGTGAGGGATTGTGGATTGCGCAACAACGTCTAAGAGATTTGGCTGCTCCTACGATGGTTATTGGCGCTACCGAAGGGGAAATGCCGTTTGTTTATTTGGCGGCGGACGGGACACAGCGCACAACAGATCTGGCGATCGTTCAAGAAAAAGTCACGCCTCTGCTTGACAAGCTCAAGATTCTCGAAAGGGCCGGCGATATCAAAGGAGCTGAGAGCCTAATAGACGACTACAAAAAATTGACTATTGAAATGTTCAAACGTGGTGTCGTGGATACTGATTTTGGCGGCATCTTGGCGAATTACGGCGTTAATAAGAAAGGCCGGCTCGTGGCCTTTGATGTTGGGGATTTTTCGGGAGGCGTGAATTGGGCGTACCAATTTACGGACTATTTGGATGATGAGACAAACGCTTACGTAGAAAATGGGTTGAGAGCGTATGTAGGAGACATTATCGCCAATTATTTTAAGGACAACCCTTTCAGGTCTTCGGATTTTGTTGGGCCAGACGGCGGTTATCTTTTTGGTGTAGATTATGAAGCAGGTTCTCCGGGCACTTTTCGCATGTTGTTTCCTTATTCCGAAGCGGAGGTTCGGGAAATGTTCGCAAACCAAGTTGCGGCGCTGGGTGCCCGCGCGGCGGAGGCTGCGGTTATAGAGTCTTTTCGGCAAAAAGTTCGCAGTGCGCTTGAGTCACTCGGAAATGCCGTGTCTCACTTTAGGTTGGAAGCGCGGAACTTTGATGAAGAGGTATCGCGGGGATGGCTCAGCACGTTGGACGAATTAGGGGGTTTGGTTGGGGATAAAATTAAAGCGATAGAGGATCTCCGAGGCAGGCCCCTACTCAATCCGGACGCAAAGAACCCCGCGTTGGGAAGTCAGGAGCAAGCTTTAACAGCCCTATTACACGAAATTGAGCGAGCGATAACAACTGGCGCGAATCCAATGGTGGTTCTTTTGGTCGATGATTCCGAGGATGCTCGGGAATTAGCGGCGCGAATCATTCGAAAATATTTTAAGGCTCAAGGCAGGTCTGTGGAGATAATTGAAGCGGGGAATTTGGCTGGAGCCAAACAGGCTTTAGATATAATACGGACACGACAAGATGTAGCAAAACTTGTGGTAACGGATCTGGAGTTTCCCGAAAAGGAAGGCGAAGCAATTGACAGGTCCGGTAAACAGGGTAAACAAATGAT
>MHFI01000042.1 GCA_001804125.1 Omnitrophica bacterium RIFCSPHIGHO2_02_FULL_51_18
AGGTATCCGCCTCTTTTTGCGACGGTTGGCGGTTTTCCGGCAGGTATCCGCCTCTTTTTGCGACGGTTGGCGGTTTTCCGGCGGGCGGCATTTGACGACATTGATGATCAAACTCTCCTCGTTCGCGTCAAAGCCGACTTCTTTCATCAATTTGTCTAGCAGCTGGCCCGCTCGGCCCACAAACGCTTTGGCTTGTTTGTCTTCGTTCTCCCCCGGCCCCTCGCCAATAATTACGACCTTCGCATTGGGGTTGCCGCGGTCCACGACAATGTGCGTGCGGGATTTAGAAAGCTCACACTTGGAGCAATTTGACTTTATAAGTTCTTCTTTGAAGTGGGCGTAGATTTTCGCGTCGAAGATGCTGTTGGCAATTGTGTCGAAGAGGTCAAATGGCACTAACTGACTTTACCCTTTTAAGCAGTCTTTAGATGGTCCAACCGTTCCGCAATCCACATTTTGATTAAAGATGTCCTTGGAACGCCTATCCGTGCTGCCTCTTGATCAACATCTTGAAGCATTTCTTTAGGGATATCTACATTGATTCGTTGAACGGGATGCAAGACTTTGGCCGACTTTAAATCCAAATACGGCGTTAGATCGTCCCCTCTGTCGAAGGCCTCGTCAAAATCTTTGGCTTTAATGAATTTGGCTTTTTCTGATTTTTCCATAAAACAATTCCTCCTCATATTTACGGCTGCGCCTAAACGAAATCAGGCGAACGGCTTCGCCTCTTCGCGTAAATACACATGAATAAAACTTTCCTTCCAATCTGTTTATAATCATGAGCCGCTCTTCCCCTATGCTTCTTGCTTTAATCTCCACAGACTCCGGCATCGACCAAAGCACTTTTGCTTCTTCAAGTGAAATACCATGTTTCACGACATTCGCTTCGGATTTGGCCTGGTCATACTCAAATTTCATACTAAAAGTATACCATATTAATGCTTAAATTATACTAAATTTTATTTCTTATCGTCATGCGTCATCTATCTATTTGATTTGAAACAACTTACGCAGCCTGTTCGGCCATGCGTCTCATCAGCTGATACCAGTTGATAAGATACTGCTGAGGGGTGGGTTTGGGAAGATACGCGTAGAAGGAGATATTTCGGTCAGACTGGCTTGTGATGACCCGGACGAATTCTTCTATGTTTTTGGCTTCTATGGGCTTGTGTCCCGAAGTTTGGCGGACAAGGTTAAAAGCGCTTAAGAAGTCTCCGAATCTCTTGTTCCCGGCTTCAAGATTCTTGATTCTGGCTAAGAATGAGGTAAGAAGCAGTGTCACCTCGAGCTTCGCAAGGTCCGAATGCTGCCAGAGAAAACGCCGCTCTCCCCGAGGGGTCGGAGTAAGAACCCTGTCCCCTTCCACTGAAACCAAGGTTATCATGTGGGCTAGCCCCAAAGACTCGGGGATAGATTCTTCGGAGGTGAAGATAAAATCCTCCGAATAAGCTGGAGCGGCGTCGTGGATGATTTTAGTGCGCTTCCCGTCACCCTCTAAAATAAAGTAAGCGTTGAGATGTTTGCGGGCCAGATGAAGTTGAGAAAGCAGGACGGGCAGTCCCAGAACACTTAAATCTTCTTCTTTAAAAGTATTCACGTCAAGCTTTATAAGGACCGGGGTTTGGGTGTCTTGGGAGACGAGGACGTTTTTGACGCTGAAAAGCTCCTGGCTTGTGGCCTGCCGGAGCTCTGGGAGCGAAAGCGTGAGGGTGCCTGTTTTTCTGCCGTTTCTCAGAATCAGCCTGTAGTCTTTAATTTTAAGAGGCTTATCTGCCACTCCGTAAATGAATAACAACTTCCTCTTCCCAACTTTTTTTTCAACCACCTCAATCTCGGTATCATCCAGCCAAAAGCGGCCTTCTTCTCCCGTAGCCTCATGAACACGCAGCGTGAATTCAATCATATCGCGTTTGGGGATGCCGGCCTGCCGAACGGCTGGTTGCGCTCCACCGGACTGTTCATCAATTGGGAACCAACGTACAAATCTTCCGCGAGCAGATAATCCCTCAGCGTCTGGCAATCCAGCCCATTGGCTAGGCTCGTTCTTGCCCAAGATGCCTTCATTGCTATTCTGAAGTCCCACGGATTCACGTTGAAACGACAAGTCGGTTCCCACCGACACATGATCCGCCAATCGGGTATCCAAAAGCCCGCTTTCCAACGGCGCTAACGCCGCGCGGGCACTTCGACTCGCTGACGCTCGCTCAGTGCGAGCGTCGATGGGGGTGGTTTTTGCTTGCCCTGAGCGACCCCGAGCGAGCGAAGCGGGTCGAGGGGGAGTCGAATGGGCCATCCGCGAGCCCACTGATCCCCAACGTCTCTTTTCCGGATAGATAGCATCATAAAGGTAGGCTTCTTTCCGCATGTAAAGTCGAATGGTATCCGACCAAGGTTCAAATCCACCTTCATGCAAAGGAGGATAAATATAAACTGCGTCCAATTCTCGAATCCTATCGGTATGATCGTGCCAGTCCCCAACAATCCATTCGATTTTATTCTTATCAAAAACACCCCTTTCATGTAAAATATCGATCGCTTTCTTTCCTTTTAGGGCCAAATAAGAATTCTTTTCAAACAAGACTATTTTTCCCACTTTCGTCAGAGCAGCGGCAAACGCGGCCATAGCACCAATCCCGCCTCCGATGTCTCCGAATATTTGGCCCGGCCCCATGAGTCTTTTTTCTTCAAAATCACGGATCGCGTCTACACCGGGAATGGACAACGTATGAACATAAGACCATTCACCCTGCCTGGGTTCAATATATTCAGGATGCTCAATCCGAATTTCGTTATCGATCCCATTCATGACTTCTTCGATAGCTTCTATTTTTCTCCTATCATCTGTACTCCAGTCTAATTTGGCATCTGAAGAAGCTTGAATCACAACGGTATTTTCAACCCACGCGGCCGACTCAGCCGAAAAGTGATGGGCTTTTAAATATTCCGTTATTTGCGAAGCAACATCTGCAACTTGGAACTTTTCTCGGGGTGCTGACAACGTCACGTCAAAACCTTCTCCCGAATCTACCTTAATGACAACGAAACTAAGACTATGCAATTCGGCGTATTGCCATGCCTCGCCGATAGCTTTTTCCAAGTCTTCATCCGTCATCGCCAGCCGGGCGCCGGCCGCGCGACTTCGGGAAGTCAGCCTCTTTATCTTACGATCAAGATTTATATCCTCAAAATTCATAAGTACACCGGCCCCCAGGCCTTCATGATCTTCCGGACGCGCGTCGAGAATGATCTTTGTCAAGAAACCGCCGTTTCGCGAAAGAAAACCGCCGAGAATGGGATCGGCGGGGGGAAACTCTGGATTTTCGTTAAGGAATTTCCTAAAAAGAAGCCCGATGAGGCGGGTCGTGCGAATTTCGCGGGCTGAAGCGGGATTCCAACTTTTCGTTAAAGGCGTCCTGACTTCCGCGATGAGATCCCCGCGGATCGATCCTAATTTTTTGCTGTCAATCGCATCCGGATAATCTCTCTTCAACCACCCTGTGAAATGATTGATAGTCGCTTCGCTAAAATGTTCTTTGTGCCTGCGCGTCATTAAAATGTATCTTAGAAGGATCCTCGCCCGGTAGGCTTTATCCTCTCGGATTTTTTTTCTGAACTCCTCTTTTGAGACACCGTCAAGCTTCTCAATTTCGCCATAAATATGATGAAAAGCGCCTTGCACACGGCCGAACGCGAGAAGGCCTTTTTTGCCCGATTCCTTCGCCTCTTTTACGCACTCACCAATCAAGGCGTCCGAAACCCGCATGTCGCTATCCGATCGGCTGTAACGGTTGTCCACAACCGTCCAAAAATTAATAAGATGCGTATTCTGAATTTGGTGGCTCGAGGTGCTCACAACATCCGCAAAAGTCTTGGGGTTGCGCGCGGTGCTCAAAAAAGCGGCGCCCGCCCTCTTTTTCCTTCCGTCAATAACCACATCCGCCACAAGCACCCGTCCTTTTTTCACAAGGTTCCTGACTTGGGCTCGCTCGAGCCAAAGATGGTGCGGCGCGCCGCTATGTTGTTGAATCTCCATGAGTGAGTCCACAAGTTCGCTCATGGATTTTCCATTCTTTGCGCTCGCTTTCCCCACGAAGATGTCCTTTCGCATCCATTCTTCCGTGCGCCTCATAATCTCAGGATGCGGAATAAGAGGATCGAGGTGAGCGGCAAGAAGCCGGATGAGCGATTTTAAATCAAGCTCCGGATAATCACTCATCCGAAGAACCAAAAGATCGGCGCCCGTTGCGTCCGCGTAGGCTTCGGCACTCTTGATATTGGATAATTGGTCGCCGGGATCTACCACCAAGAGTTCGGGGATACGGGATTCTTTAACTTCCATGATCGCTTTCTTCAAAAGCTTATGGGGGAAAAACAAGATGGCATTTAGTTCCCACAGGAAATAATAGGGTGGGATAGTCCTATGGGCTTCTTGAACCGGTTGTTTTGTTTCCGGCATCAAACCGATATCTTCCCAAACGGAATTAATAACTCCGTTCACCACATACCGTCTCCATAGGGGTGTCAGCGCTGAGATCAGTAAGGTCACGGGGGGGCTCACTGCGGCTACGGACAAAGCCTTCGCGGCAAACTCAATCTGAGGCCAATGGCCTTTTGTGATATCCTTACCAACGAACATCCGGCTCACATTGGAAACCGCATGGCGGACATCCTGGCTAAAAAAACCGTGGAGGATGATAACGCGCCTCGGCACCTCGGGCCTCGCGCGGCCCGTGATATAGGGGTAACGCTCGGGATGAGCTCTGGCATAAATTAAAAACAGATTAAAATCCGAATGGCCCATCATACAAACAGGTTGTCCCTGATCAATGGCGTCTTTCACGGCCGCCTCCAAGCTATTGGCGGAACGCATCCATATTTCTTCATGGCTTGGTACATAGCCGCCTGGAAGATAACGTTTGAGAAGCGGTTCGATAAGCGAAAGATAATACTTGAGATGCCTTTTGCGGCCCACCCCGCCGCGGTGAAGATTTTCGAAATCCGCTTCCTTCAGAAACTGCAAGAACATAAGAAAAAGGGTCCCCGGACCAAAAAAACCATGCCCCGTGATGATTTTCCAGCGTTTTTTGATAGTAAGTCGCTTAGACGGAGCCCCTTTTCTGAAGTCACCGGTGACTTTAAAGCCATCATGCCGCGTATGTTCTTCTTTTTTTAGTTTTAGAGCATTATTATCCGCCATAACCGTCACGCCGGCCAGACCCGGCCGGTGTAAATTGCGCGCGGGAAACTCCCGCCGAAGACGCTCCTCCTCTTCCGGCCAAAATGAATCTTTCTTCAGAAAATTACCATAGGCGACACCTTTGTAGGGAACCCTCCTATTTCCCTTTCGGGGACCTGAGACCAAAACCAAAATGTGATCAGTCTTCGTTAAAGGCACAAAGGTGTCCGTAATCCACCTCCACCGCCTTCGAGGGGTTTTATTAACAACCACCCATCTCGTTTTTTCATCAATCGCCTCGGAGTGCGGCGTAATGCCCATCGTCTGTAAATCCTCCCCCAAACCGAGGACAGCCAGGTCAAAATTCCCGCGCTCGCGCACACTTTTTTTCTGGAGCTCCTCGTACCGCGCCGCCTCCCTCTCCCGGCCATTCTTTCCTCCCCTTTTACCGTCGAGCGGAAAATAATGCTTATGTTTCTGAAGAACCTGCGGCCCCCTGTCATAAAGTTCCCGCCAATACGCCCCGAGCGGTTCCCCTCTTAGGTCAGCTTCCTTTTTCTTTTCCACAACCATCTTGCGAATCTTTTTATTGAGCGGTTTAAGAAACCCCTTGTACACAATGGACGTGGTATCTCTTCTATGCTCAAACCGCCCCTGATCATACACCCACCAGATTTCCGCGACGTCCCAGAATAAAACCTTCCTCGGCTTGCCGTCAGGTCCTTTTATTTCAACTTCCGAGTTATAAGTCTTATCCAAGAGGATCTTGAGCATCCCGACCGGCGTATCCCCACCGGAGAGTTTTAGCCTGTAATAACCCTTCTTCTGAATCGCCTCGGTACCGTTTCTTATTACGAAATCCGCCGCCTCCCGGCTTTCTGTCTCATAGTCCTTATAAGGAGGAATCACTTTCATGCGGGGCCGCGCATGCCCTCCCGCGCCCTTCGTCTCCGTCAACCTTGCGGCCGCCGCGAGCCGCGCGCCACTTGCCTTGAGTTTCAAGCTTTGCACAACAAAAGAAACTGATAAACCAGTTAAAAAATAAATTACGTCCACAACGTCAAAATAACTTTTATAGTTATATTTAAGCTCAACAACCTGGATTAATAAGAAAAATGCCGTTAAGACTAAAAAACGACTCGAAAGTTTAAAAAACGACAACTTGGTTATTGACATAAAATCACTCAAACTAGATAACGAGAAATAGAAATAACCTCCTCCTAGATCGAATGCTCGATAAGCCAGAAAAGATCCCAGATATACTTTGTCAAACTGATGCAACAAACCAGTGCTAGGTGGCCATGATTTCGCAAAATAGTCGGATAAAATCATCAGAATAAGCGATACGCTGACCATATACACATTAACGGTGTTTATGCCACCGGTTGTTATCCGTCTGGAGGGGTTAATTTTGACTGTATCTTTCGCCGCTGTTCTCGGCGAACGCCGACCCGCCATCCGCGCGCCGAAATTGGACTCCAAACGATCCACCTCTTTATCGACCACCAATGCACCCCTGGGGTGCATTGGTATGGCGTGGGGGTCAGTCCCTGAAAATTGACTTTTCGCCGCGCGGGCGCCTGCGGCGCTCATTTCCAACTTCTCTAACACGGCTTTGGCATAACCTGCCGAATCTTCCTTACTTAGATACTTTAAAGCTTCCATTTTCTGCGCATGCGTTCCCACGAACTCGAACAGATCCTCTTCGATTTGCCAAATTCTCCGGCTGGAAATGGGCGGGCTGTAGGTTAACCACCGCCTCACGGCATCGATCACTTCACGCATTGGCGCTTTTTCCTCCCGGGTGATCTTTAGAGCCGGCTCAAGCTGAGCTATTTTCTCCGCCAATCGAAGCCGGATCAGTAAATCGATCAAACGGATAACCTTCTTTCCCTGTCGCCTTGTCGAGACAAAATAGCGCACATGTCTTACGTAGCCGTGGCGGTGAGCCAATTGGATCGCTTGGCTCAATCGGAAATTTAATTTCTGGGTTATTTGAGGTCTTGGAGTTTGATTCTTCAATTCCTTATGAATGTCCGATCCTAACTGTGCCATCATAAGGTCAAGTGCGCTCCCAAATCGCCTTTGTTGGATCATTTCTTGGATAGGGTAACGATCGGAAGGCGGGGACTTAAAGGCGCCGCTCAATATCGTTTGTGCCCATCGGCTCAGCGCTTCATCAAGGTCGCTTCCAAATACAAGTCTCAAGCGACGCCCATGATGCCAGACAGTGTTTTGAGAAACTCCTAATTGAGCGGCGAGCTCTGGACGACTCGGTAGTTTCCATTCATGTCCTATGATAAGTTCGAGGTAGCTTTCGGCCACCTTATCGTCTGTGGTGACTTGGTTTCTCCCGCGAAACGGCAATTGAAGTCTCTCATTGCGGTCCATCGACGAAACCCGGTCCAAACCTACTCTCTGTGCCAGCTCTTCATAGGAGGGCCAGCCTCCTAATTCAGCGGTCAAGGCCCTGTGGCTTTCAATGATGCGTTCATCCGAAACCTTCTGCCGCGCGGGTCTCGGCAATTTATTGGCTTCGGCGAGTTTTTTCCGAAATCTATTTGCGTATCGCTGAACGGTGGATCTACTGACACCCAGTAAAGTTGACAGTTCGCTGGCCGTTGGCGACCGACTCGGATGCTTCGGATGCTTTTCTTTTTCCGCTTCATAGGCGTCCAAAAATTGTCTCTTTACCTTCGGCCAGGAGCCTTTGGAGGGATAAGCCATCCGCGCGCCAAGCGGTTCTGCCCCTTGAGCACCACCAAGAACAGACCGCGGATCCCCCTTAAGCCGGATTTCCTTTGCCGGCCGGGGTTTTCTCTTACGGTCTAAACGGAAAATTGCGGTGCTTCCCATCGGTTCTTCAAACTTCGCTCCCATTTTGAGGTAAATAAACTGCTTGTTGAAATCGATGTCGCGCATCTCAAGCCGGCTTGCACCGGCAGCTTCCGCCTCGTCCATCGCCGAGGCGATCAAACTCTCTCCAACGCCGATATATTTCTCATGCAGCGTGGATTCTACAGACACGCCGTAGGTGTTCTCAAGTGAAACACCATGCTCGTTGATTTTATTCTGTACCACCGCGATCAACTTGCCAGACTGTCTTTCCGTCCGGATAAGCATATGCAGATAACCCACCTGCCGCCCGCCAAACCAAACGCCCAACCGGTATACCGGCGTGTCTTCATAAGACCGTTCCTCATGCGTGACTGAAAATTCCGATCCGTCAGCGGCGATGATTTTTTCACGCCACCACATCCGCCCCTTGACTCGCTGCGCGTGCTCGAGACTTCCAGCTCCTCGCCGCTTGCCCTGAGCAAGGCGCGCTTCATCGGAAGTAATTTTATCGTCGCTTCCAAC
>MHFI01000043.1 GCA_001804125.1 Omnitrophica bacterium RIFCSPHIGHO2_02_FULL_51_18
GGCGATCCTCGGCGGAAGTTCGGGGCCGGGCGGCGTCTGTTTCCAGCCGGATTCCAGAAGGTAATTTCTTACGATCTGCTTGTCGAGGCTCGGCTGGTCCTGGCCGGGTTTGTAAGTTTCCTTCGGCCAGAAACGGGAGCTGTCGGGCGTCAGCACTTCGTCGATTAAAATAAGCCGGCCGTCCAGCTGGCCGAATTCGAATTTGGTGTCGGCAATCAGAATGTTACAGGCCTTGGCGTATTTTACGCCTTCTTTATAAATCTTAATTGACAGATCCCTCACTTGTTCGGCAATCTTATCGCCGGTGAGTTTTACGGTTTCTTCGAAACTGATATTCATGTCATGCCCGACGGTGGCCTTGGTCGCGGGCGTGAACAGAGGCTCGGACAATTCCTGGCACTGCACAAGCCCTTTCGGCAGTGCATGGCCGCACACTTTTCCGGTCTTCAAATAATCCTTCCACCCGGAACCGGCAATAAACCCGCGGACCACGCACTCCACCGGCAAAGGCTTCGCGCGGCGCACGAGGATTGAGCGGCCAGCCAAAGAAGAACCAAAATCCTTGAGTACCTTGGGATCCAAACCCATGCGGTCCGCATCGGCCGTGAGAATGTGGTTGGGAACTATTTGTTTAAACTTTTCGAACCAATACAGAGAAATCTGATTTAAAACTTTCCCTTTGTCCGGGATCGGGGTCGGCAACACCACGTCGAACGCACTCAAGCGGTCCGAAGTCACGATCAAAAGCTTGTCTGCGCCCACCGCGTAAATATCGCGCACTTTGCCGCGGTTCACGAGAGGCAGCGGCAAACTTGTTTCCCAAACTGTGGAAGTATTCACCGTTTCCAGTTTTCCAGAAAATCCTGAAAGCCTTTCTTGCCGGAACTTGCCTTTTCAAGGCGGTCCATGATTGCAAACCCTATCCCTTCACGCGGCGTTTTAAGGGCCACTATCAAATCCAGATGCATTTTATCAAGTTTACGAATCGCTTGAAAGAGATTCGACGCCGCCTCTACCAAATCCTTTTTCGCGCTCAAAACCTCAACCGCCTCGAAAAAGGAGGACTTGGGTTTCTCAAAAAAAGAAAGCAGGCCGATCCTCGGAAGCGGGAGTTCTTTTTCCTTCAGCGTTTCTTCCAACTGTTTTAATTCTTTCAAAAGTTCTTCGGAGGAGCCTTCAAAAAGCGTGAACGCCGTCCACGGCGCGTAATGGCTTCTGAGAAGCCCCGGCGATTCATAAACACCGGCCGGCGGCGAATCGGTTGAAACCACCGGCGCCCATTTTTCTATCTCCTCCAACGAAACCCCGCCGGGACGAAGCAGGCGGCAGAGCGTACCCTCTATTTTCAAAACCGTGGATTCAAGTCCCACCGGCACGGGACCATCATCCAAAATCATCTCCACGCCCTCCCCCAAATCCTCGAATACCGCCTGCGCGGTCGTTGGACTTGTGTAGCCGAAAAGGTTTGCGCTGGGCGCGGCGATCGGATGGCCCAAATACCGAATCAATTTGAGGGCTGCGTCATTTCTTGGCATGCGCACGGCAACTGTCGGAAGCCCTGAAGTGACAACGTCCGGTACGGCGGCCTTCTTTGGCAAAACAAGCGTGAGAGGCCCCGGCCAAAAATATCGGATGAGCTGCGAAGCCAGCGGCGGGATATCCGTCCATAAAAGCGACGCCTCCGCGGGGTCGGAAACGTGGACTATCAACGGATCGAATGACGGGCGTTTTTTGATTTCAAAGATTTTGCACACCGCTTTTTCATTGAAAACGTCGGCGCCGAGGCCGTAAACGGTTTCGGTGGGAAAAGCTACGACGCCGCCCTCGGAAAGGATCTTGGCGGCGATGCGGATCTGGGCATCGTCTTTCGCATTGACAATCTTATCTTGAGTCATTGGCAAGGCGTGCCATCAACCTATCAAACGGAAAATGCTTGCCGGGGCAATTCGTGTGTTTGCCTCGAATGTCTCCGTGTTTGCGGATGGCGCTCAAAGGAATCGAATACTGCTCTTTTAAAACGCCCATAAGGTCCGCCAGGCCATTGAATTGCGCTTTGGAGACATATTCTTTATCAAAGTTTCCCACAAGACAAATCTGAATATCATTCGGGCGGCTGGCCTTCACCTGTTTTTTCCAGCGCCAACCCACCTCGATCTCCCCATCGCCGGTGTTCGTGCCATTGCCGATCACAAAATGATAAAAAAGACCGCCCATCCGGCGGCGGTGGTGGTCACGGTCAAAAAGCCGGGCGCTTCCCTGCGTCGTGGCGCTATGATGGACGGTGAGGGTCCTCCAATCCGATGAAGAGTTTCTCGGACCCACTAAATCCCGGATGTTTTGAGGGACCGCCGCCCGATAAGCAGGTTGAAAAGGCGGCGGCACGGCGGCGCCTGGGATATACAGTTTTTGGTCGGAGGCAAGCGCGTTTGGGCTATAGAGGTGGTTTGCGCGCATGAGTTCACCCATATCCACATTGTACTTCTTGGAGATCCGATAGAGTGTCTCACCACGGACGACCGTGTGATACAAGCCATAGGCCTCAGAAGACGGAGGGACGGAGCCTGCGGCCCCCATCATAGACCGGGGGGCCTTCGCGCAACCGTTCAGGACAAAAAGCGTCAGAATAAAAAGAACGGGGAAGCTGGCCGGCCTCATGCCAACGTTAATCAACACCTTCCAAAATCATCTTCCAAGCGCACAACATCATCTTCGCCCAAATAACTGCCAAACTGCACCTCAATCAACACCAGCGGTTTCAAGCCATTATTGCGCACACGATGAATAAGCCCGCGCGGAATATCTAAAAAAGACCCCGGTTTCAGGGAAACTGTCTTTTCGCCGAGCGTCGCGGCGCCTTTTCCCGCTATGACGATCCATTTTTCGGAGCGACGGCTGTGCTTCTGCAGGCTAAACCTCGACTTCGGATTTACTTCGATGCGCTTAACCTGCACCCCCGGTTCTTTCAGCAGAATCTCATACCGGCCCCAGGGGCGCCCCTCTTTTTTAATTGTCCTGCTTCTTATTCCCGCCATAAATTGAAAAGCCAGTATATCATGTCCAAGTTGTCTTTTAACGATTTTTTTGGACGCCGAGCCTCGGACAAATGCGATAAATCCTGCAACGGGAGCAAAAGGGAGATACCGGCACGCACAGATTTTGCCCGTAGGCCACCAAAAGGCCGTTAAAAGTAACCCAATGCCGCGCAGGCAGCACACGCCTCAGCTCCTTCTCGGTTTCTGCGGGCGTCTTTGTTTTCACAAGCCCCCACCGGTTGCAAATGCGGTGAACATGTGTGTCCACGCAGATGCCCGGCTTGCGAAAACCCACGGTGACGACAAGATTCGCGGTCTTGCGGCCGACGCCCTTCAAGCTCAATAGTGTGTCCAAATCGTCCGGGACCCGGCCTGCAAACTTTTCAAGCAGCGTGCGGCAGATTCCGAGAACGTTCTTCGCTTTTGTCCTGTAAAAACCCACCGGATAAATCAAGCGTTCTATTTCCGAGGCGCTCAATTGAAGCATTTTTGCGGGGTTGTCGGCGCTTGCAAACAGGCGATGGCTTGCTTCCTGGGTCGTCGCGTCTTTGGTTCTCAGGCTCAAAACAGTGGAAATAAGCACTTTGAAAACGGCGTTTTCACCGTGTGCGAACGTGCCGGCCACGGGCTCCTTCCACTGCCTTGCCTCTTCCTTGAGTACGGCCAGGACCTTGGGGAGGTTTTTCAGGATTGTTTTTTGTCTTTGAGTGTTCATTTGGTGAAAGCTCAGTAATTTCATTATACCGAATCATGAACGCTAGACAAACAAAGAATGCGGGTGTTATAGTGGCCTCGTGATGCCTGCGCCATGGGTGGAATCCTTGCTTTCTCTCGCATTCCCGGCAGCCTGTGAAATCTGCGGCGCGCCCGCTCCTGTCTATCCGGTCACGGGAGTCTGCGGGCGCTGTGAATCCGGGATTGTGCTGATCCCCGGACCGCACTGCGTTTCCTGCGGCCGGGGCCTGAAGACTGAAACCGACCGTTGTTCAGAGTGCTGGGACAAGCATTTTCACTTTGACCGCGCATTTTCCTGCACGCCCTATGAGGGCAAAATGAAGAAGCTCCTGCACACGTATAAGTTTGAGGGGCGGAAGTATTTGAAGCATTATTTTCTGAAAATCATGCAAAAATTTATGGAAGTCTCTATGGACGATCTCGCGTGGGATGCGGTCGCAGCGGTGCCGCTCGATCCGGCCAAAAAAAGAGCGCGCGGTTTCAATCAATCGGAGCTTTTGTCCGCAGGAATAAGCGCCTGGCGGCGCCTGCCGGATTTGTCCAAGCATCTGAAACGCCGGTACGCGCACGAGCCCCAGCACCGAATGGCCAAATCCGCCCGCGAACAAAATGTGAAAGGATGCTTCACGGTCACAAACGCCGAAGCGTTTAAACTGAAAAGAATCCTTTTGGTTGACGATATCCTGACCACCGGCCAAACAACCTCTGAATGCGCGCGCACACTAAAAGAAAGCGGTGCTTCATCGGTTATCGTGCTCGCATGCGCGAGGGGCATTTGAAAATGAAAATCCTGAGAAACCATCTGCTCGGTGAATTTCTGTTCCCGTTCTTCGGATCGCTGTTTTCTCTGGTATTCGTATTCCTCCTGGGGCGCGGGGTCGTGCAAATGGCGGATCTTATCTTCAATAAGGACGTCAACCTCGTGCTTATCCTCAAAATGCTCCTCCACTCGCTGCCGTTTGTGCTGATTTTTTTGATTCCGATGGCCGTGCTCATTTCGACACTTTTAACATTCGGCAAGCTTTCCCACGACAATGAAATCATGGCCGTACGCGCCAGCGGGGTGAGCCTCCTTCAAATGGCAAAACCCCTTCTGGCATTCGTTTTCGTCATTTGCCTTTTTTCCCTGCTTTTGTCGGACAAGATTGCCTCGAACTGTCACTACACCTACCGCCTGATTCTGGAACAAATCGGCATGGAGAGCCCTTCAGCCGCGCTTGAAGAAGGCACCTTCATCAAGCGCTTTAAAAACTTTGTGATATTCATCTACGAAATTGACAGGAGCCACCTGAACGGCATCCGCATCTACCAGCCCCAGGAAGGCCGCCCGACGCGCACGATCATCGCGGAGAAAGGAGAGATCATCTCCATCCCCGAAAAAGGCCTTATTAAGCTGAAGCTTGTGAACGGCACGAGCGACGAACCGGATCCGAAGGACCCTTCCAAACTCTACAAGCTGAATTTCAAGACCTACGATCTTCCGCTCAACGTCTCCGCGCTCAGGGAATCGGAAAAACTCGGCAAAAAACCAAAGGACATGACGATCCATGAGTTGTCGGATGAAATCAAAAGGCTCGGAGAGGCCGGCATCACGGCGACTTACCCGTTGTCCACGGAGATCCACAATAAAATCGCGCTGGCATTTTCAAGCCTTGCATTCATCTTGATAGGCATTCCGCTCGGCATCACCTCGCGACGCGCCGAGAAATCCATCAGCTTCGGCTTGAGCCTTGCGCTGATGGTGCTTTATTGGGTGCTCTTGATTGGAGGAAAAGCGCTGGCCCAGAAAGGACTCGCACCCCCCTTTCTCGCATTACAATTCTCAAACCTTGTCGTGGGGGGGCTTGGGGCGTTCTTTTTTGTAAGACTCCAGAAAAACTGACATGAGAATACTCGACCGCTACCTGCTCAAAGGATTCCTGTTTCCTTTCTTTTACTGCCTTGTATTGTTTTCGGTCGTCTTCACCATCATTGACAGCTTCAATAACCTCGACGAATACATCAAATACGGCTCCAACCTCAGGATCATTTTAAGCTATTATTTCTTCCTCTTGCCGGCGCTACTCGTGCAAATCATCCCGATTTCGATTCTGGTCGCGATCCTTTATGTCCTCGGGCACTTAAATCGTCACAACGAAATTATTGCGCTCAAGGCCAGCGGCGTGAGTGCGTTCCGGATCCTCTCCCCTTACCTTTTCACGGGCATCCTGATCAGTTTTTCAATCCTCCTCATCAATGAAACCGTGGTGCCGAAGACCACAATCACCTCCACCGCAATTTTTGACGGGCTGATCACAAAGGGCAAAAAAAATCTGGGTGAGCGCGCGATTAAAAATGTGGCGATCTACGGACAAAACCACCACATGATTTATGCGCGGGAGCTCGAGCTTGTGAACAAAACGCTTCACGACGTCGTGATTCTCGAAGACAGTCCCGGGAATGTCATGCGTTCAATCGCCCGCGCGAAAAAAGCGTATTACGACGACGATCACTGGGTCTTAAACGACGTGATCCAGTATCAGATGGATGAAAACGGGGAAATGGTCGGAGAGCCCTCGGTGCTCCCGGAAACGACGCTCGATATCCCCGACAAACCGCAGGACTTTATCCGCGAGGCTTCGCAGGTGGAGTTTATGAGCGCCCGACAGCTCGGGGAATACATCGAAAAATTGAACGGGGCCGGAAAAAGACTGGTTCATCGCCTGCGGGTGGACTTCTACCACAAAGTCGCGCTTCCGTTCGTGAGCTGCATCATCCTACTGGTGGGAGCGCCGCTTGCGATGAAAACCGGGCGCGGCAGCGCGGTGATCGGCATCGGCACAAGCCTCTTCGTTGTGGTGCTGTACTACGGAATAGAGTCTATCTGCCTGGCGCTCGGAAAAGGGGGCACGCTCCCGCCGCTTTTGTCCGCGTGGTCTGCAAACATCATTTTCTTGTTTGTAGGGATTTATCTTATGAGAAAAACAAGCTAGAACCTACAGGTTCTGGGGAAATCAGGTCCCGACTTCCCAGCCTGAAAGGTATTTCGCCTGTTGCGTCGTCAGCACGTCTATGTTCACATCCATGCTGCGGAGCTTCAGACGCGCGATTTCCTTGTCGATGTCCTCCGGGACGCGGTATACCTTTCTTTCCAGTGACTCATGAAACTGCGTGACCCACTCGGCCGAAAGCGCCTGATTGGCAAAACTCATGTCCATCACCGTCGCCGGATGGCCTTCGGCTGCGCCTAGATTCACGAGCCGCCCCTCCGCCAGGAGAAAAATCCGCTTATGATTCGGAAGCATGAATTCCTGCACATTTTCGCGCACCCGGCGGGTTTTCTTCGTCATTTTCTTCAAATGGCGAATATCGATCTCGACATCAAAATGGCCGGAGTTTGAAATAATCGCGCGGTCTTTCATTTTAACGAAATGCTCTTTTCTCAAAACGCTTGTGTTGCCGGTCACCGTGATGAACACATCGCCCTGACGCGCCGCCTGGTCCATCGGCATCACCTGAAAACCGTCCATGACGGCCTCCAGTGCCCTCAAAGGGTCGACTTCCGTCACAATCACCTTGGCGCCCATGCCGCGCGCACGCGAAGCGACGCCGCGGCCGCACCACCCGTAACCGCAAACCACCACGACCGACCCTGCCAATAAAATATTCGTCGCGCGTATGATTCCGTCGATCGTGGACTGGCCCGTGCCGTAACGATTGTCAAAAAAATGCTTCGTGTCGGCATCATTCACGGCCACAATCGGATACAGAAGCCGCCCCTGGCCTTCGAGGCTCCTCAAACGCACTACGCCCGTCGTGGTTTCTTCGGTGCCGGCGAATATACTTTTCTTATACTTGCCGGGTTCCTTATGAATAGCGGAGACAAGGTCCGCGCCGTCATCCATCGTGATGTGAGGGTGATGATCGAGTGCGGCGTAAATGTGCGAATAATAAGTTTTCCGGTTTTCGCCGCGGATCGCAAAAACAGGAATCCCGAAGTGCTTCACCAAAGACGCCGAAATGTCATCCTGCGTGCTCAAAGGGTTGGAGGCGACGAGCACCACGTTCGCGCCACCGCTTTTTAGCGTAATCGCAAGGTTTGCGGTCTCGCAGGTCACATGGAGACACGCGGAAAGCCTTAAGCCCTTCAGGGGCCTTTCCTTTGAAAACCGCTTGCGGATGAACTCAAGCACCGGCATCTGCGTCGAGGCCCATTCGATGCGGGACTTGCCGGCAGGCGCCAGCCGGGCATTTTTAATATCGTATTTCACTAAAGCTCTTTCTGAAGTTGTGCCGTTTTGTCCAATTCTTCCCAGGAAAAACCTTCTTTGTCGCGCCCAAAATGGCCGTAGACTGCCGTTTTAAAATAGATCGGTCGGCGCAATTTAAGATCCCGGATGATCCCGTTGGGCGTCAGGTCAAAATTCTTTAACACGAGCTTTCTCATGTCCTCATCCGAGCGTTTGCCGGTGCCAAACGTGTTGATCATCAGCGACACAGGCTCGGCAATGCCTATCGCATAAGCGACCTGGATCTCACATTTTTTGGCCAGCTTGGCCGCCACAAGGTTCTTGGCCACATACCTCGCCATATAGGAAGCGGACCGGTCGACTTTTGTCGGGTCTTTGCCTGAAAAAGCGCCCCCGCCGTGAGAGCCCACGCCGCCGTAAGTGTCGGCGATGATCTTACGCCCGGTGAGCCCCGAATCCGCCTGGGGCCCGCCGACTTCAAAACGGCCCGTAGGATTGATCAGAATTCTTGTCCTTTTGGTAAGATACCTGGCGGGAATAACCTTCTCAATCACGTACTTTTTGATATCATGCGCAATTTGTGAAAGCGTGGCCTTCCGGTCATGATGAACGCTCACGACCACCGTATGCACCGCAATGGGCTTGTCCTCCGCATATTCCACAGTGACTTGCGATTTTCCGTCCGGCCGCAAATGCGGCAGGATTTTATTTTTGCGAAGCTCCGCCACGCGGCGCGTCAGCTTGTGCGCCAAAGAAATGGGAAGCGGCATGTACTCCGGCGTCTCGTCAGTCGCGTAACCAAACATCATCCCCTGGTCGCCGGCGCCGCCGCTGTCCACACCCAGCGCGATATCGGGCGATTGGCCTTGGATCGAGGTAATCACGGCACAAGTCTGATAATCAAATCCATAAGCCGGATCGTCATAACCTATTTTTTTGATCGTGGAACGCACGATCTTCGGGATGTCCACATAACAGGAAGTCGTGATTTCGCCCGCCACAAAGGCCAGGCCCGTGGTCACGAGCGTCTCACAAGCGACGCGGCCGCTCGGGTCCTTTTCCAAGATCGCGTCCAACACAGCGTCGGAAATCTGGTCCGCCACCTTGTCCGGATGGCCCTCCGTGACACTTTCCGAGGTGAATAGATAACTCTTGCGTTTCATCACTTAATTTTCTCCAAAAATTTTTCTGGCTTCTTCCAGCGCGTTTAAATCGCCGATATCATACCACAGCCCCTTAAACAAAAAACCAAAAATTTCGACCCGGCCGTGGAGCCACTGCAGATAATAGCCGGGGGCGTCCTTGGCCGGTCCTTCAGCTAAATACTCCGCGACAGTCCGGAGTGTATTCCGTGGGAAAAAGTAAACTCCCATGCCGATCAGGCCCGACTTCGGGTGTTCCGGCTTCTCCTCCATCCCCACCACCCGGCCGGAGGCATCGATTTCCAACACGCCAAACTTTTTGGAAGCAAGTTTTGGGTCACCGATGTCATGCAAGCCGACCGAGACGAGTTCCCTCTTGGTTTCGCAAAACTTCACAAATTCCACAAGGGCGTCTTCAAACAAGTTATCGCTTGCAAGCATCAGCACGTCCCTGTCGATCTTGCATTCTCGGATCAAAAAATTAAAATCACCGATGGCGCCGAGCCGCGTTTCGTTGGAGGTCGTGCCGTCATTCAACACCCGGACCGGGCACCGCAGCGACACCCGGTTCCTCCACGACTCGAGTCGACCGAAAAACTTTTCATTCGTCACGATCAGGATTTCATCCACTTTTGAAACGGCTTCAAGCTTCCGGCATAAAGAGTCAAGAAGGGTCTGCTTCCCGATTTTTAAAAGACACTTCGGAGTATTGAGCGTCAACGGATACAAACGGGTGGCATAACCTGCGGCAAGAATAACGGCCTTCACAAGGAGTCTTTCTACTTTTTAGAACGCGATCTTTTAAGGATCTCTTCTCTCTTTTGTTTTAGGAAATGGACAACGTCGACGCCTG
Source organism: Omnitrophica bacterium RIFCSPHIGHO2_02_FULL_51_18 (assembly GCA_001804125.1). Lineage (GTDB taxonomy): Bacteria > Omnitrophota > Gorgyraeia > 2-02-FULL-51-18 > 2-02-FULL-51-18 > 2-02-FULL-51-18. The sequence continues at coordinate 9,992 of MHFI01000043.1, forward strand.
TTGTCAGCGTCAGCGCGTGCCGGGCGATTTCCTGGGATTCTTCGTAACTCATGAGCCGGATGATCTTCTTGATTTCGGGAAGAAGCACCGGCGACGTAGATATCTCATCCAGGCCCAGCCCTAAGAGCACGGGGGTCAGCACCGCGTCCCCGGCCATTTCACCGCACATGCCGACCCATATCTTCTTCGAGTGGCCCGTCTCGATGATCATTTTTACAAGGCGCAGCACGGCCGGATGGGCGGGCTCATACAGGTAGGCTATTTTTTCGTTGATGCGGTCCACGGCCAGCGCATATTGAATCAGGTCATTGGTGCCGATGCTGAAAAAATCGACTTCGGCCGCTAAAATGTCACAGGTGATCGCCGCCGAGGGGATCTCAATCATCGCGCCCACCTCCATTTTCTCATCAAACGCAATTTTTTTTGATTTGAGCTCCGTCTTGCATTCTTTAAGGAGTTGATTGGCTTCTTTAAGCTCGGCAATTCCCGAAATCATCGGATACATCATGCGAAGCTTGCCGTGCGCCGAAGCGCGTAAAATCGCGCGAAGCTGCTGCTTGAATATTTCGGGCCTTGCCAGGCAAAAACGGATCGCGCGCCACCCCAGGAACGGGTTCATTTCCTTCGGCATCTCAAGATGCGACAGAAATTTATCGCCGCCCAAGTCGAACGTGCGGACAATCACGGGCCTTGGGCCCATTCTTGAAACTACTTTCTTATACGCGTGATATTGCTCTTCTTCATCCGGTAAATCCACGCGGTTCATGTACAAAAACTCCGTGCGGTAAAGCCCGATGCCGTCGGCGCCGTGGGAAATGACCGAATCCATCTCTTCCGGAAGCTCAATATTCGCCGAAAGCTCGATGCGCCGGCCGTCGGCCGTGATACACGGCAGGTCCTTGAATTTTTTAAGCGCTTTGTTGAATTCGTCGTAGCGGGTCTGTTCCTGCTTGTATTTTTGAACTTCGATGAGGGAAGGATTCGCAATCACGGTCCCCCCAGACCCGTCCACAATCACAACATCGCCGTCCTTAATCTCCCGGGTGGCGTATTCGATGCCGACGACCGCCGGAATTTCCAGCGATTTAGCCATGATCGCGGTATGGGAGGTGCGGCCGCCGATATCGGTCACAAAACCGATCACGTTCCGCCGGTGCATGATCGCCGTATCGCTCGGCGACAGGTCATAAGCGACGATGACCGCTTTTTCCTTAAGTTCCGCAAGCGGCATCTTCTGCGTGCCGACCAAATGACGCATGATACGCCGCCCGACATCATTGATGTCGCTGACCCTCTCCCTTAAATATTCATCGTCGATCTTAAGGAACGACTCCATGTACTTCTTCAGCACTTGCGAGAGGATGTAATCGCAGGCAAGCCTGTCCTTCTTGATTTGGTTGATTACCTCTTCGATGAGCGCCCGGTCTTCGATCACCAGAAGATGCGCATTGAAAATATCCCCGTGCTCTTTGCCGATTTCGTGAGTCACCTTGTCACGGATATTGAGAATTTCCGCGCGGGTTTTTGTGAGCGCATCCTCAAACCGAGTGATCTCCCTGGGGATCGCGGATTCTTTTATGGTTTTTTTCGGAATGGAAATATCCTCGCTGCCGATCACGAGGGCTCGGCCCATCACAATGCCCGGGGACGCGGCTATTCCCTTTAGTTTCTTCACCCCACCACCTCCGTCAGAATCGCGCACAGCGCGATTCTGCGCAATTCAACTCTTAAAAACTGTGTTGCGCGCGTCGAAGACGCAAACGGAGGTGGTGGGGTCACGGATGCTCTTCCTCTTTATCGCTTAACAGAAAACCCTCAAGTTCCTGCATGGCCTCTTGAGCGTCGGGGCCGCTGATTTCTAATTCAATCTGGCTTCCTTCGCTGGCGGCCAGCATTAAAAGACCCATGATGGATTTCCCGTTCACCTTGTCCGACCCTTTCTTGACCGTAATGTCCGATTCATACTTATTGGCTGTCCTGACAAAAGTGGATGCAGGCCGGGCATGCAGTCCCTGAGGATTCTTGATTTTTATTTTCCTTTTAATCAGCATGCCTAAAAAACTCGTTTAAGCGAATCAGCTTACCGTCAGTGTGACTCGATGCTCCTTGGCCTCGCCCGGTTTCAACTTAACTTTTCTTTGCAAAAGCACGCCCAATTCCTGGTACGTGCGTTCCAACCCCATTTCCGACTCGGAAACCGTTTCAACCGGAGCCGCCAAGAGCCAAACCTCCGCTTGCATCTCCAGGCGGATTTGGATCCCGCGCCATGAATCGTGAAATATCCATTCCCGGACGCTTTTTTCGCTCACGCTTTTTCTTGCGTAGTCATCGCCGATGGAGAAATTGAACTCATTGCCGAACACAAACGAAACGGCAGAGCGGCTTTCATTGGTCCATTCATAACTGACCTCGAGGGAATTCCCACGGACCGGAGCCACCGTTTTTTTGAGGCGGAGCGGGAGTTTCCGACCGCCGATCTCCACTACACCTTTTCGCTCAAACAAAATTTTCTCAAGCGCATCTTTGGCCGGTATCCGCCTGGCTTTGTAAGCGGCGTTGATAAAATCACCCCTTTCTTTATAAGAACATTCGCTGAATGCCTCGAGCGTGATCGGCCTGTCAAATAGATGATCCATGAAAGAAAGCCGCCGATAAAGGTCGTAATGCAAATGCTTTTCGAGGCCGCTTTCCTTGCTGCCCAAGAGCTCATGAATCGAAAGCGGCTCCGAGGAACCCGCCATCACCGGCTTTTTCTTCAAAACCGTCTCATGGTACGGCTCCTTATGGCGCTGAAGATTGCACATGAGGTTCACGGCTTTGGGGGTAAAATCAAGTTCTTCAAGGCTTGCGCCGTAGCGGGGATTAAAAAAACTCACGAGTTCCTTCTGGCGCAACTGCCAGCGATCGCCGGATTCAAACCCGACGCATTCCATCTCATGGCCGGACCCTTTATGGGAATGCGCATGGATCAAGCTGTCCGCCTTAATCAGATTTTCAAATACCGCCGAGCGCAGATGATGCAAATAGAGCCCCCCGAACACGCCGTGCCAATACGGGCAATTGCACTGGGCCTTGTAGAGGCTCTCTCTGGCTTTCTGGCCAAGTTTCGGGGCGTGTGAGCCGTTTTTGGAGATCGCTTTCTGCAAATTCCGGCTGATGCCCCACATACGATCGCGCATGTAACGGCTCTCCGGGTATTTATTCAAAAAATTATAAAACCGGCCGCCGGACCACTCCATCATCTCGCTGTAACTGGCGTGCGGAATTTTCACGAATCCTTTCGGTTTGAATTTTCTGCGAAATTGTGAAAACGTGTAAAGCCGTATCGATTCGTCTTTTTCCAGGAGCGTCAGAAAATGGTCCAACCACCCCTGGTTGTAAACCCAATCGTAAGTGCCCGGCCATAGGCCAAATTTCTCGCAGTCATCGGCAAACACAAAAACATCCTGAGGCTGCGCGGCACTTGAGTGAATGAACTTGAGGGTCTCCTCCGCCTTGCGAAAAGGCATGAGGTATCGAAGCTGCTTCATCGAAGCGAACAAATCCAGTTCCTTATCCCCGCTCTTGGCCCGATAGTACCCGGTCACCGGAGACGCCTTGCCCGTACTCTCAAAATGAAAATCGTCCAAAATCGTGTACTGGACGCCGGCGCCTGCCAAGGGAGCGGTTAAATCAGGGTCCCAAACTCTTTCGGTCAGCCACACCCCCTCCGGCACCTTGCCGAAAAGCGCTTTGATTTTCCAGGACATCATTTCAATCTGGCCCACCAGGTCGTTTTTAGGAATAAAGCCGTAAATCGGCTCATAATAACCACCCCCGATAAACTCAAGCTGTCCCCTTCGGGCCATCGTTTTCAAAAGGCGGATAAAATCCGGTTGGTGCGCCTCCAGCCAGTCGATGAGGCTTCCCGAAAAATGACAGGCGATTCTGATGGAAGCGTGGCGGTCCAACACCTCAAAAAACGGCTTGTAGGACCGGTCATAGGCGTCCTTAAAAACGGAGTCGAAATTTCCGACCGGCTGATGTGAATGAACGCAGAGAATGAGGTTCTTAGGCGTGGTTTCGGGCATACAAAATCTTTCTCCGGCGTCTTTCCAAATCGGCCGTTTTCTTCTTGGAAGCGCCGATAATGTCCGTGATGAGCTTCGACAATTTTCTCGGGTTGTGACGAATCATGTCCATGCTGTTTTGAATATCGGATTCGATCACCTCATAACCGAACGCACGGATGCGGGTGATATCGGGATCCACGGGAAATGCCTGTTCCTTCGCATATTTTTTGAGCGGGCTCTGGGCGATCCTGCCGACGTTCACAATCACGTGGCTTAAAATATCCGGGCGGGCGTGCTCGACAATCGTATTCACATGATCAAATGCCGTAAAACGGTCTGTTTCATGCGGCTGGGTCATCACATTGCAAATATAGATCTTGGGCACCGTCGAGCGGGCAAGCGCGTCACTCAAGTTTTCGATCAGCAAATTGGGCAAAATGCTCGTGTACAGGCTGCCGGGGCCTATCACGATGCACTCGGCATTCTGAATGGCCTGAAGCGCATCTTCGGTGGCACTGCACCCTTCGGGTTTCAGATACAATCGTTCGATCGGGTCTGTGGCCTTTGAAATATTGCTTTCGCCCTGCGTCTCGGTGCCGTTCCTATGCAAAGCGGCCAGCGTCACTTTTTTAAGCGTGGAAGGAATCACATGCCCCCGGATCGCAAGGATCTTGCTGGAGGCTTTAATGGCCTTTTCGAAATCGCCCGTTACTTTAAGCATCGCCAGAATAAAAAGATTGCCGAAGCTGTGTCCGGCGAGATCGCCGGCCTCTTCCTGAAACCGGAATTGAAACAGGTCGCTCATCATCGGCTCCGCGTCGGCAAGCGCCACCAGACAGTTGCGGATATCGCCCGGAGGCGGCATATTGAACTGGCTCCTCAAGCGTCCCGACGAGCCTCCGTCATCGGCCACGGTCACAATCGCCGTAATATTCGAAGTAAGCTCCTTAAGACCGTGCAGCAGCACCGACAGCCCCGAGCCGCCGCCGATCGCGACGATCCTGGGACCTCTTTCCAGGTACCGTTTTTGGTACATGATGTTCACGAGTTCCCCCTCTCTTTGGGGCAGGAGCACGGTCACGACCGATTTAATGATCTTCCGGATGCTGACGGCCACCAGCGCCGTACCAAAAAGCACGACAAGACTGCCGCTTGTCTTCTGATTGTCAATGATTGTCAGCACAAACCCCATCGAGCACAAGATGATCCCAAACGCGCACAAAAACACCCAGCGCTTCACTCTCATACCGGGATATAACCATTTGAACAGACCCATAAAGTAAATCCAATTAAATTATTTTGCGATAAGCGTTAAGTAAACAATGCCGATAATATTGGCCTGCTTATCGCTTAACGCTTACCGCTTACTTCTTGTTTTGTGTTACGGTTTCTTAGCGTCTTCTTCTTTGATGAGCTTCAGAATGGCTTTTTCATCCGTCATGGCCTTCAAAGACTCTCTGAAATACTTATCTTTAAGAAGGCGGGATATCCTGGCAAGTCCTTTAAGATGAGGCCCTGCGGAATCTTCGGGTGCAATGAGAAGAAAAAAAAGATAAACCGGCTCGCCGTCGAGCGCGTCGAAATTGATTCCCTGATGGCAGATACCGAAAGCCGCCACGAGTTTTTTAACGGTGTTTGTCTTACCGTGAGGAATACCCACTCCCTGGCCGATCCCGGTGCTGCCCAGCGTCTCACGATTCATCAAAACTTTAATGAGCTCCTCTTTATTCCGGATACCTTCCGCCTTGGCAAGGCTATCGACAAGTTCGCGAATCGCCGCTTCTTTGGTCACTGCCTTCATATTCGCGACAACAGCCTTTTCGTTCAGAAAGTCTATGATTTTCATATTATACCCGGAGGCTCCTTTGATTATTTATAAGATAAATAATTCCACGGTCGGCGGCTCTATTCGAATCCTCTTCTTTTACTAGGTCCTCCTACGCTAAAGCTTCGGAGGACACTCCTTTGCAAGGTGCCCGCACTCCGTCGCTTGCGCTGCAAGCTATGGAGTGCTCTTGCACTCCGAAGCCCTCCGAAGCTCCCAAAAGGAGCGTAGGAGGGCGAAGGAGTGGAGCGGGAGAAGGGATTCGAACCCTCGACCTCAACCTTGGCAAGGTTGCACTCTACCGCTGAGTTACTCCCGCATAAAAATCTAAACTTTATTCTCTTCTCTAAAACGTCCCCCTACGCCAAGGCTTCGGGGGACACTCCTTCGCAAAATGCTTGCACTCCGAAGCTCCGCAAAGCGGAGCGAAGGAGTGGGCGGAAGAGGATTTGAACCTCCAAGGGTTGCCCCACGAGCTCCTAAGGCTCGCGCGTCTGCCAATTTCGCCATCCGCCCCAATGAGCACGCGACTTACGCGACTGAAAGGAGCGTCAAGTCGCCCGTGCGAATTGATCCCGCGAGGCGCCGGCCCAGGCGCCGAGACGGGACTACTACACTCACACAACCTACGAATTCCACAACAAATCTGTGCGCCGCGCAGGGATCGCCGCCTTCCGCTCGCGTCCAGTGGACGCTCGCTTCAGGTCGGGCATTCGCGCCGCTGACGCGCCAGAGGGCGCTTTTCCGCCACCGGCGGCGCGGCGCTCTCTTCGATCCCTACCCACACCTGAAAAACTTGGTGCGCCGCGCAGGGATCGAACCTGCGACCCGCTGATTAAGAGTCAGCTGCTCTACCGACTGAGCTAGCGGCGCGAATCCTTCTTTCCCGCCGCGATTTTTCGCCAGAGGACGAATCCGTCCCTTGGCGGAGTGGCGGAAGCTGCGTAGCGCCGATCCTCCAGATCGGCGCGGAGTGCCGCAAATAAGAATTTGCGGCCTCTACCGACTGAGCTAGCGGCGCGAAACCCGGCGAAACTTTCCAACTCAGGGATCGCGAGAAAGCATTTTAACTAAAATTGCCCTTCCTGACAACGTGAAACCAAGGTATGCGCCTGGCAGGACTTGAACCAGCAACCTCTTCCTTCGGAGGGAAGCGCTCTATCCAATTGAGCTACAGGCGCAATATAAAAGTGCATTCATTCTACCACAGCCCTGCTTTTCAAAGCGCAGCTTCAAAAGCCTCAGGATATCCGGTTCATCATCGACGATAAGGATACTCGTGCTTTTCGTTGTTGACTTCAAGCTTACTGAGCTTTCACCAAATAATGGGTACACTGGCTGAGCCGATTTTGGAGCGAGACAAGGAGTCGAGGAGGAGGCATAGTATTAACTATGCCGACGACGAGCGACGCAGGCGCAGCCCAAAAGCGGCCAGCCCATTCGGGGAAGCCCCATCTCTGGCCGTCTGCGGCGTTGCTCCTCCTCGGCATAGTTACTACTATGCCTCGTCGTCGCGCCTTACATACGACCAAAGCTGGGGCTTCCAGTGTACCCATTATTTGGTGAAAACTCAGTAATATGACAGGAGTTCGGGATTCGGGAGCTGGCCCTTGATGAGGTAGGCCCATTCCCGATAGGCCTTACGAAACTGGTGTCGGGCGTGCGTTTCCCTGGTGGCCAAAACGCGCAGGCGTGCTGCGCGGAAAGCGGACGCCTTGTCGATAATAAAGGATTGGTATTTATTGGAAATGGTTTCCCAATGCGAAAGGCGCTCAAGGAGCTTGTCGTATTGGGTCTTCAGACTTTCGCGGATTTTATCGAGCCGGTGATGCAGCCTGGCTTTCAAAAGAAGATCATGCGCGCGACGGTGCTCGGCGGCGAGTTTTGCATGAAGAACGCTGAAGCGCGACACGCGCTTTAAGTCCCACGCGAGTCCCAGCTTCGCCAAGATCGCAATCGCCCACTTGCTGGGGTCCCACTGGTACCAGCGCACCCCGTTGCGATAATCGCCCGCGAAGCGGTGATGAAAATTATGATAACCCTCGCCGTTTGTCAAAAATGCGACAAACCAGTGATCGCGGGCGCTGGCGTAGATATCATACGTGGCCTTGCCGAATGTGTGACAGACCGAATTGATGGAGAAGGTGGAGTGGTGCACCAGCGCCAGGCGCGCGCCCACGCCCACAAGGAGCGCACCGAGCAGATGGCCCGTCAAAAAGCCGATAAGGAGCGGCAACAAAACCCCCGAAGAAACAGCCCAGAGAAGATAGGAGTCGTTCTGGTGCACCAGGAGCTTGTTTTTCTGGAGATCCCTGACGTTGTCGTAATCAATCGTGTGTTCCCAAAAAATAAGCCATCCGATATGCGCGTAGAAAAACCCTTTTTTGATGTTGTAAGGATCCCGGTCGGTGTCCACGTAGCGGTGATGGTCGCGGTGCTGCGAGGCCCAGTAAAGCGCAGATTGTTCAAACGCGGCCGCGCCGAAAAATAAGACGAGAAAATTGACTACCGGGTTCGCCTCAAACGTACGGTGCGCGAAATACCGGTGATACCCGACCGTGATGCTTAAGCCCGTCGCCGCCGTAAAAAGCGCAAAAAGTGCGATTTCCTGCCAAGCCAGGCCGTACCGCCAGACATAAAACGGCGACATCAAAGCCAAAAATCCCGTGAAAATAAAAAATAGGATATTGACCCAGATAAGCTTGGGTTTGGAACGTGGCAGAACCTGCGCAGCTTCCATTTGTGCCCACAAGTTTACAGCCCTTTTGGCCGCTTGGGAAGAGAAAACTTTTTTAATCCTTCAAACACTTTTTGACCTTATCAACCAATTCATCATAGTTCACGGGCTTGTACAGCACTTCCTGGGCGCCCATGCCTTTAAAGAACTCTTCGCTCAGCTCATGGTGCCCGGTGACGATCAGGATGGGCAGCTTTTTAAGCGTCTCCATGCTTTTGATGCTGTGACTTATCTCGTCGCCTTTTTCATCCGGCATCATGTAGTCCAACATCACGAGATCTATGTCCTTGGCCAGCAATCGAGGCAGCGCATTGCTGCCGAAACGGCATTCTTCCGTCTCATACCCCGCGCGCTGCAGCATCAAGCGTAAAACCGCCTGGTAGTCCCGGTCATCCTCCACGACCAGTATTTTTTTTCTCAAAACAAACCTCTTCTTTTTCTATTCTGAAAAATCTGGGGCGACTAACGGGATTTGAACCCGTGCTAAGAGAGCCACAATCTCTCGTGCTACCACTACACCATAGCCGCCGTAATTATTTAAAGAAACTCTTTATTTTGCTGACAATGCCGCCCGGGTCGTTATTGGCCTGCTCAAAACCGCCTTTTTCACTGATTTTCTCAATCGTTTTCTGAAGAATGTTCCCGATATTGCCCAATACGGTGCTTTTCAGCGAACGCTCGATGCTCCTGCGAATCGCGTCCCGCGGGCTTGCCGAGCGGTCGGCGATGTTCCATTTCACCACGATCTGAAACCTGAGCCTGCCTGAGCGGTCCTTGAGGAATGAAAGAAGCTCATCCGCCTTCAACCCGAAGAGCTGATTTTCATCCTCGTAGGATTGAAAAAGAAGATTTATCATCTCAAGATCCACGCTGGCCGTCAAATCTTTATTTAAGATGCGGATATTCGTCCTCAAGTCCAGAAAACCGTCCTCGATGCTCGCCGGCGTCACCTGCGCGTAATAAGGCCGGAAATACGGCAGAAAGACGCCGCTCATATTGATATTTACGTCGGTGCCGATGTCCGCAAACTCCGTCCATCCGGAAATCTTTGCTTCGGCGGCCTTTTGACCGCGCCCCTGGACCAGGCGCGCGCTCAGGTCGTAATAAGTTCTGCCGGATGAAAACGGCAGGCGGATATCCCTGATTTTGGCGTCGATCCCGTCAAATGTCACGACAAAGCCGTTTTGTTCGACATCATAATCAATAAATTTAAAATGACTGCGCGCGATAAAAAATTTGTGAATATCCAGAGGCATCCGCGCCGCTTCGCCTTTCACGGACCCGCCCGCCTGCACAATTCCCGTGTCCTCACCAACCGTTTTCATCGTATCCGACAACGCATGAAAAAGCTTGCCGCGGTATTTGCGGACCACAATATTCGCATTTTCAACCTGGACTTTATTGAGAACGAGCTTTTTGCTTGAGAGGCTGAGCGGCGAAACCTCGAGGTGTACCTGGTCGACGACAAATGACTCCTCCCCTTCAAAAGGATCTTTTTCTTGAATCTGGAAGCCTCTTAGTTCAAATACCCACGGAAATTGATATTCGATCGACTGAATCATGACTTTCTTATTCAGCGCGCGTTCAATCGATTCCCTTAAAAATTCAGGCGCTTTGCGCGAAAGGAGGTTCAGCGTGACCGCGCTGAGAGCCGCCAAGACCAATAATGCAATTAAAATTTTCTTCATAGCGCAGGGTCAATCAGTTTTTGGAGATTTCGGTTCAGAAGGTCTCGGGGCTTCACGGAAGCGGCGTCCGCCTCCTGGATATCCACCACGATTTGGTACTCCATCAGCACCTTCTCGCTCTCGATATCGATGTACTGGATCGTCCGGTCAATGAGGTTCAACACGAATAACTTCTTCTCATCCGCGCTCAACAAAACGCTCACCGGCCCCTGGCCTGTGGGGATCTTTTTTAAGATGCGGCCGGTTGAGCGCTCAATCACCTCAATCACGTCCTCCAGGTACCTGGGCACGTAAAGGATGCCTGCCCGATCGGCCATGACATCTTTTCCCCCGGTGTCAAGGAGCACCGGCGAAGCGTCTGACGCTCCCCGCGAAAAATCGGCATAAACGCTCCCGCCGTTAAGTGAGCCGGTGATCCGCTGGATCTCTGAGGCTTCCTCCTCGAAGGAAGGTGGAGGACTGCTTGAGGCGGGTGCCGCGAATACTATCCAAAGTGAACCGGAGTTGGCGCCGTTATTGTCGGCGGAATCGGCAGCCATAAGAAGATCCGAAATATTATCCCCGTTCACGTCTCCCGACAAAATGCCGTTTTCGGACGCGAGGAAATCATTCGCGGCGGCGCCGTCGTAACGGACGCTGTAGTTTGACTCCGAAGAAAGGGGCTTGATATTGCCCGTTGTCCAGCCGACATCGTCGACAAGCGTCGAGGAAATAACCCACACCGAGCCGGAGCTGGCGCCGTTATTGTCGGCACCCATCGCGGGAAGTATCAGATCCGCGCGGCCATCCGCGTCGACATCGCCGATAACAATACAGCCCGTTGCGTTGGTATCCGGCAAAAAGTCACCGGCCGCGGCGCCGTCGTAGCGGAGGTTGTAGTTGGCGCCGGCGGCCAGGGATTTGTTGTTGCCGGTTGAGGCCCCGACGTCGTCGATGAGCGTCGAAAACATCACGTAGACGGATCCGGAACCTGCGCCGTTATTGTCGGCACTTGTTGCCCCTATCACGAGGTCCGAGAATCCGTCGCCGTTTAAGTCCCCGATGGCCGCCGCGTCGTTTATCGTCAACAAATCACCGGCCGCGGCGCCGTCGTAGCGGAGGTTGTAGTTGGCGCCGGCGGATAGGGCAAGATTGTTCCCCGTCGTGACACCCACATCGTCGATTAGAGTGGAAAACATCGCCCATAGAGAACCGGAGCTTGCGCCGTTGTTA
>MHFI01000044.1 GCA_001804125.1 Omnitrophica bacterium RIFCSPHIGHO2_02_FULL_51_18
CGGCGCGGCCTGCGAAAATCATTGGAAACGAAGGGTTATTCAACGCATCAGCATTAAAATAAGGAGGGTGTATGATGAAGAAAGTTGTAGCGCTTGGTATGGCGTTTGGTTTGCCTCTTGTTTTGGGATTGGGCCCTGTTTTGGCTGAGGAAGGCCACAGCCATGACCATGGAGCGGGGATGCAACAAGTGATGATTAAGGGCGAGCTTGTTGATTCGCTCTGTTACGTGGCTATGGGAGCAAAAGGACCAGGCCACAAGCAGTGCGCTATTGATTGCGCCAAAGCGGGTATTCCTGTAAGTATTCTCGAAGACGGCACGGGAAAGCTTTATACCGTGCTGCCCAAAGAAGACAAAACGGGTCTACCCGAAAGCGTGATCAGTAAGATGGGAGATAAGGTCACTCTTAAAGGTGATTTTTACGAGAACGGCGGCAATAAGTACGTGGCCGTCGAGTTGGTGGAGTAAAAGCCATGTTAGAGGGAGCGCGGCACCTACAGAATATTCACCCGCTTGTTATTCATTTTCCCATCGGGTTTCTGATGGGTGCCGCGCTCTTTTATTTTGCGGCATGGATTTTAAAAAAAGATGATTTGGCTAAGACAGGGTTTTGGGTTCTTTTACTCGGAGCTCTGTCTTTGGCGGGTGCCGTGGGAACAGGACTTTACGCGGAACAAGGGGTGATGGTTCATTTATCCGTTAGAGAAAAGCTCCTTTTGCCACACAAACAATGGATGATCGCTACGTCAGCATTGTGTTTTGTTACGACTGCCTGGGCAATGATCGCAAGGCCTTTTCCGAAAAAAGGAAAAATCGTTTTTCTGCTTCTTCTTTTGGCGATGGTTGGCACGATGACGTTCGGCGCTGATTACGGAGGCAGGCTCGTTTATGATTACAACGCAGGCGGAAACGCCTGTCGCCAACCCATTCAGTTTAAAGGCTAATGTTTCAAAGAAGGCAGGCTCAAGGAATCAAAAGAGAAAATATCTGAAAGAGAACATGAAAAGTAACACGCGATGATTACAGAAATTGGAATAGTTTCCGGCGAAATTTGGCATTATCTGGAGCAACATAAAACCTGTTCTCTTACGGAACTTGTTGAAGGCACCGATAAGAGCAGGAACGTTGTGCTGATGGCCTTAGGCTGGCTTTCCCGTGAGGGGCACGTGATTTTGGAGGATAGAGAAAACGATTACAAAATCACGCTTCGTTTTTGACCCAAAAGTCGCCACTTAGCCTACGAGTACAATGCTGGTGTGAAGGTGTACCCCCAACCGATTAAACCGAAGAGATAGTTTTATGAGGAAACCGAGTTTATGACTCGCACAAAAATGATTTACACAATAGGTCCCGCAAGCGATTCTTTCGAGATTCTGAAAGCGCTGGCGGAGGCGGGGATGGCCGTCGCGAGGCTCAATTTCTCTCACGGAAATCATGAGGAGCATCTTCATAGGATTCGCCTCATCAAGCGTCTGAATGCAAGGGGACGGACTCGTGTCAAAATTCTTCAAGACCTTGAAGGTTACCGGATTCGCATTGGAAAGTTTTTTGGGAAAAAATATCTCCTACTTAAGAAAGGCCAAACGTTACTTTTAACAAATCAGAAAAACGGCTTCGATGGCAGTGTGGTTCCATTGGACTACTCCGGTCCCCTCACAGACATCGCAACAAGCTCCCCTATCTTCATCGACGATGGAAATATTGTGCTTGTAGTAAAATCGAGGACTAAAAAACTGCTTAAAGCCAAAGTGATCGACCCGGGTATTTTAAAGGAGCGGAAGGGAGTCAATATTCCGGGCCTCAAACTTCCTTTTGCGGGACCGACAGAGAAAGACAAAATTGACCTTGAATTGGCCTTAAGCCAAGGCGTCGAATATATCGCTCAATCTTTTGTGCGAAACAAGCGGGATGTAGTGCTCCTTAGAGAAAAAATGAATGGCAGGGATCGTGACGTGAAGGTGATCGCCAAAATCGAGAACCGGGAGGGGATACGGAATATTGATGGTATTTTGGATGTGAGTGATGGGATTATGATCGCCCGGGGCGACATGGGCGTTTGCGTTCCCATCTACGAAATCCCGATGATCCAAAAATGGATTATTAAGAAATGCAACGCGCGTAAGAAATTTGTCATCACAGCGACTCAAATGCTTGAAAACATGACGGAGAATTTGCGGCCCACGCGGGCCGAGGTGACGGATGTCGCCAACGCGGTTTTGGACGGTTCCGATTATCTGATGCTTTCAGGGGAGACGGCGGTAGGTAAATTTCCTGTCGAGGCGGCTCAAATGATGAAGCGGATCATTGAGTTCACGGAAAAGAAGAAAGGCAGTAGTCATTTGTGACAGAGAAAGAGACTTTAGATTCCAAACGCTCCGCAAAATCCGGCGATACAGAAGACGATTGGCTGTGCTATGCAAAATTCAGAGAGGGTGATCTATCGGCATTTCACGAGTTGTTTGAAAGATATAAAAAGAGAGTTTTCAACTTATCCTATAGGTTTGTCAAAAACAGGGAAGCGGCCGAAGATATCGCGCAGGAAGTTTTGATAAAAATCTACGAGAAAAAAATCAGGTTTCGTCCAAACACGAAGTTTTCGACCTGGGTTTACCGCGTGACCGTCAACGCTTCATTGGATCACCTAAGAAAAATAAAATTTTTCGGGTTTTCGCTGGATCAGCCGATGGCTAGCGGTGAGGGGGACCCGGCTCCTGTTTTGGAAGCCATCGGTGACAAGGGGTCGAGCTCACCGTTAAAGGCACTTGAGAAAAAAGAGCTTAAGATAGCCGTTGAAAGCGCGCTCAAAAATTTACCCGAACATCTAAGGATTCCTGTCATTCTCTTCCAGTTCGAAGAAAATTCCTATCAGGAAATCGCGGATATTCTCGGGATTTCAGTGAAAGCTGTTGAAAGGAGACTCTATCATGCAAAGAAAATCCTTCGTAAGGTCTTGCCCAGACACCTAAACTCCTAGGTGATTGTAATAAGATGTTTATTAGGCCGCCTTCTTGAAAAGCTTGCTGAAGACGTCAAAGTCAATATCAACCTGGATCGTGAAAGTGTCCGCGAGATCCCGGTTGTTGTAGCGGTCATAAGCGAAGATGACGCTGGCATTATCCGAGAATTTCCAGGAAAAACCGAAGTTCCACGTGCCGTAGGCGCTTTCCGTTCCTTGATACTCGACCGCGACCCACAGCTTGTCCGAAATCTCCGGCAGTGACCTTTCCCAAGCGCCGAAGAAGCCGTTGTTGTCCTTCTCTCCGTTGCCATCCAAAAGGAGCTTGTCGTTGCCGTTGAAATAACCGGCGGAGACCCGTCCGAGCGAGAATTTATCAATGTAAAACGTCTTAGCGGTCTTGATATAGGTGAGGTTGAAATCAGTCAGGTCATTGTCCGTGCCCACGTCGTAGATGCCGCCGGCGACGGCCGGCGAGAACTCGAAGAACGCGTTCTCCGGCACTCCTACTTTCGCGTTGAAATACATCGGCGTGTCGTCGAGAGCACCAAGACCGGATTTATGATCAAAACCGACTTCGGCGTTCAGCTTGTCGAGCGGCAGAACCCCAACCGTCAGGCCCATATTGGTGACCGTATCGGGCCGGTTCTCGGCCGCGTCTCTTTCGACAGGCACATAAGCGTCACTGGTTAAGTGCATGACACCGTAAGGCTGCACATCCGTCGAAGGCGCCCAAATATGCGTCGACGGAGTCGCAAAAACAGGCGTCCCTGAAAAAAGCAAAATTCCGCCAAACATTACCCCTGAAACTACTTTCCTAAATGGTCTGTTCATAGTGATCTCCTCTTTTTTATGAGGAAATCGTAGCATTCGACCGTAACACGGCGGTTACGTCTGTGTTACATTTTGCCGTACTTAAGTGACGTACGTCACTAAAACTACAAAGTTGTTTATTTTTTTTAGAGAAAGTTCTTAGGGGGTTCTAACGGGGTCGTTCGTTTAATAAGAAGGTGATAAACATGAACTGTCAAAAAGCAAAGAGAAATATAAGCCGGTGGCTAGACGGAGAGCTTGAGAACGAGGAAGGTAGAAACCTCGCGGCTCATATTGAAACCTGTGTTTTCTGCCGTGAGGAGGCAGCGGTTTTCCGAGCTGTAAACGGGGTACTTCGATCCGCTAAAGAAAATATTCAGGCATCTCCTGGCTTCGAGACAGTTTTCTGGAAGAGGGTGTCCGATCGGCAAGGAATCCCGTGGGTTAAAAGGCTGTTAAATAACCTGGAAGCTTTGATCCCGGTTCCTAATCTCAGACAGGCCGTAGCGTTCTCAATCTTAGCGTTTTTTATCGGGAATATTGGGGGTGCCGCTGCCAAGGTTGGGCAAGGAGCTTTTGCGGCAGGGCCCCCATCGTCCATCCGGCATTTTTCAAGTCTGCAGGAGTTTAAAGGCATTTCGCCTTATTCGTTTACCGCCATGTATTTAAAGACAATCGAAAAAGAGGTTTCTGGATGAAAAAATTACTCGTCTTTACGGTGATCATCTCCGCCGTGACTTTAGGGGGATTCTGGAGCGGCAAGAAATTTTGCACCATGATGTCGATGCCCGCGGGCGCGCGGTCGGGCCAAGCGCTGTATTCCGAGATGGGTCTGGATACCTCCCAGACCGAGTCGGTAAGAAAACTTGAAGCTTCGTTCCGGAAAGACGCGGATGCGATTTGCACGCGGATCTGCCAAGAGCGTGTGGACCTTCTCAAACTGATGAAGGATAAACGCGCCAGCCAAGAGGCTCTATATAGGAGAGTGGAAGAAATAGGGGAGCTTCATATTGCGCTTGAGAAGAAAGTCATCGCTCATATTCTTGAAGTTGATAAAAGTTTAACTCCTTCCCAAAGCAAGGCTTACCTTGAGCGGATCTACCAGCAACAATGCCAGATGATCGCCAAGAGCGGGTACGGGGAGAATCTTGATAAAAAATAGAATCTTACAGCGCTTCAGAAATGTTTTGTTAGTAGCGACGCTTGTGACGGTGTTATCTGTCTTAGGTTCGTGCTCGCCATCCCATGCTTATGCGGAGACCTTTGTCACAGGCAGGGATTGGGTCCAGAAAATGTCCATAAAGGAAAAATTCATGGCGCTTGTCGTGCCCATGAATTTGTTTCATCGATACGGCGTAGACTTCCGTAAAACACCCCCTGAATATATTCGGATAATGGACAATGTTTTATTTAACAATCCGTATATAGAGAGTGAGGATGTGGCCAATATTTTGGCTTCAATCGTTTATTTTACCGAGCCGGAGTCCAGAGCCGTTTTTCGGCTGATGCAGTTTCGTTTCCAAAGGAAAATGAATTTTTTGAACGGAAATTTTGTGTATGATTCAGTTAACCAAATAGGATAACTAAAAACAGAGGAGGTGTGTCATGCAGGAGCAGTGCATCGCGATCGGCGAAACAGCGGGAATGATTTATCAGACGTTGGAGAAAGGCGGGGCAAAGACGGTGACCGCTTTGCAGAAGGAAACCGGCACGGCGAATGAGCTTTTGAACCAGGCGATCGGCTGGCTCGCGCGTGAGGGAAAGATCAGTTTCGAGAAGAAAGGGAATTCCTTGCAGCTTTTACTTGTCGGAAGCGGCGTCTGCTGCGGCCAGTAAATCCGGAAACGATAGTCCCCACGCGGTTTCATACGCCGCGTGGGGACGTGTAAAGGAGGCGAGGATGGAACTTAAAAAAGAGGCGGCAGTAGTTCGGCCTATGTTCAAAAAGATATTCGTCGCGGCAATTGTCATTTATGTCGTCGGTTCCACAATGATACAAATCAATCTTTGCAACCGGCTGGGTAACATTGAGCAT
>MHFI01000045.1:0-3990 GCA_001804125.1 Omnitrophica bacterium RIFCSPHIGHO2_02_FULL_51_18
CTTGCACGGGCTCAATACCCGAAAGTTCATCAAAAAACCAGCCGCAGCTTGTGTACATGAAAAGCGAGAATTTCTCGGCTTCCAGCAGGCCCCATACCTTCTTTTGGTCATCGGGCGGCAGACTCTTCTTTCCCTGTTTTGTCAGAAACCGCCTCCTCGACTCCTCCGAAGGGTCAAGCACGAGATCAATGTAATCATTCCGGGCCTGCCAGGGGTCCTTGAGCCAACGAGTCGTCTCGCATTCAAACACCTCGTCCACGATCGTTTTCAGGGTGTCAAAAGCCTCGCGCAAAACGGAACGCCATTTCTGGTTCCAGCCGGGCTCAGGGTGAATGCGGCATCCGCAATCCGAACGCCACCGCTCAACGCCGTGCGCGCAGCTCCAGGAGCTCGAATCATGAATGTCCGCTTCCCAGTAAGAGCCAAAGTAGTCTAAAAATTCGGCGAAATTCGTAAGCCGCGCCAGGCGGTGCTCCTCCAATTTATTCACTCCGTAGGCGACCGCCATTTCGCCGAACTTATGGTGGTGCCCGAATGACTCCCCGTCGGTGGCCGTCGAAACCAGTTGCGCCTGGCTGCGGTGCGCGAAGGCGTTGAGGAGCCGATGGCATAAATGATCACCGCTGGACAAAAGACCTTGAAATGCAATCTCGCGGGAAACAGGCGCATCATAGAAAAACACATGAAACTGCCTGCCGCCTTCCAGCAAAATCCGGTAGGGGTGTTTGGGGTTCACCGTTTCATTGGGAGTCATCTCCCAACGGGAATTAAACCCGATAGGCCGCACGCGCCTGACTTGGTGAGGCGCAAGCACCGTGTACAAAATGCCGTTCTGCGCGAGAATTCTTAAGGTTTCGGTGTCAACGGCGGTCTCAGAAAGCCACATCCCTTCGGGTTTTCTCTTATAATGAAACTCGAAATCGCGGATCCCCCAGACAACCTGCGTGATTTTATCCCGCCGGGTCGCCAGCGGCATGATGAGGTGGTTGTACACTTGGGCCATCGCGTTTCCATGACCGTTTCTTTGGGCCACGCTCTTGCGGTCCGCGTCGAGGATGGCTTGGTAGGTTGCAGGGTCTTTTTTACGCAGCCACGAAAGGAGTGTCGGTCCCAGATCGAAGCTTATTTTAGAAAAATTGTTAATACGCTTCGTAACCTCACCCTTGGCGTTCAGGACGGGCGCTTGGGTGTTTGCCCTATAGCACTCTTGGGTGATCCGCTCATTCCAGTCATGGTAAGGCTTGGCGGATTCCTCTGCGTCCACCTCTTCGGTCCAGGGGTTCTCGCGCGGCGGCTGGTAAAAATGCCCGTGAATGCAAACAAATTTTTTCATCGGGGTATTCTACCATAACCGCCCGCTTTTAGAAGGAACAGCTCACTGTCCCACCGTAGCTTCGTCCAGGCGCGGGCACAAAGAAGTTGTCCTCGACCGTCGGATCCGTGTTGAAAGGAGAGGGTGCCGCGCCGAGACTTCCGCCGATGTCGTAATGCTCGTCAAAAAGATTCTTGACCTCAAAAGCCAGTTCCCATCCTTTCCAACGATAAATCGTCTTAAGGGTAAATACCGTGTACGCGGGCAGGCGCCGGCCATTGCGGTCATTGGTGAGGTCATTGGTCAAGACCTGCTTGGAGACCGAAAGCATGCTGAGCTGAATATCCAGGTCTTTCAGCGGCTGTGCCAAAAGACTGGAAGTAAAACGGTTCCTCGGGACCATCGGGATATGGTCGCCGCTTATTTCAGCGGTCGGCGTGTTGGACTTGAAAAGCGCTTGGATGGCAGTGTGGCTGGCCCGCGCTTTAAGCCACGGCAAAACCCGGCCTTCCACAAATGTTTCCGAGCCGTAGCGCTCGGTCTTTCCAAAATTATTATTACGCCCGAATAAATGCGCAGCATCTATTAAGTTCGGGTCAAATCCTATTTCGTTCGTAAGATGGCTCATAAAAAGCGTGTGGGAAATAGTCCAATTTTTTTTTGCCAGCTTCATTCCCACCTCGTAGTTGGAGGCTTCCTCGGGTTTCAAAGCCGGATTTCCGCCGAAAGCCGGGTTCGCGTATAAATCCGCCAGTGTCGGCGCTCGGAAGGATTTACTCCAGGCGCCGGATATCGCGAAATCCTCCAACGCCTCATAAGAAATGCCCACTGCGTGGCTGATCTTGGAAACTACGCTCGGCAGGTTATTGTCGGGATTAAGAATGTCCGTGTTTTTAAACTCGATGTTGTCGTAACGAATTCCGTAATACGCGCCTATTTTCTCATTCCAGGAAAGAGACACCTTCGAGAATACGCCCGTTGATTCTTTGTCGGATTCGGAATCGACGGTTTGGCCGAGACGCTCCAGGGTCGCTTTCGAGCGGTCAAAATCTTCTTCATCGATCGCGCTGTTCGAATAATCCGCGCCCGCCAAAATTCCTTCCGTGAAATCCCAGAGCACGGGCTTGGAATGGTCGATCTGCAAAGCGCCGCCCCACGTATCCACGGTGAGGTCGAGCTCATTGTCAAAGGTTTCAAACGTCGCGAAATTAGCAACCGACAACTCGTGGGTCCGGCGGCTGAACACATTACCCGAAAGGACCACGCTGTCGACAAGCGCCAGCTTGCCGTCCGCCGTGATCAAATTCGTATCAAGATCGGAAAAATTCCGAGGCCTTTCCGTGGCCTCGGGCCCCAGGGATCTTAAGCGCGATTCCCGGATACTGCCGGAGCGGTCCAGATGCGCTTCGGCATAAAGAGCGGCGACAGACACCTGGCTTTTATCCGTCACGTCCCACACCAGCTTTGAATAGAGGTCCTCTTTTTCGACGGAAGTATTTTGTCTGAAACCCTGGGTGTGATACAAGTCCCCCGTCATAAACATGCCGACACGGTCCTCTTTGGCGCTGACCTCGAAATTTTGACCCCATTCGCCGAAACTTCCCATAAAGCTTCTGGCGCGCCCATGGAATCCCGGTTCAGGACCCCTCGCCACTATATTCGTAACTCCGCCCATGGCTCCTTCGCCGTACAAAAAGGACGCGCCGCCGCGGCTCACCTCGAGCCTCTCGACAAGACTCAAAGGGATAAGAGGAAAATTAATATTGTTGGATTTGGGTTCGTTGAGTTTGACGCCACCCAGCAAAAATACAAAATCCTGGCCCTCATTGAACCCCCGAAAGTCCAAAGTGGGTTCTTCGCCATTGCCAATAATGTCCGAGATAACAACGCCGGGAACCTCCTGCATCGCCTGCGGAAGGTTTTTGGCGCCGGAAAGCTCAATCTCCTCATTGGTCACAACGCTTGTCGAACTCACCGATTCCGCCACAAAATCGCTTAAAGGGCTCCCGAGTCTTTTACCGCTCACCAGAATATTCCCCAGATCAAATACTCGGGTTACAAGCTCTCCTAAAACATTGGGGCTCGCATCCTCCTTTTTGTCAGTCGAAATATCTTCCGCCCACAAAGAATTTACTAAACCCATAAGCAAAACAATGATCCAGAGCCAGATTTTTATACCCGATGATCTTTTCATATGTGGATACTCCAATAAAAAACCCTTGAAGACTCTCAGTGAAGAGTCTTCAAGGGTTCCATGTCCAACGGTTTCTTGGCCCCTGAAAAAACTTTAAGCGCTTCTTTCGGCCTCGGAAAGAAACGTCTATTGTTTATAAAAGTAGGCAGGTCTTCTGACTCCCCGCCCTTCTTGGAATGTCTTCCCAGCTGCCTTTCGCAACCAGTGACTTAAACCCTCCAAGAAAGATCCTTCTTAACTCACCTCGTTAAGAAGGGCGGGGTCACAGCGGCGGGACCGTGGCTGATTTTCACAGCCTTCCCTTTTTCCACCATCAAAACTTCGGTGGACCCGTCCGCATTTCAGCGGCGGGCATATCCGGTTAAGGATAACCACACTTTTCACATATTCAATTGTCAGCGGGTAGTTTATGGCGGGTGGAAAATGAAGTCAAGGAAAATTTTATTTTTATTTTTTATTTTTTTGAAATGAGATAACCGACGAG
>MHFI01000045.1:4002-26442 GCA_001804125.1 Omnitrophica bacterium RIFCSPHIGHO2_02_FULL_51_18
ATTTTTTTGAAATGAGATAACCGACGAGAAACCTAAAAAACCGGAAAGTATCGCTGAACGGCCGGATGTGGCTATGACCGCCCTCGTATACGGACGTGATCGGGATCGAACTGACCTTAAATCCCAGACGCGAGGCTTCCAAAATCATTTCCGACTCGATTTCAAACCGGGTTGTCTTGAGAGTCATCTTCCCAACCAGCTCTCTTTTGAGGGCGCGATAACCGCACTGGCTGTCGGGAATATTCTGCTGGACGAGCCGTGAGATGATCCAGGACATAAAACGGTTCGTGACCACGCGGATGAGCGACATGCCTTTGGGGTTTGACATCCTGTCTCCGATCACCAAATAGCACTCTGGCTGGTTTAAGGCGCGGGTAAACGAATCAAGCTCTTTGGAATCGTGTTGACCATCGGCATCCATCAATACCAGCGCTTCGTAGGGTTGAGTCATAAACCAATCGAAACCCCGGCGTATGCTTGAACCTTTTCCGCGGTTGCGGTCGGAAACAAGAATATGGGCGCCGAAGGACCTTGAAATTTCTACGGTTTTGTCATGGGATCCGTCGTCGGAAACGACGACGGAATATCCGCTTCTTTTAAGCGCGCCGAGCACGCGGCTTATATTTTTTTCCTCATTATAGGCCGGAATAAGAACGCAGACGCTTCTATTATTGAATTCGACCATTATTTATGAGCGAATCCATAGAAATCGGCGCAATCTTAGCTTTTGACTTCCAGGAGCGTTTTGATCTTTTGAAGCGCTGTTTTGATCCGCTCAACGGGCTCTACGAGCGCAAAACGCACATACCCTTCGCCGTATTCGCCGAAACCGGTGCCGGGAGCCACCGCGACGCCAATTTCGTCCACCATCAGCGTAGCAAATTCAAGCGCCGCCAGCGCCGAATACTTATGGGGAATGCGCGTCCACACGTAGAAGGTGGCCTTCGGTTTTTCTGTCTTCCATCCGATCGCGTTCAGGCCGTCCACCAGCACGTCGCGGCGCTCTTTATAAAGTTTCACCATGTCGGCGACACACTCTTGAGGACCTTCCAAAGCCGCAATCGCGGCTTCCTGAACAGCTCTGAAAATTCCGAAATCCACGTAACTTTTTGTTTTTGAAAGTGTTTTCAAAATATCCGCGTTGCCGACCACAAACCCGATACGCCAGCCGGCCATGTTGTAGGATTTTGAAAGCGTGTGAAACTCTATTGAGAAATTCCTTGCGCCTTTCACCTGAAGAAGACTCGGCGCTTTGTAGCCGTCATAAACAATATCCGAATAAGTCAGATCATGCGCAACGATGATATTTTTTCCTTCGGCCCACTTCACGACGTGCTCAAAGAACCTCATGTCACACACAGCTCCCGTCGGATTGTGGGGGTAGCTCAAGAACATGAGCTTGGCCATCTTCACGACTTCCTTCGGAACGGATTCCAGATCCGGCAAGAAGCCCTTCTCCTGCACAATCGGAATGTTGTAAAGGATCCCGCCGGCCATGATGACGCCGTTGAAATGCACGGGGTAAGCCGGGTTAGGCACGAGCGCAATGTCGTCGTTGTTTAAAAACGCGAGCGACAAATGCGCAATGCCTTCCTTAGAGCCTATCAGCGGGAGCACTTCCGTGCCGGGATCCAGCTGCACGCCAAAACGCTTGAAATACCAGTTGGCAATTGCCTCTCTCAGACGTCGTTCCACATCGCCGTCGGCTCTGGAATAGCGATGGTTTTCGGTGACATGCGCTGCTTCGCAAAGTTTCTCGATCACGTGCTTCGGCGCCGGCTGGTCCGGGCTTCCCATTCCCAAATCAATGACGTCCACGCCTCTTTCGCGGGCACGCTTCTTAAGTTCGTCGAGGATTGTGAATAAATAAAGCGGCAACCGTTTTAACCTATTAGCTTCCTGCATGAGCTGTCCTTTCAAATAGTTCTGATTTCGATTAATGACCTTTTAAGCGCCTCAAAAGACTCTTTTGCGTGAAAAGAACTCCGGACAAACGGCGCGCTTTCCACCCATTGAAATCCCATGGGCAAGGCTTCTTCCCTATACTCCTCAAAAGTCCGCGGATGAATGTATTCTTCCACCGGAAGCCCGAGCGCGCTGGATTGCAGGTACTGCCCGAGCGTCAGAATCTCGCAGCCGGCTTCCCTCAGATTCCTTAAAACTTCCAACACTTCCCTTTTGGTTTCCCCTAAGCCCAGCATGAGCCCGCTTTTTGTCAAAACGTGCCGCGAGCGGTTTTTAATTTCTCTGAAGATCTGAAGTGTCGCTTCATAATCCGCTTGCGGCCGCACACGCTTGTAAAGCCGGGGCACGGTCTCCGTATTATGGTTAAAGATATCCGGACGCGCTTCTAAAATGACTTCGACGGCGGATTTTTGAGTCCTTTTAAAATCAGGCGTCAGGATCTCAATGATAATGTCCGGCGAAACCTTTCGGATTTCGCGGATCACCCGGGCAAAATGGCCGGCGCCTTCATCCTCCAGATCGTCCCGGTTCACGGAGGTCACCACCACATGTTTTAACCCAAGGAGTCTTGCCGCCTCGGCGCCCCGCCGCGGCTCATCCGGGTCCAAAACTTCCGGCCGGCCCGTCGCCACCGAGCAAAACCGGCAGCTTCTCGTGCAAACATCGCCCATCAGCATGAACGTGGCGGTGCGCTGCGAGTAACACTCGTCGCGGTTGGGACAGCGCCCGCTTTCGCAGATCGTATGAAGTCCGAGCCCTCTTAAAAGCGTATCCGTCCGCGCGGCCTCCTGCCCGGCTGCCAAATTTTTCTTGAGCCACTCGGGCAGCCGTCTAGGCAAAGTGCAGACCTTCTTTAAAAAATAAGTGCGCGGCTTCCACGAGCGCTTCCGACGCGCTTGGGTGCGGCGCAATATGCGACCGCAGATCTTCCACTTTCAGCTTTTTTCGAATCGCCAAACCCACGACATTGATGAGCTCGGAGGCTCCTTGGCCAACGATCACGCCGCCAAGCACCCGGCCTGTTTTCGCGTGGCCGATGATCTTCACAAACCCTTCCGCTTCCCCTTTGGCGTGCGCGCGGCCTAAAGCCATAAAAGAAAAACGTCCCACCTCAAAAGGGACTTCCTCGGCTCTGGCCTTTTCTTCGCTTAAACCCACTTGAGCAACCTCAGGGTACGTGTAAACGCATGAGGGAACAGCCGTGTAATCCAAAATCTCCTTGTAGCCGGCGATGCGGCCGGCGGTTACATAGCCTTCGTAAGACGCCGAATGAGCCATCATCCTGCGCCCCGTCACATCGCCGACCGCGTAGGCATGGGAAAGCGATGTCCTTAAATGCCTGTCTGTGAGGATAAAACCATTGTCGTCGAGTTTTACGCCACACGCTTCAAAACCTATGTCTTTCGTGTTGGGCTTCCGGCCCGCGCACACAAGGATCTTATCCACCTCTTTGGATAAACCGCTTTTAAACTGTACTTTCAGTTTTTTATCCTGACGCTTTACGGCAGTCACGGTATCCTGGGTTAGGACTTCGATTCCTTTCGCCGTGAGCGAACGTTTGATCGCGGCGCTTGCGTCCCGGTCAAAACCCGGCAAAAGGCGCTCCTCCATTTCAACTAGCGTAACCGCCGAACCCAGGCCCCTAAAAATCAGCGAGAATTCGCAACCCTCGGCTCCTCCGCCGATGACGAGAAGTGATTCCGGCTGGTCCGACAAGGACAACGCTTCCTCGCTTGATAAGACAGCGTCGGAAAGGCCCCCGCCAAAATCCACGCGCTTGGGTGCGGAACCTGTGGCGATGACAAGCGATTTGGCTTCATAACGGTCGTTTCCGACTTTTATCGTCGTGGGCCCCTCCATCCGGCCTAGGCCTCGGGCGACAAAAACGTTTCGTTTTTGACAAAGGCTCTCGAGGCCCTGCCTCATTTTTCGGACCACCTCTTCTTTTCTGTCAAAGAGCTTTTTTAAATTCCAGCGCGGGGGGCTGTCCAACTCAATGCCCCATTCGCCGGCTTTTTGGATCTTCGTAAAAAGCTCGGTGCCGGATAAAAGGGTCTTGGAAGGAATACATCCTTTGTTGAGGCAAACGCCCCCCAAAAAGTCCTTCTCAACAAGACAGGTTTTAAGGCCGAGCTGACCGGCGCGAAGCGCCGCAACATAGCCCCCCGGCCCTCCGCCCAACACAATCAGATCGAACGAAGCGTTCACTTATTGATTAACGGATAAGCGCTTTAATAATCGCATCCGCCATTTGGCTCGTGCCCACCGCCGTCGGGTCATTGCGGTCGGCTTTAAGGTCATAGGTCACGGACTTGCCTTCTTTAAGCACTGTCGCCACCGCATTCTCAAGTTGGTCCGCCGGTTTTGCTTCTCCGAGGTGACGAAGCATCAAAACAGCCGACAAAATCATCGCGGTGGGGTTAGCCTTATTAAGACCCTTGTACTTGGGAGCGCTTCCATGCGTCGCTTCAAAAAGCGCCGCTCCTTCGCCGATGTTCGCGCCGGGCGCTATCCCCAGGCCGCCGATCAAACCCGCGCAAAGGTCTGAAACAATGTCTCCGTAAAGATTCGGCAGGACCAGCACATCATAGTCGTTGGGTTTTTGCACCAGCTGCATGCACATATTGTCGACGATGCGGTCATCAAACTGAATTTTCCCCTCATATTTTTTTGCGACTTCCCTCGCGACCTGCAGGAAAAGGCCGTCCGTGCATTTCATGATATTGGCCTTGTGGACGGCAGTGACTTTCTTACGGTTATTTTTAACGGCCGTCTCAAATGCAAAACGCACAATGCGTTCGGTGGCGAATCTCGATATCGGCTTGATGCTGATCGCAGGCTCCGGGTGGAACTTTGCTTTCGGATTCAATTCCTTTATTTTTTCGACCAGCGTCTTCGCTTCGGGCGAGCCGCTTTCAAATTCTATACCCGCATAAAGATCCTCCGTGTTTTCCCGGACAACAATCAAGTCGATGGCCTGGAAGGGGCTCCGCACGCCTGGATACAGCTTGCAAGGCCTGTAGCAGGCGTAGAGATCCAGCTCTTTCCGGAGCGCCACGTTGACGGACCTGAAACCGGACCCGATCGGGGTTGTCACGGGCCCCTTAATCGCAATCTTATTGCGGCGAATGGACTCCAATACCTCATCCGGAAGCGGCGTGCCCTTTTTCTCCATGATGTCGGCGCCCGCGTGCACCACTTCCCATTGCACCTCGACGCCTGTCGCTTCGACGCACCGCCGAGCCGCCAGCGACACTTCAGGCCCTATGCCGTCTCCCGGGATGAGTGTTATTCTTCTCTTCATTTGACGTTTTTCTCCGTCCACTCTTTGATCCGCCGGATGCCTTCCTCGATGTCTTTCTCGCTGCAAGCAAAGCTAAAGCGGACATGCTGATCGGACCCAAAGCTTTTTCCGGGAATCACGGCCACATAAATTTCCTCCAAGAGCTTCTCGCAAAGCGTCTCGGACGAAAAACCCGTCTTTGAAATATCGCAAAACACGTAGAAGGCGCCTTGCGGCGGAAACGGCTTAAAACCCTTGCACTGCGCCAGAAGCGAAAGCATGAGCTCGCGCCTTTTTGTAAAAATTTTCCTTAAGTTTTCCCGGTGGCTCTTCGGGAGATTCAGCGCCGCGACAGCCATCTTCTGGCTGATGGAAGCCGGGTTTGAGGTCGAATGGTCCTGCAGAATTCCTATTTTTTTAACCACCTCCGCATCGCCCGCCAGATACCCGATGCGAAGCCCGGTCATCGAGTAGCTCTTCGAGACGCCGTTCACGACAAATGTTCTTTTTTTGATCTCTTCATTGAAGGAGGCGATCGAAACATGCTTTTGATTTTCATAAAGGTAATACTCGTAAATCTCGTCGCTGATGCAGACCCAATTATTTTCCACGACCACTTGGGCCAGTGCTTTCAAATCCTTCTCTTCCAGAATGCCGCCGGTCGGATTCGAAGGGCTGTTCAATATCAGTATCTTTGACTTGGGCGTCACGGCCTTTTTGACCGCTTCCACACCGGCACGGAATCCGTTTTCTTGCGACGTCGGAACAAAAACGGGTTTGCCGCCGGCCAAATACACCATTTCAGGATAGCTCACCCAATAGGGCGTCGGGATCAAAATCTCATCCCCCGGGTTACACAATACTTGAATGAGGTTGTAAAGCGAGTGCTTGGCGCCGCATGAAATCACGATATTCTCAAGAACATAACTCAACCCATTGTCATCCTTGAACTTCCGGCAGACTGCTTCCTTTAGTTCCGGGATTCCCGAGCTGGGTGTGTACTTGGTGAATCCGGAATTTAAGCACTTAACCGCTTCATCCTTCACGGCTTGCGGCGTATCAAAATCGGGTTCTCCGGCGGCGAAATTGATGACCGGAAGGCCTTTCGACTTCATCTCTTTGGCCTTGGAGGTCAGCTGGAGTGTCGCCGAAGGCGATACCAACGTCATGCGGCCGGCGATGGTTATTCTTTCGTTATGAATTTTTGCAGGAGAATGCGTCATGTTCTTCTATGATAAAATGTTTATCCCCTCCGAATAAAAGGGGACAGGCAAAAGGGGCGCTGGCCCCTTTTGCCTGTCCCCTTTTATTTTAACCGCCTCCCTTATTCCTGAAAAACCGGCCCAGGTTCTTGAAGAACCCCATCTTCGGCTTGGGCTTCGGCGCTTCTTCGGCCCTGCGGAAATGCGCCTCTTTTTCGGCCGCACCGCGCGCCTTCGGCTCGGATTCCTTCGCTTCATCCTCCTTGGCGTGTTTGTGTTCATGCGCCGGCTTGACAGCCGATTTCTGGTCTTTTTTCTTTGTCTTCTTGGGTTCCTTGAGCTTGATTTCCTTCTCGGTAAGCTCCAAGAGCGCCAACTGAGCGCCGTCCCCTTTCCTTCTGTCCAGATGAAGGATGCGGGTATAACCGCCGTTTCTGTTTTTGAAACGCGGCGCGACTTCCTTAAAAAGTCTGGAAGTAAGCTGGTGGTTCTGAAGATAGGAAAAAACCTGGCGGCGGGACGAGAGCGTGTCGTTCTTGCCGAGCGTGATGATCCGGTCGGCAAGACGTCTTGCGACTTTGGCTTTCTCAAGCGTCGTCTTGATTTGCTGGTAAATCAGGAGGCTTCCCACCATATTTTCAATCATAGCCGTGCGCTCGGCTTTATTCCGGCCCAGACGCTGGGTCTGCCGATGATGTCTCATTCCGATGTCTCTCCAGTGTAGGTTTTAAGTTTCTTAAGATCCACTTCGACGCCAAAACCCAGACCCATGTCCTTGATAAGATTTGAAATCTCCGTGAGAGACTTCTTGCCGAAGTTGCGGTACTTCAGCATTTCGGCCTCCGTCTTTCTCACGAGTTCCCCGATCGTCTTGATATGCGCTTCCCTGAGGCAGTTGGCACTGCGGACGGAAAGCTCAAGCTCGGAGACGGGCTTCGCGAGCTTCTTGTAAAGCTCCTTTTCCTTGTCGTCCTGCACCTCGGCTTCCATGTCCTCTTCGGGCAGCTTTCCGAAATTCACAAACACATCCATGTGCCGCTGGAAGATGTTCGAAGCGTAAAGCACGGTCTCTTTCGGCGTCATGCTGCCGTTGGTCCAGACTTCGAGAATTAATTTGTCATAATCCGTCATCTGACCGACGCGCGTGTCCTCGACATGGAAATTCACTTTTTTGACCGGCGAAAAGATCGAGTCAATCGCGATCACGCCCAGCGGCTGGCCGTCTTTCTTGTTGCGGTCGGCCGGCACATAGCCTCGGCCCTTTTGGACTTCCAGTTCCATGCGGAACGGCACGTTCTTCGTCAACGTCGCGATGTGCTGGTCGGGATTAATGATCTCCACCGTGTCATCCGTCAGAATGTCCTCCGCGGTGATCGGTCCCTTTCCATCCTTCTCGATGCGAAGCGTCTTGGGCGTGCGGGTATGGGAGCGGAGAACGACCTTCTTCACGTTTAAAACAATTTCGGTCAGGTCTTCGGCCACGCCGGGGATCGTCGAAAACTCATGGGTGGTCCCTTCAATCTTGATCGATGTGACGGCGGCGCCTTCGAGCGAAGAAATCAGGACCCTCCTCAAGGAATTCCCGATCGTGACTCCATAGCCTCTTTCAAACGGCTCGGCAATAAACTTTCCGTAGCTCCCTGTCAGCGACTCTTCGTCGCAAACGAGCTTCTTGGGTACTTCAAAAGACCTTAAAGCTATTCCCATCGTCTGTATCTCCTCTCAATAAACTTTGTCCGCGTAAGACTTAACTGTCACTTTGAATAAAGTTCCACGATCAGCTGTTCCTGAATCGGCATCTGGATATTTGAACGCTCCGGCAGCTTCTTCACATTCGCGCTGAAACGATTGGCATCCACCTCGAGCCAATCAATTGTTTTATTGTCCTTGGTCAGTTCCAAAAGCGCTTTATACCGTTCCTTCATCTTATCGCTGCCGCTCACCTGCACGACATCGCCCGCGCTTACCTGATAGGAAGGAATGTTCACCTGGCCCTGGTTCACGTTCACATGACCATGGCGCACGATCTGGCGCGCTTCGCTTCTTGAAGCCGCCAACCCCATGCGAAATAGGACGTTGTCGAGCCTGCGTTCAAGTGTCACCAACAGCGCCGTGCCGGTCACTCCTTTGGAACGGCTCGCATTTTTGAAATAAAACTTAAACTGTCTTTCCAAAATGCCGTAGATCCGCTTCACTTTTTGCTTTTCACGAAGCTGAACGCCATAATCCGAAAGCTTCTGCCGCCCCTGCCCATGCATGCCCGGCACATACTCACGTCTTTCAATCGCGCATTTCGGCGTATAGCAGCGCGCGCCCTTCAGGAAGAGCTTCATTTTTTCCCGCCGGCAAAGGCGGCACACGGAACCCGTGTAACGGCCCATGGCTAGACCCTCCTTCTCTTCGGAGGCCGGCACCCGTTGTGAGGAATCGGAGTAACGTCCTTGATCTGGCTGATCGAAAGACCGGCCGCCTGAAGCGCGCGGATGGCGGACTCACGACCGGATCCTGGGCCTTTCACCGTGACCTCTACGGTCTTCATGCCGTGCTCAAGCGCTTTCTTGGCGGCGCTTTCGGCGGCTATCTGGGCGGCAAACGGCGTCGATTTCTTTGATCCCGAAAACCCGGCGGAACCGCAGCTGGACCAGACAATCACATTGCCGGACCTGTCGGTAATGGTCACAATTGTATTATTGAAGGTCGCCAGGATATGCGCAACACCCTCCGAGATATTGCGCAGGACCTTCTTTCTTGATTTAAACTTCTTTGATTTAGCCACTTGCTTTTAAATCCTCCTTATGAATGGTGAGCGCCAGTCGAATCATTATTTCTTGTCGCCGCCCGCCTTGGGGGCCGCCGCCGGTGCCGTCTTCCTCACCTGGGCACCGATCGTCTTCTTCGGGCCCTTCCGGGTGCGGGCATTCGTGCGCGTTCTCTGGCCGCGAACCGGCAGGCCCCTCTTATGACGAAAGCCGCGGTAAGACTGAATGTCCATGAGCCGTTTAATATTCATCGCGACATCGCGCCGGAGCGTGCCTTCCACCGTGTACTCTTTCTGGATAATGTTGGTGATCCTCGAAACCTCGTCTTCGGTGAGGTTCTTCGCTCTCACCTCCGGATTGATGCCCGCCTTAGCCAGTATCTTGATCGCCATGGGCCTGCCGACTCCGTAAAGGTAGCTTAGCGACACGTATATCTTTTTCTCTTTTGGAAGATCAACCCCTAAAATTCTTGGCATAATTTCATTCCTCGTCAGCCTTGTCTTTGTTTGTGCTTCGGATTTGAGCAGATGACACGCACCACTCTTTTTCTTCGCACAATTTTGCAGTTATCACA
This sequence comes from Omnitrophica bacterium RIFCSPHIGHO2_02_FULL_51_18, assembly GCA_001804125.1. Classification (GTDB taxonomy): domain Bacteria; phylum Omnitrophota; class Gorgyraeia; order 2-02-FULL-51-18; family 2-02-FULL-51-18; genus 2-02-FULL-51-18. The sequence goes on from MHFI01000045.1 coordinate 13,786, forward strand.
AATTTTTTTGACACTCGGACGCACTTTCATCATCAACTCCTACTGTCATTTCACCCGGTAAATAATCCGGCCCCGCGTCAGATCATAGGGTGACAGTTCCAGCATCACCTTGTCCCCCGGCAGGATACGGATAAAATTCATTCTCATCTTGCCCGACACATGCGCAAGCACCATGTGCTGGTTTCCCAACTCCACACGAAACATCGCGTTCGGCAACGCTTCGACAACCGTTCCTTCCGCTTGAACCGCGTCTTCTTTCGGCATAAACTCTTTCGAACCATTACTCCGTTACGACTTCCGCCGCTTTTTTACCCACAAAAATTGTCTGCTCAAAATGGCACGAACGTTTGCCGTCTTTCGTGACGACCGTCCAGCCATCACCCAACAGCTTCACTTCATGCCCGCCGCGGTTCAGCATAGGCTCAATCGCAAGCGCCACGCCCTCCAAAAGCTCCGGGCCCCTGCCGGGAAGGCCGAAATTTGGCACCTGCGGCTCTTCATGCAAATTCTTCCCGATGCCGTGGCCGACATATTCGCGGACCACTGAAAAACCGTTCTTTTCCGAAAAACGCTGGACCGCCCATGAAATATCGGAAAGCCTGTTTCCCGCGACGGCCTTCGCAATTCCTTCTTTCAGAGCATTCCGCGTGACGTCTATGTGCCGCTGATCTTCCTTATCGATGCGGCCCACCGCCCATGTCCTTGCGGCATCCGCGAAATAGCCCTTGAACTTCGCGCCGACATCCACGCCAACGATATCGCCCTCTTGAAGCACCCGCGCGCCCGGTATCCCGTGTACGACTTCTTCATTCACGGAAGCGCAAATCGTTGCCGGGTACCCATAGTAACCCTTGAACGCGGGCAAAGCGCCTTGCGAACGGATAAATTCTTCTGCGATTTCATCCAGGCGCTTTGTCGTAACACCCGGCTTTACCTCTTTTTCAATGAGCCTGAAAAACCCGGCCACTACGCGTCCGGCAGTCCGCATGAGTTCAAGCTCCTCTTGATTTTTAACGGTCAAGCAGGCCCTTCTTTTTGAAAATTTCGTTCAAGTGCGTGCCTAATTCCTGCACATCCAGATCACCGGGCACTTCCTGCAAAAGCTTTTCCTTCTTATAATAATCCACGAGCGGCGAGGTTTCTTTCTCGTACACCTTTAAACGCTCTTCAATCGTCTCTTCCTTGTCATCCGGCCTCTGGATCAGCTTGCCGCCGCAAGCATCGCAAACCCCTTGCGCCTTCGGAGGAAAATTAGTCACGTGATAATTCTTGCCGCAATTCTGACAAACCCTGCGCCCCGAAAGCCGGCGGATAATCACGGGCAAGCTCGTCTTAAAATAAAGCACCGTAGTGATCGGCATCTTAAGCTTCTTGATTTCCTTGTCGAGCTCTTTGGCCTGCTCGACGGTCCTCGGGAAGCCGTCAAGGATGAACCCCCGCTCGGCGTCCTTCTTTAAGAGCCTCTCGGAAACAAGCCCGATCACAATCTCATCGGGAACCAGCTTGCCGTTTTCCATGAACGCCTTGGCTTTAAGCCCGAGCGGCGTGCGATTTTTCAGCGCCTCCCGCAGCATATCGCCGGTCGATACATGGACCACATTCCAATCTTTGGAAAGAACTTGTGCCAACGTCCCTTTGCCTGCGCCCGGCGGTCCCAACAGCACTAATCGCAACGCTCTGGCCGCTCCTAGTACGAACGCTGGCGCCCGCGGATTCGTCCGCGCTTCATGAAACCTTCATAATGGCGCATCAAAAGCTGGGACTCGATCTGCTTGATTGTATCCAAGCTCACGCCGACCACAATCAAAAGTGCGGTTCCCCCAAAGAAATCTGCCACCTGATAAGGGACTTTAAGCCAATTTCCAAAAAGATCCGGCGCCACCGCGATCACGGCCAGAAGAACCCCGCCCGGAAGCGTGATACGATTAATGATGTAATCGATGTATCCGGCGGTCGGATTGCCGGGCCGAACTCCCGGAATAAAACCGCCGTATTTCTTCATGTTCTCCGCCAGATCGACGGGGTTAAACGCAATCGCCGTATAAAAATAACTGAAGAAAATAATCAAAAACATCGTAATCACGGTGTACCACAGAGACCCCTGAACCAGCCCCTGCGCCACCTGCTGAATCAAATGGTTCGGCAAAAAGACGCCTATCGTGGCCGGAAAAAGAACGATCGATTGCGCGAAGATAATCGGCATGACGCCGCCGTTATTGACCTTGAAAGGAATGAACACCGATTGCCCGCCCATCACTTTACGTCCGATCACCCTCTTCGGATACTGAACGGGGATCTTTCGCTCGCCCTGAGTCAGCCACACAACGACCACGATAGCAATCACCATGATCACAAACATAAACACGGCCGTTAAGGGATCCATCTGTCCCCTCGAGGTGGCCGTGGGCCGCACCAACGCAATTACCTGAGAGACGGCCGTGGGAACCCGGGAAAGAATTCCGGCGGTAATAATCAGCGACATGCCGTTTCCGATTCCTTTTTCCTGAATCTGCTCACCGAGCCACATGATAAACGCGGAACCGGTCGTGAGTGTAAGCACGGTCAAGAGCCGGAAACCCCAGCCGGAATGCTGAACGATCTCTAACCCGCCGAAATGGGCTGGATTTTCAAGCCAGAGCGCGATGAAGAATGACTGAATGACCGAGAGCACGACGGTGCCATATCGCGTGTACTGATTGATTTTCTTCCGGCCCATCTCGCCTTCTTTCGCGAGTTTCTCAAGCGCGGGGATCACGACCGTCAGAAGCTGCATGATGATCGAACTTGAAATATAAGGCATGATCCCGAGCGCAAAGATCGTCAGACGATGAATCGCGCCGCCTGAAAAAAGATTCATGACTCCAAAAAGCGTGCCGCCTTGGGTCCTGGTTAAATTGTCAAAGAACACCGCAAGTTTTGCGCCGTCAATGCCGGGCGTGGGAATATAAGTCCCGAGCCGGTAAACCGCAATAATTGCTAAGGTAATAAGAATCTTCTTTCGAAGATCCGGAATCTTGAAGGTATTGGCAAACGCCTGAAGCATCAGGGCTTCCGGGTCTTCGCGAGCGGAGCTTCCCCCATCGTGCTCGCCGTGCCGCCCGCTTTTTTAATCTTCTCAAGCGCTGATCTGGAAAATGCATGCGCCTTGATCGTCAACGGGTGCTTCAAATCTCCATCGCCTAAAACTTTTACCGGCAAGCGCTTTCTTATCAGACGCTCTTTTTTGAGAAGCTCGGGCGTCACCTCGGATCCTGACGAGAAACAATTCAATCGTTCCAACGAAACAATCTCAAATTTAGGCTTAGAAATAAAAGTGAAACCACGCTTCGGGATCCGGCGGATCAAGGGCATCTGACCGCCTTCAAAACCCGGCCGCGTGCCTCCGGAAGCCCTGGCGTTTGCGCCTTTATGGCCGCGACCCGACGTTTTTCCATGACCGGATCCGCGTCCGCGTCCGACTACTTTGATTCTTTTCTTTGCGCCTCTGGGGGCCTTAAGCCTATCAAGCATTGGACGCGCCCTCCATCAATCTTTGAAGCCCCTCGGAAGTCGCGCGCACCACATTGATGGAGTTGTCTGAGCCCAGCGACTTCGTTAATATGTCCTTGATGCCGGCTGATTCACAAATCGCACGCACGGCCCCGCCCGCAATCACTCCGGTCCCCGGCATCGCCGGCTTCATCAGGACCCTCGCAGCGCCAAAGTGACCGATCGCTTCATGCGGAATCGTGGTCCCTTTCAGAGGCACCCTGAATAAATTCTTTTTGGCCTGGAAAATTCCCTTGCGAATCGCGTCCTGCACTTCGTTGGCCTTGCCGATCGCATAACCCACGCGGCCCTTTTGGTCGCCCACAACCACGAGCGCGCTGAACGAAAACCTTTTACCGCCCTTGACCACCTTGGCGACACGATTGACCGCCACGACCTTTTCCACAAACTCCTGGGGAGTTTCCTGACGCATCGTCCTTCTCGGGCTGCGGACAGGCTTCCTGACCCGCTGCTCCACCCCCCCCTCGGCCACGGCCATCACGGCCGCCTGGTTTAGCGGCACATCGACCCGCTCCACTTTGACCAATTTCCCTTTTGCCTTCGGCTTGAATTCCTTATTTTCCAATGAACCTTCTCCCCTTAATTAAAACTGTAAACCCTGGGTCCGGGCCGCGTCTGCAAAGGCCTTGATGCGGCCGTGGTATAAAAACCCCCCGCGATCAAACACGACCTTTTGGATTCCCTTTTGCTTGGCCTTCTCGGCCACCCATTCACCAAACGTGACGGCGGCTTTCACGTTGCCGGCGCTGTGCTTGCCGAGCAGCTTCTTGAATTCCTTGCTCTTGGTTGAAACACCCAATAAAGTCTTCTGCTCAAAATCATCGATAATCTGCGCTTCCAGGTGCTTCACGCTGGGATGAAGCGAAAGCCTCGGACGCTCCCCACTGCCCTTGACTCTTTTACGAAGCCTCAAATGCCTTATGATCCTGTTGGATTGGGTCTTGTTTTTGGGTCTCATTACTTGGTCACCGTCTTGCCGGCCTTCCGGCGAATCACTTCACCCGCATACTTGATGCCTTTGCCCTTGTAGGGTTCCGCTTCAAACGCCTTCCGGACCTTCGCGGCAAACTGCCCCACCTTGACCTTGTCAATTCCCTTAATGAAAACCTGCGTCGGTTTAGGCGCCTCGACGGTCACCCCTTCCGGCATGTCAAAAATAACCGGATGCGTGAACCCCAACAGCAACTGAAGCTGTTTGCCCTGGACCGTCGCTTTAAAACCGACGCCTTCAATGGAAAGTTCTTTCACGTAACCGTTCGTAACCCCCAGGATCATGTTATGGATCACACTGCGGGAAGTGCCCTGCAGCGCGCGGTCCGTTTTCATCTCCGACACCGGAGAGACAGTCAAAACACTCTCCTTCATCACCGCCTTCACGCGCGGATGAAGACGGAACTGAAGTTTCCCTTTCGGGCCCTCCACGTTCACGGTCTGATGGTCCACGGCCACTTTCACGCCGCTTGGAATTTCTATGGGCTTTTTACCGATACGTGACATCGTTCACCACACCTTGCAGAGTATTTCACCGCCGACATTGCGGCGCTTGGCTTCGTCGCCCGTCAACACGCCCTGCGGCGTTGATAGAACGCAAATTCCCAAGCCGTTCAAAACCGTGGGAATGTTCTGCCGGTTCGTATAGGCGCGCAAACCCGGTTTTGAAACCCGGACGATCCGCGCAATCTTCCGAACCGGCTCATTTTCTTTTTTAAGATAAACCCTCAAAATCCCCTGCTTCTTGTCCTCAATCAAACGGTAATCGTAGATAAATCTTTCCTTCTTCAGAATCTTGAGAAGCTCCGTCAATAAGTAGGAAGCGGGAACGTCCACTCTCTCCTTATGGGCGCGGCTTGCATTACGAATTCTTGTAAGGCCGTCGGCAATGGGATCTGATAGTGACATAATATCCTTTCTAACTCCTCTTTTTAGCGTAGAGCGTAGAGCGTTTAGCGTTTAGATTTATGGGCATTGGACTGTTACTATCCGCTCCACGCTATCCGCTAAATTCACCAGCTTGCCTTGATGACGCCCGGGATCTCGCCTTTTAAGGCGAGCTCTCGGAAGCAAATCCTGCAAAGCTTGAATTTCCGGTAATAACCCCGTGTTTTTCCGCAGCGCTGGCAGCGGTTGTAGGCTTGCGTCTTGAACTTGGGGGGCCTTCGTTGTTTAAGCACCAATGAGTATTTAGCCATAAATCCTCGCTTTTTCGGCCGTCGACCGGGCCCTAAACGGCACACCAAATAAGCTTAAAAGCTCATAGGACTCTTCCCTGGACCCGGATCCCGAAATGACCAGCACCACATCCATGCCCTGCGCGCGTGTCACGCGGTCGGTCTCAATTTCCGGGAAAATCGTCTGCTCTTGCAGCCCGAATGAAAAATTACCGCCCCCGTCGAAACCGCGGGGGTTCAGACCCCTGAAATCACGGATACGCGGAAGTGCCACGCGGACAAGCCGTTCGAAAAACTCGTACATGATCTTGCCGCGGAGCGTCACACGGCAGCCGATGGCCAGACCTTCACGGATCTTAAAGTTTGAAATGGCCTTCTTGGCGCGCGTAATCACCGCATGCTGGCCCGTAATCGTTGACAGGTCCTTCTGCGCGGCTTCCACAATCTTAATGTCCTCGCTGCCTTTGCCCACACCCATATTCACGACGATCTTCAGGACCCTCGGCACCTGCAGTGAATTCTTATACCCAAACTTTTTCATCATTTGGGGGACAATCACTTTCTGAAAATGCGTCTGCAATGTCGTCATGGACTAACCTCTGTTAAGCGATCACCGCTTTGTTCTTCGCAGAAACTCTCTGCTTGGAGCCGTCGTCCGCCATGAGCGTCTTAATGCGCGTCGGCTTGGATGAAACCGGGTCGACCAAACCCAAATTGGAAACGTGAATCGGTATTTCGCGGTTCGCGATCGCCCCTTGCGGGTTCTGCTGGCTTTTTCTTAAGTGCTTTTTCACCATGTTGATTCCTTCGACAAGCGCACGCGCCTTCTTCGGATACACATGGATTACCTTACCGGACTTTCCTTTGTCCTTGCCGGCCAGCACGATCACTTTATCGCCCTTTCGGACCCGGAGACTCATATGACCTCCGGCGCGAGGGAAATAATCTTCATGAAACCTTTGTCGCGGAGCTCCCTGGGCACAGGTCCGAAGATGCGCGTGCCCCGCGGGTTTTTCTGCGCATCGATAATCACGAGCGCATTGGAGTCAAAACGAAGCGAAGAGCCGTCGGGACGGCGGATCTTGTTCTTCGTGCGGACCACGACCCCCTTCACCACTTCGCCTTTCTTTACTTGACCGTCCGGAGTAGCCTCTTTCACGTTCGCGCTGATGATATCACCCACCTCGGCGATGAGCCGCCCGGAGCGGCCGATCACGCCGATGCAAGACGCTTTTCTCGCGCCTGTGTTGTCCGCCACTTCTAAAAGGGTTCTCATTCTAATCATGGATCAACGCTCACCCGGTCCGCCTGGGGCTCAAGCCGGGGCTGCTCTGGCCGATCAATCTCGCTCTTTAAGTCAAGATGGCCGTGGCTCAATATTTCCACGAGCCTCCAGCGCTTTTCTTTTGAAAGCGGCCGGGTCTCGACAATCCGGACCCGGTCGCCGGGCTTGGCCTGGCTTTTCTCATCATGGACCTTAAATTTCTTTGCGATTTCAACCACCTTGCCATACTCGGGATGTCTGGCCTTCCGGCGAATCTGCACCACGATCGTCTTGGTCATCTTATTGCTTAAGACGATCCCTACCCTTTCTTTTCTGAAACTCTTTTTATCCGCGCTCTCAGGCATTGTTCGTCTCTCTTAATCTCTCAGGCATTGTTCGTCTCTCTTAATAAGGTGTTGACCTGGGCAATCTGACGCCTCGTAATTTTAAAAAGATGCGGCTTATCCAGCTGACCCACGAGCTTTTTCTGGCCCAAATCAAACAGTTCCTTTTGCAAAGCGAATTTTTTCTGGACAAGCTCCGCAGCGCTCAAGCCTCTTAATTCCTTGACTTTTCCGCGGCTCATCCCAAAAGCCCTTTTCTGGAAATGAAACGCGTGCGGAACGGGATTTTGGCGGCGGCCAAACGCATCGCGTCCCTCGCCAAATCCTCAGGGACCCCCTCGACCTCAAACAAAATTCTTCCTTTCTTTATCACCGCCACCCAGGATTCCACCGCGCCTTTGCCCTTGCCCATACGCGTCTCGGCCGGTTTTTTCGTCACGGGCTTATCGGGAAATACGCGAATATAAACCTTGCCGTTGCCGACGCTTCTTGAGATAGCCACACGCGCGGCCTCGATCTGCTTATTTGTAAACCAGCCGTTGCCCAGCACCTGAAGGCCGTACTCACCGAAGCTTAAGACGTTGCCGCTATTGGCGGCTCCTTTTCGGCGGCCGCGCTGCGTCTTCCGGTATTTGACTCTCTTAGGCATCAACGGCATGGCTCGTCTCCGCAGCTTCCTCTTTCTTTTCCGGCTTCACGCTCTCGCGTTTGATAATTTCCCCCTTGTAAATCAAAACCTTGACACCGATCTTTCCGTAAGTGGTCTGGGCTTCCGAAAAACCGTAATCGATATCGGCCCGCAGCGTATGAAGCGGCACCTTGCCCTCCAGGTAACCCTCAGCCCGCGCGATTTCAGACCCTGCCAGGCGGCCCTTGGTCTGGATTTTGATGCCTTTGGCGCCGCTGTCAAACGCCTGCTGGATCGCCTTCTTCATCGCGCGGCGAAACGCGATCCTTTTCTCAAGCTGAAGCGCAATATTGTCCGACACGAGCTGCGCATTGGTTGCGGCGTTCTTCACTTCCTTGATATTGATATGGACCTCTTTGTTGCCGGTCATTTTCTGAAGATCTTCGCGCAACCTGTCAATGTCTGCGCCTTTCCGGCCGATAATCACACCCGGACGGGCCGTATGGATATTGACGCGGATCTTGTCGCTCGCTCTCTCAATCTCCACCCGCGCAATCGCCGCCTGCAGGAAAGTCTGAAACACGTGTTTTCTGATTTTCAGGTCTTCATGAAGAAAACGCGAAAAATCTTTCTTGCCGGCATACCACCGGGAACTCCACGTGTGGATAAAGCCTAAGCGAAACCCTATCGGATGTACTTTTTGACCCATTATCTGGCTCCTGCTAGTTTCTTCTTGCCCGACTCTTTCTTCGGGGCAGGGGCTGCGATCGAACGGCCTGCCTTTGGGGGCTTACCCGGCAATGCGCTTGCCCTATTTTTATTTATTAAATCAAGCTCAAGATGGACGTGGCTTGTGCGCTTGCGGATCTTACCTGCGCGGCCCATGCTCATGGGGCGAAAGCGCTTCATCATCGGGCCTCCATCCGCGATGACGCGGGAAACCACAAGATCCTTGGCTTCGATTTGAGAGTTTCGTTTGGCCGCATCCACCGCCTGATTCAAAAGTTTCTTGAGAATGCCCCCGGCACGCCGCGGAGAACCGTTCAGGATCCCTTGAGCCGCCGGAACGGTTTTTTGGCGGATCAGATCAATCACATAGCGGACCTTTCTCGGTGATATCCGTACAAATTTGGCAGACGCCTTCGCAATCATGTTACGTGAGCTCCGCGGTCTGCTTCGTGATGCCGCCGTGTTTCTTGAATGTGCGCGTGGCCGCAAACTCACCGAGCTTGTGCCCGACCATATTTTCCGTAATAAACACGGGCAAAAACGCCCTGCCGTTATGAATCATCATCGTGAGTCCCACAAAATCCGGCGTCACGGTAGAGCGCCGCGACCAGGTCTTAATGGGCTTTCGCTCGCGCTGTTTCTGCATCGCGGTCACCTTCTGCATCAATTTTTCATCCACATAGGGACCCTTGCTTATCGAGCGGCTCATCGAGGTCTCTGGGTTACAACATACTTGGACGTTGGTTTCTTTTTCCTGCGGGTCTTAAAGCCCTTGGCCAACTGGCCCTTGCGCGAGGTCGGGTGCCTGCCGCCTGAAGACTTGCCTTCGCCGCCTCCCATCGGGTGATCCACGGGATTCTTGGCCACTGCGCGCGATGCAGGCCTCCGGCCGAGCCAGCGATGGCGGCCCGCTTTTCCGAGCGATTCGTTCTCATGATCAATATTTCCGATTTGGCCGATGGTCGCGAAGCACTCGATGCGCACCTTCCGGATTTCTCCCGAGGGAAGCTTTAAATTGGCGTGCTCGCCTTCCTTGGCCATCAAGATGGCATAGCCGCCCGCCGAACGGACCATCTGCCCGCCACGGTTTCTTTCAAGCTCAATATTGTGGACCTGCGTGCCAAGCGGAATCTCGCTTAAAGGAAGCGCATTGCCCGGCTGAATTTCGGAACCCGGGCCGTTTGAGACCGTTGCCCCGACTGTGAGGCCTAAAGGCGCCAAAATATATCTTTTTTCCTTATCCACATACTCCACAAGCGCAATGCGTGCCGTACGGTTCGGATCGTATTCGATCGAGACCACTTTGCCGGGCACGCCGAGCTTGTCTCTCTTAAAATCAATGATCCTATAGTTCTGCTTATGGCCGCCGCCGCGGCGGCGGGAGGTCATGCGTCCGTAGGAATTCCGGCCGCCGCTTCTTCTTAAAGGCTCCATCAGCGATTTTTCGGGCTTCTTGTTCCTGGGAGAAAGCTCCGCAAAATCGGAGATCACCGTCCACCGGAGCGTTGAGGTCGTAGGTTTAAAAGATTTGTTTCCCATTATCTCAATTTCCTCATGTCATTCCCGCCCCCGCTTTCGCGGGGGTAAACTCCAGCGGGAATCGACGCTTTTTGTCGTCCTCGAATGCTTTAATCGAGGACCATACTTGATCCTCACCTTCGTGGGGATGACCTTGCTACGCAAGGTCGATCTTCTGGCCTTCTTTTAAGGTCACAATGGCCTTTTTCCATTCGGGCGTTTTGCCAAGCTGTGTGCGCACTCTTTTGAGCTTTCCGGGCACCACCTGCGTATTCACGCTCCGCACGCTTACTTTGTAAACGTCTTGCACGGCTTTCTTAATCTGAATCTTATTGGCATTTTTTGCCACGGAGAAAAGATACTGGTTTTCCTTTTCGGCCCGAGCGACCCCTTTTTCCGTCCTCAGCAAATTTTTCAGGACCAGATAAGATTCACTCATGATTTTAATCTCTTCAATAATCCCGAATAAGCGCCTTTCGTAATCACGCATTCCTTGTGGGCGACGACGTCCAGCACATTGACTTCTTCGGCGGTCTTAACCGAAACGCCCTGAATGTTCCGCGATCCGAGCACAAAATTTTTTGTCTTTTGTTCCACCATAAAAAGGGGCTTCTCCAATTTAAACGTGCTTAAAATGCCCGCCACGAGCCTTGTCTTGGGCTCCGAGATCTCGAGATTCTTTACCAAATAAAGCTTGCCGTTCAAAACCTTGTCCTTAATTCCCTCAGTCACTGCCCTTCGTCTCATCTGCGAAGGAATCGCATAGGAATAATCCCTGGGGCTCGGGCCGAAGGTCGTGCCGCCGCCTCTCCAAATCGGCGAGCGTCTTGAACCGTGACGCGCCTGCCCGGTGCCCTTTTGTTTCCAGGGTTTCCTGCCGCCGCCGCGCACGTGGCCGCGGTCCTTCGTCGAGGCCGTGCCTTCTCTCTGGCCCGCCTGGTACATCAAAACGGCCTGGTAAACCACGTCGGTATTCACGGGCTGTTCGGTAAACATCGGGTCCAGCGTCAAGGATTCTACGCTCTTGCCCTGCAGGTCATAGACGGACAACGCGCCGTCTTTAAATTCCTGCGTCCTGGCTTTCGCGGAGCCTGCGGCATGAAACTCGGCCTTCTTAACCTTCGCTTTGCGTTTGGCGACGGACTTCTCGGCCTTTTTCTTGGCCTTGGCCGGCGCATGCCTTTTTACGTTCTTTGACTTGATGATGGCCTTTTTTTTCATATTTATTTCTTCTCTGTGTCCGCGGTCTTCTTGGCGCCCTTGGCAAGCGGGCCCTTCTTCTCGGACTTCCTAACGACGACCCTCTGCTTCACGCCCCCGGGCATTTTAAGTGATTTACGAATAAATACAAGCGAGTTTCCGCTTCCCGGGACTGCACCCTTCACAAGCATCAAATTTTTTTCCACATCCACCTTCAAGACTTCCAGGTTTTGCACGTTCTTTTTGACATGGCCCATATGCCCCGGCATTTTATGCCCGGGCCACGTGCGGGAAGGAAAAGAACTTGCTCCCACCGAGCCAATGCGCCTGTGAAACATGGAACCATGCGAACCCGGGCCGCCTCTCCAACCCCAGCGTTTCATACCGCCTGCAAAACCTTTTCCGATGGAGGTTCCCTGTACATCCACCACATCGCCGGACTTAAACAAATCCACCTTGATCTCCTGGCCAAGCTCGTAGCTCTCCTGCGGCGTCAAACGCACCTCTTTGAGATTTTTCTTAAGCGGCAGTTTGCCTTTTTGAAAAATGGTCTTGAGGGACTTCGTAAGATGCTTTTCCTTCACATCGCCGTAACCGATTTGCACGGCCCGGTAGCCGTGTTTTTCCTCGTTCTTAATCGCCGTCACAACGCAGGGCCCGGCCTCCAGCACCGTCGCCGGAATCAAATGGCCTTCCGCGTTCACAAATTGTGTCATGCCGAGTTTTTTACCGAGTAATGCTAACATATTTACCTGTCATTGCGAGCCCGACATATTTCTGTCGGGCGAAGCAATCTTTATTTAGATCCCTCGCTTACGCTCGGGATGAAATTCGCTCCGCGAATTTCACTTTATCTCCACATCGACGCCGGCCGGAAGATCGAGTTTCCTGAGCGCGTCGATCGTCTTGGCGGTCGGGTTTAGAATATCCAGTAGTCTCTTGTGTGTCTTGATAAAAAACTGCTCCCTTGATTTTTTATCGATTACGGGAGAGCGGTTGACCACAATCAGTTCACAGTCGGTCGGAAGCGGAATCGGGCCCGAAACCTTCGCACCCGTGCGCTTGGCCGTGTCGACGATCTCGAGCGTCGACTGGTCCAGCACGCGGTGATCGTAGGCCTTTAAGCGAATCCTGATTTTTTGTTGATCAGCCGCTGCCATATTTATTCCAAAATCTCCGAGACGACCCCGGCACCGACGGTGTGCCCGCCCTCACGGATGGCGAAGCGAAGTTCTTTCTCCATCGCGATAGGCGTAA
>MHFI01000046.1 GCA_001804125.1 Omnitrophica bacterium RIFCSPHIGHO2_02_FULL_51_18
ACGCGATCGTCGAGCTTACGGAGACCGGTTCTTCGCTTCGCGCGAACAACTTAAGAATCGTTGAAACACTATGCCACTCGACGACCCAGTTTATCGCAAATAAAAAAGCCTGGGAGAACCCGGAGAAAAAAAAGAAAATGGAGCATATCGCCATGCTTTTGCAGGGCGCGATAAACGCCGAGGTCAAGGTCGGCCTTAAGATGAACGTGAGAAAAAAAGACTTGAAAAGAGTCATCGGCCTTTTGCCGTCGCTGAAAAATCCCACGGTTTCAAATTTATACCGTGATTTATCCAGTGACAGTGAAGAATGGTTCGACATTGATACGATCATCGACGAGCACGTAGTTCGGGCGTTGATTCCAAAATTAAAAGAAGCGGGTGCCGAAGGAATCATCGAGTATCCGCTCAACAAAGTGATTTACTAGCGTAGAGCGTGGAGCGTAGAGGAAAAAATAATAGTTTGATTTTGTCTTCTAAACGCTCTACGCTATCCGCTAAGATACGGAGGAAGCCGATATTATGCCTTGCGGAAAAAAAAGGAAACGCCATAAGATGGCGGTCCATAAAAGAAAAAAACGCCGCCGCCGGGACCGGCATAAGAAGAGAGAGCGGTAGTAGCAGGCGAAGTTGTTAGGCCTAGCAGGAGTCATCTCGAGGTCGCCGCAGGCGACCGAGAGATCTCGTCATATGACGAGATGAGATTTCTTCCGCCACAAAGAGCTGGCGGATCCGTCCGAAACAGCGCTTTGTGGACAGATCCGACGCGCTGTTTGGCGGACGCTTCGCTCGAAATGACAAATTAACAGCTTAGCATGACATACTGATTCCCGCTTTTGAGGGAATGACAATAGAAAAAGGGTTTACGTGTTCTGGAGAAAAATAAAGCTATTTTGGTGGAATCACTGGGTCAAGATTGTCGTTGTCGCCTGGGTCATATTTATTTTCTGGATACCCATCGCGGCCTTAAAGGGCATCGACAATTACCAGCGCGATTACATGATTGCCTGGCTTTCCACGATGGGGCTTCAGGCGACGATCAGCGCGGTGATTTTTGTCGTCCTTTATTCGTGGGTATTGCAGGGAGGCTTGCAGAAACTTAAGAAAAGACAGATCAAGGGCGAGGGGGTGGCGATCCACTGGAAGGACGTGATCGGCATGGACGCTGCGAAGATGGAAGCCCGGGAGCTCGTTGAGCTGATTAAGGACCGCGCCCGCATCAAGAAAATCGGCGGAAACATCATTCGCGGAATGCTGATGATGGGACCTCCCGGCTGCGGAAAAACTTATTTGGCGAAGGCCGTTGCGACGGAGGCGGAGATCCCGTTTATTTCGATGTCGGGCGCCGAGTTTGTGGAGGTGTTTGTGGGCGTGGGCGCCTCGCGCGTGAGGCAGCTTTTTCAAAAAGCCCGGCGCCTGGCGTATGCGCATGGCGGCTGTATTATTTTTATCGATGAGATTGACGCGGTCGGCCGCAAGCGTGTGTTCTCGGCCTTCGGCGGCACCGAGGAAACCAATTCCACGCAAAACCAGCTTTTGGCCGAAATGGACGGCTTGAAGGACAAGGACGAAAACGTGATCGTGATCGGCGCCACCAACGCCGCGCAGGATTCTCTGGATGAGGCACTGCTTCGTCCGGGACGTTTTGACCGAAAGATCTTCGTCGACAAGCCCGATTTGCAGGAGAGGGAAGAACTTTTCCGTTACTATTTGTCCAAGATCAAATTTGACGAAAGGATCGATGTGGCGCGCTTCGCGAGAAAGGCCGTCCAGAAGAGCCCGGCGGATATTGCGAACATCACCAAGGAAGCGGCGCTGATTGCCACACGCGGGAAAATGGAGTCCGTCAGCGCGGACCATTTATCCGAAGCGATGGAGCGCATTGATCTGGGCTTAAAACGGAACCGCAAAGTAAGCGCGGAAGAAATGAGTATCACCGCTTATCATGAAACAGGGCATCTGATGGTGACATACCTCATGCACCCAAAGGATGACGTATTCAAGGTTTCGATCATCCCCCGCGGTCCGGCCGGAGGCGTGACCTATTCTCTGCCGCAGGAAGACGAAATGTTCAGGAACAAGGACTGGTTCCTCGCTGAAATCCGCACATTGATCGCCGGTTATGTGGCCGAAAAGTTGAAATTTGGCGTGACTTCGAGCGGTGTGTCGAGTGATTTTAAGCATGCGATGGCGCTCGCACACACGATGGTGTGGCGCCTGGGGATGGGCAAATCAGAGTCCTTGGGCGATTATTCGAGCATTCCCGAGCAACAATTGTCCGAGAGCATCAAGGAAAAGCTAAACTCCGAGACACATGAAATTATTCAATCATGCCTTAAAAGCGTCGAAGACCTTTTAAAGAAAGAAAACGTGATTTTCGAGCGTTTTGCTCAGGAGCTCATCCAGCGGTTAGAGCTGGATTATGACGACATCGAGGCAATTTTCAAGGAATATGGTAAACCCAACCCCAGAGTCACTTCTAAATACGTTCCGAAGGGCGAGAAATAAGGCCGCTCTTGCGGGTTTCTTAGCGCTTCTATTACTTTTTCCCGGCTGCGGTCCAAGGAAATACACGTATCCTGCCGACAAAGTTCCCGGCTCCATTGAGGAGATCTCCCGCAAGGATTACAATCTTGTCGTGAAGGCCCGTGTCGTCGGTAAAACCGTCGGTGCTTTGCTGTACGTGAATTCTATTCTTGACAAGGACGGACAGATTCCCAAAGATCTTAATGAGAAGATGGGCAAGCTGATGCAGGTCGTGACACGCGTCGCGCTTTCGACGGATTTGCCGCTTGAGTATTGCCTCGTCGTGATCCGCGACCGGGTCCACCCGCACCAGCTCATGATCACGCGTTCTCTCGAGGACTCCAAGCGCGCCTACGCCGATGTGATCGGCGTCGAAGAATCCATTAACCGCACGTTGTTTGGCCAGGACAAGTATGAACTCATAAAAGACGCCAAGTCCACGTTTGTGCTGAAGGACGTCCGGCATGAAGATTTTTTGACGGATCAGATCGTGCAGAGAGTGCGTTTTAATTATTCAAAAGACGCCAAGGACGAGCTGGACAAGGCACTTTTGATGATGGACGGAAGTTTTGACACAAGCACCGGACAGCGCGTTTTTCGTTTTTCGCTGATTGCTTTGAAGTCCGAGGACCCGCGCGAGATGGTCCTCAATGTTTTTAAGACCGTGAACCGTGTCCTGGAAGGATACAAGTACGCGGACTTTGATGCGGTTGAAATCCAGGATTATTTGAACCGGCAGAAACTCGTCGTGGATAGGAACGCGCTGTTCGATTACCAAAAGAAGAAGATCACCGACCAGGAGATTCTCGACCGGTTTTTAACCGAGTCCCAGTCGATTCAAGAAGCGTTCAAGCTTTTTGGATTCAGCATCCCTCAAAGCTCGAACGACAACCCAGACGCCGCTGTGGCCGCAACGGCTGTTCCTTGACCGCTATTGTCGAAGCACATATACTTGTGACCGTTGACCGTTGACCGGACTACGTCCCAAAGGGATACGTTAGCGGCTTTTTTGTGAACAAAAGACCTCACTTTCTAACGTATCCCTTTGGGACGTAGTCCGTATGAGCGTATAAATGAAACTTTTATCACCTGCTAAAGTCAACTTGTTCCTTACTGTTTTAAAAAGGCGAGTAGACGGCTATCATAACCTTCACACGCTTTTCGAGCGTGTGGATCTGTGCGATAAAATCACGATAACGAAAACGGCCTGCCGGATATCTGTACGCACCAATGTGCCGGATCTGCCAAATGATTCACGGAATATTGCCACCCGCGCTGCTGAACTTCTTAAAAAATACGCGCGTGTAAGAGAAGGTGCGCGCATTCGTATTCAAAAACGAATTCCTATCGCGGCGGGCCTCGGCGGCGGTTCGAGCAACGCCGCGACGGTCCTTTTGGGCCTCAACAGGCTATGGCGGTTGCGGCTTTCCAAAACGAGACTTTTGAAACTCGCGGCCAAGCTTGGCAGTGACGTGCCTTTTTTTATTCTCGAAACGCCGTTCGCGGAAGGGCGCGGGCGAGGGGAGATTCTCAAACCCATCCGCCTAAAGGGAGCGAAACTCTGGCATGTCATCGTAAAACCTCCGTTCGGCATATCCACGAAACATGCCTATCAAGTTTTCGATAAATTCGCGAATTTAAACCAAAGGGTTAGGTTGACACCTAAAAAGCCCGATGTTAAAATGCCTCTCCGCTCACTTAAAAAGGGAGCTTCAGGGCAACTCTCCAAGCACTTAACCAATAGTCTGGAAGTTACTGAAAATAAAAAACTTATAGATATTTTCAGTCTAAAGAAGCGATTGCTGAGTGCAGGCGCTTTGGCAAGCCTCATGTCGGGCAGCGGCTCGGCGGTGTTTGGGGTGTTTCAAAACCGCCAAACAGCAGAAGCGGCGGCAAAGATTCTGAGAGAAAATAAGCGCTATCAGGTTTTTGTGGCAAGAACGTTTTGAATTTAAAAGTGGTAAAGGTGTGAGTAGACCTGGTTTCTGCACGAACTCGATGCCCTGTGGTGTAATGGTAGCACACCGCCCTTTGGAGGCGTGAGTTTAGGTTCGAATCCTAACGGGGCAGCCAGTTAAGCGAAAATTTTTTTATGAAAATCACAATCCATAAATGTTCATTCTGCCAGCGTACTTTGAAAGGCAACGAGAAATTATTCTCAGGGCCTGAAGATGTTTTTATTTGCGGGCGTTGTGTGCAGTTTTGCCACCAAAATCTCGACCGAAAGGAAGAGCAGGCAAAACAGGAACCCGTTCTTTTAGGGAATCTTCCAAAGCCCACTGAAATAAAAAAGATCCTGGATGACTATGTGATCGGCCAGGAGCAGGCGAAAAAACAGCTCTCCGTGAGCGTCTACAATCACTACAAGCGCGTCTATTCGAATGTGGACAAGCAGGAGGTGGAGCTCGACAAGTCCAATGTGCTTCTCGTCGGCCCGACGGGATCGGGAAAAACACTGTTGGCCAGGACCTTGGCGCGTATCCTGAAAGTGCCTTTCGCGATTTGTGACGCGACAACACTGACGCAGGCCGGCTATGTCGGCGAGGACGTTGAGAACGTGATCTTAAGGCTTTTGCAGGACGCGAATTTTGACCCCAAGCGCGCCGAAACGGGGATTGTCTACATCGATGAGATCGACAAGATAGGCAAAACCTCCGAAAATGTGTCGATCACCC
The DNA here is from genome assembly GCA_001804125.1 of Omnitrophica bacterium RIFCSPHIGHO2_02_FULL_51_18. Lineage (GTDB taxonomy): Bacteria > Omnitrophota > Gorgyraeia > 2-02-FULL-51-18 > 2-02-FULL-51-18 > 2-02-FULL-51-18. The sequence goes on from MHFI01000046.1 coordinate 5,199, forward strand.
GCGACGTTTCGGGTGAAGGAGTTCAGCAGGCGCTTTTAAAGATTTTGGAAGGCACGCTGGCCAATGTGCCGGCGCAAGGCGGCCGCAAGCACCCGCAGTCCGAAGTCTTGCAGGTGAATACCACGAACATTCTTTTTATCTGCGGCGGCACTTTCAGCACGCTGGACAGGATCATTGAAGACCGCTTGGGCAAGAAGGACATCGGATTCCACAGCCAGCGCGTGAAGCACTTGACGCCGTCGCTCTCGATGGTCGAGACCGAGGACCTCATCAAATTCGGATTGATCCCTGAATTTATAGGGCGTTTTCCGGTCGTCGCCGTGCTTGAGCCTTTGGCCGAAAAGGACCTTCTGGATATTTTGGTGAAGCCGAAGAACGCGCTCGTGCGGCAATTTAAGAAGTTTTTTGAGCTGGAAGGCGTGACGCTTACGTTCACGGACGATGCGCTGGGTGAAATCGTGAGGGAAGCGATGAAGAAGAAAACGGGCGCACGCGGGCTTCGTTCGATCCTCGAAGACATCATGCTCGATGTGATGTACGACATTCCTTCAATGGAAGGGATCGAGGAATGTGTGATTGAGGGCGACATGGTGAAAAACCACAGGCGTCCACTGCTCATTGACAAAAAAAGCGCGAGTAAAAAAATTGCGTAAGATTTCTCAAATATGTCATTCTGAGTCCGCTAAAAGCGGACGAAGAATCTCAAAAACGAGATCCTTCGCTGACGCTCAGGATGACAATCGTGGGGTTAAAGATTTGGCGGTGGTTATTTTAGCGGCGGGTAAAGGCACTCGCATGAAGTCAGATCTGCCAAAAGCTCTGCATTCGCTTTGCGGCCGCCCGATGATTTGGCACCTTTTGGATAAGGTTAAAACGCTCGAGCCCAAAAAGATCCTGGTGGTTGTCGGCCACAGGAAAGAACTGGTCCAAAAGGAGCTGGGGCCGCGCGTCCAAGCGATCCGGCAGACACAACAGCTCGGCTCAGGCCACGCGGTGAACCAGGCCGCCCAAGCGCTTTCGGGATTCAACGGCCGGGTGCTCGTGCTTTATTGTGACACGCCGCTCATTAAGCCCGGGACTTTACGCGCGCTGGTCAGGGACCAGCAGAAAAAAAATTCGGATTGCTCGCTTTTGTCCGCCGAGTTTTCAAATCCTTTCGGGTACGGGCGAATCCGAAGAACCCTCGACGGTTCTGTGGGAAGCATCATCGAGGAAAATGACGCCGGACCCGCGGAAAAGCGCATCCGGGAGATCAATGTGGGTTGTTATGTTTTTCGTTCCAAAAAACTGTTTCAAGCGCTAAAATATGTGCGCCAAAACCCGAAGAAAAAGGAGGTCTACCTGACGGACGCCATCGCCCTCTTGGCCCAAAGCGGCAAGGTGAGTCCCGTCCTTTCAGAGGATCCGGCCGAGATGCTCGGAGTGAATACGCGCAAGGACCTTTCAAGGATCCAAAGCCTGATGCAAAAGGAGATTTTGGAAACGCTGGTTGAGAAGGGCGTGTTGATCCGAGACCCGAGGACGACCGTGATTGACGCGGATGTCAAGATAGGGGGAGGAAGCACGATTCTTCCGAATACCGTCATTGAAGAGGGATCCCGCATTGGCAAGGGTTGTCGTATCGGGCCGTTTGCAAGGGTCCGCGGCCGCTCCCGGATCGAGGACGGCGCCGTGATAGGCAATTTTGTGGAAGTGGTGCGTTCGACTGTGGGCCGCGGGTCAAACATCAAACATCTGAGTTATATCGGCGATGCCGAAATTGGCCGCGGCGTGAACATCGGCGCCGGCACGATCACCGCCAATTACGACGGCAAAAAGAAGCATAAGACGGTGATCAAAGACAAGGCGCAAATCGGGAGTGGCACGATTTTAATCGCTCCAGTCACGGTGGGACGCATGGCAAAAACCGGCGCTGGATCTGTGGTTACGAAAGGCACGCGGATCAAGGACGGGGCGGTGGTGGCCGGGGTGCCGGCCAAAGAATTAATTTAATGTGTCATTTCGAGCGAAGCGAGAAATCTCATCAAGTCGTGTGATGAGATCTCTCGTCGCTTCGCTCCTCGAGATGACATTGGATCTTAAAATGCAGGGGCAAAGATAAGTAATGAATGGAAAAATAAAAATTTTCTCAGGGAACGCGAATCCGGAACTTGCGGAAAAAATAGCGAAGTTTCTGAAGCTCCCTTTAGGCAACGCGCTGGTGGCTTCTTTTTCCGAAGGCGAGGTCCGCGTGAAGATCAACGAGGATGTGCGGGGCCGGGATGTGTTTATCATCCAGCCGACCTGCCCGCCCACAAACAACAACCTGATGGAGCTTCTGATCATGATGGATGCGTTCAGGCGCGCCTCCGCGCGGCGCATCACGGCCGTGATGCCCTATTTCGGCTACGCGCGCCAGGACCGGAAAGACCAGCCGCGCGTTCCGATCAGCGCGAAGCTCGTGGCAAACCTTCTCACGGTGGCTGGCGCCGACCGGGTGCTCACGATGGATCTTCATGCCGGCCAGATCCAGGGTTTTTTTGATATCCCGCTGGATCATTTATTTGCGGTGAACGTGATCGTGGAGCACTTGAAGAAAAAGAAAATGAAGAATCTGGTGATTGCCTCGCCCGACGTGGGCGGCATCAAGATGGCGCGCGCGTACGCGAAGCGCCTGGGTGCCCACCTGGCGATCGTCGACAAGCGCCGCATTGACGACAAGCATGCGGAGGTTATGAATATTCTCGGGGACGTGAAGGGAAAGAATATCGTGATCGTGGACGATTTGGTCGCGACCGCAGGTTCGATCTGCGAAGCGTCAGCGGCGCTTAAAAGCGCGGGGGCCTTGAGAATTTTCGCGGCGGTGTCGCATCCCATTTTGTCGGGGCCCGCGATCCGAAGGATTAAAAAATCGAAGATAGAGGAATTTATCATC
>MHFI01000047.1 GCA_001804125.1 Omnitrophica bacterium RIFCSPHIGHO2_02_FULL_51_18
GAGACAGTCACTCCGTTTTCTTTGACGCGCATCAGGCCGTCACCCGTCACAAAACCGATCTCCTCGGCATGCAAGTCCCATTTTTCAAAAATCCGCTTGGCCTCGGACTCGCGGCCTTTTTGAATGATTACAAGCATCCGCTCCTGGGACTCGGAGAGCATGATCTCGTAGGGAAGCATGCCTGTTTCGCGCTGAGGCACCTTCGAGACGTCGATCTCAATACCCATGCCGCCGCGCGAAGCAGTCTCACAGGTAGAACACGTGAGTCCCGCCGCGCCCATATCCTGGATCCCGACCACACAACCGCTCTTTAAAAGTTCCAGAACTGCTTCCAGTAAAAGCTTCTCCATGAACGGATCTCCGACCTGCACGGCCGGCCGGTCTTTTTCAGATTCTTCACTTAAATCTTTCGATGCAAAGCTTGCGCCTCCCATCCCGTCGCGGCCTGTCGCCGAACCCAGATAAAAAACAGGATTCCCCACGCCTTCCGCTTTTGCCTTAACAATTTCCTCTTTTTTGGCGAGCCCCAAAGCAAACGCGTTCACAAGCGGGTTGCCCTCGTACGATTCATCAAAATAAATCTCCCCGCCGATCGTCGGAACGCCGATGCAGTTGCCATAGTGCGCGATACCGGCCACGACGGCCGTCAGGAGTCTTTTGGAGACGGGGTCCTCAAGTTTTCCGAAACGAAGCGAGTTCATTGAGACAATCGGCCGAGCGCCCATCGTAAAAATGTCACGCAGGATACCCCCGACGCCTGTCGCCGCGCCCTGAAAAGGCTCGATCGCCGACGGGTGGTTGTGAGACTCCACCTTAAACGCGATCACGTAGCCATCGCCGATGTCAACAACGCCGGCATTTTCCTCGCCGGCCTTCACGAGCATGCGGGTGCCATCCTTCGGGAGAAGCTTCAGTACATTCTTAGAATTCTTGTACGAGCAGTGTTCGCTCCACATGACACTGAATATCCCAAGCTCCGTGATGTTGGGCGCGCGGCCAAGTATCTTTTTGATGTGCTCGTACTCGCTCGGCGTAATGCCGTGCTTGGCGATAATGTCAGGCGTTATGTCTAATGTTTGTGTTGTCATCGTAATCCGTCCGCGACGGGTCCTGCCGCCTTCGGGTCTCTATTTTCCTCAAAGCCTCGAGATCCTCAAGCTAAAAGCGTGAGCAAATAAAACGAGATTGCGCACCGCCGTGAGAGATGGAATCACTGCTCCCTTGAGGAAAATAGAGACCCTCCGGCGTCACCCGTCGCTTGGTTCGTCGAGCAAGCTGTCATAACAGCATCGCGCAACCCTATCCCTTTTATTCGCATCGCCGCTCTTGTGGCTTCGAGATAAATCATAGGGAAGCGGCAATTGAAGCTTTTCAGGGGATGGCCGCATTGAAAAGTTCAATTGCCAAGGGACTCCCATGATTTATGGAGAAGTCACGCGGCATAAGAATAAAAGGGATAGGGTTGCGCCAAGAGTTAAGCATATTGCACAATCGACTCAAAAATCTTCCGTCCGTCTGTCGACCCAAGCGCCGCCTCGGAAGCCCGCTCGGGATGCGGCATGAGACCAAAGACATTCCGTTTTTCGTTACAGATGCCGGCAATATTCTCCAGGGAACCGTTCGGATTGGCCGCCCTATCCACGCTTCCTTTAGGGTCGCAGTAACGGACCAGGATCTGATCATTTTTCTTTAACTTTTCAATAGTCTCAGCATCCGCAAAATAGTTTCCCTCGCCGTGCGCGATCGGGATCCGTAACACCTCTCCCCTTTTGGCGAGGCGCGTAAAGGGCGTGTCCGTGTTCTCAACGCGAAGGTGGACAAAACGGCAGATAAACTTAAGCGACTCATTGCGGAGCATGGCCCCCGGCAAAAGCCCCGACTCGAGCAGGATCTGGAAGCCGTTGCAGATGCCGATCACGAGCTTCCCTTTTTGGGCGTGCTTCACCACACTCTCCATCACCGGTGAAAAGCGCGCGATAGCGCCCGTACGCAGGTAATCGCCGTAGCTGAACCCGCCTGGCAGCACGATACAATCGTACTTCGAGAGTTCACGATCCTTGTGCCAGATAAAGTCCGCGTCTTTTTGGAGAACGTGCTTCAGGACATGGTAGCAATCGTAATCGCAGTTGGAACCTGGGAAAACAACGACACCAAATTTCATCTTCAGTTCAATTCGTATCTGTACTCTTCAATCACCGTATTGGCTAAAAGCTTTTCGCACATCGTCTTGATCTTCTGCTCAGCCTGGGACTTCGATATCTCGCCAAGCTCAAGCTCGATGTATTTGCCCACGCGGACATCCTTCACCTCGTTAAAACCCATCGTCGAAAGCGCGTGTTGCACCGTCTTCCCCTGCGGGTCGAGCACTGACTTCTTGAGCGTTACGTAAACTTTGGCTTTCATACAAGTCCTCTTTTGTCATTCCCGCGCAAGCGGGAATCAGCACGTCATCCTGAGGACCCTGAGCACAGCGAAGGGGCCGAAGGATCTCGTTTTGAGATTCTTCGGCAACTAAAGTTGCCTCAGAATGACAATCTAAGTGGATCCCCGCTTTTCCGCCACAAATCTTGGACGGACCCGCCGTCAATTTGGCGGGCGCGGGGATGACGATAACACCCTCTTAAAAATAGTCCCGACGTGCTTTAAATGATAGTCGAGATTGAAGAGCCCCTCGATCTCCCGCTTCGAGAAACGCGAGGTTACTTCTTTTTCCTCGAGCAACAGGTCCTTTAGATTCTCATGCTTATTTTTCCAGACGCGCATCGCGTTTCTCTGCACGATCCTGTAGGCGGCCTCCCGCTCGAGGCCTTTGTCAATTAAGGCCAGGAGCACGCGCTGTGAGAAAATAAGCCCGCGCGTCTTCCAGATATTGTCCATCATATTTTCCGGATGGACCTCGAGCCCTTTCAGGATAGAGATCATCTCGCGAAGCATAAAGTGAAGCAGAATAAACGAATCCGGAAAGATCACGCGCTCCACCGACGAGTGCGTGATGTCACGCTCATGCCAGAGCGCTATATTTTCCATCGCCGCGACGGAGTTGCCCCGAAGGATGCGCGCAAGCCCCGCGATGCGTTCGGAGCCCACGGGATTTCTCTTATGCGGCATCGCGCTTGAACCTGTCTGCCCTTCCGAAAAAGGCTCCTCCACTTCCAGTGTTTCTGTTTTTTGTAAATGACGGATCTCCGTGGCCAATTTTTCCAAGGAACTGCCGACGATCGCAAGCACCGCGATGACCTGCGCATGGCGGTCACGCTGAAGGATCTGCGTCGAGACGGGCGCGGTTTTTAATTTCAGGATTTTCAGCGCGATGGCTTCAATGCGCGGATCGATGTTCGCGTAGGTTCCGACGGCACCAGAGATCTTCCCCACCGATATCGCGTCTTTGGCACGTTCAAGTCTAGCCAAGTTGCGGCGAAATTCATCATAAAAGAGAAGGAATTTAAGTCCTAGGGTGACGGGTTCCGCGTGCACACCATGCGAGCGGCCCATCATCGGGATGCTGCGGTATTTCAGGGCCTTTTCTTTTAAAGTGAGAATAAGCCGGTTTGTGGTGGTTATAAGAAGCTCAAGCGCCTGTTTTGTCTGGAGGCTCAGGGCCGTATCCAGCACATCACTCGAGGTGAGTCCTTTGTGGATGAACCGGGCTTCGGGACCTACGGAAAGTCCCACACTCTTTAAGAATGCGGTGACATCATGCTTTGTAACCTCTTCAAATTTATTGACTTCCGATATTTTAAAGCGGGCTTTTTTTCGAATCTTAATCGCGGCGGATTTTGGGATTTGGTTGAGCTTCGCCATGGCCTCGCAGGCAGCGATCTCAACCTCGAGCATCGTCTGGAAGCGGTTTTCTTCCGTCCAGATCTTGCCCATTTCCGGCAGGGTGTAACGATTAATCATGGAAAAAGAATTATAACAGAATTTGTGGGAAGGTTAAAGCGAAGTTTAGAAACTATTTCAAAGATTCTTCAAGAACCTTTGTAGATCATTGTGCGTACCCAGCAGCGCAAAAATGATCTCATTCTTCTGTTTAGTCCATAAGATTCTCAGAGACGAACTAACTCTGGCTTCAAAAACTTCCCCTTCGACTTTATCCGAATAGAGTCTTTTGATGCGAAGACCATAAGAAGCCTTGCCGGTTACGTAATAATCCCGAATCTCCTCATCCGCCAATATCACCAACTCTTTTTCCTGATCTGACAGCTCAAGAAACAATTTCTTAAATTTAGCTTTGTATAAAAACTGGATCAATGCTTAGCTATCTTTCTAAGAAAACCCTTGGCTTCCTCCGCGGATAAACGGACATCTCCTTTTTCGAGAACAACCGCCTTTTTGAGGAGATTTCTATAGTTTTCCTCGGGGATACGATATTCGATATCCACGGGCTTTAGACAAATCACCCCATGGTCATAACTCACATCTACGTAGTCGTTGCCGTTCCGGATATGGGCCTTTTTGGCTATCTCCTTAGGAATAGTCACTTGGTTTCCTCGGGTCACTTTTGCCAGCATAGTCATCTCACCTACCTTTCGATAGAGAGTATACCCTGTAAAAGTAAAAAAGTAAATACCTTTTTAACTTTAATCGGGCTTCTCTTCGGTGGGGCTTATGTAAGTAACCTTCGGTAAACCTTTGAAATCTTTGTCGCTGGTGATAATTTGAGCACCGTGAAGATCAGCCGTCGCATAAATGATCGCGTCCGCCATGGACATTTTATATTCCAATGAGAAGTCGGCGGCACGGTAAGCGATCGTTTGAGATAAGGGGACTAAAAGAGTCTTCTCGATTTGAGAGGAGGCTAACAAAGCTTTTTCTTCATCAAACTCTCTCTTAATGATTTTGTACACCTCATACAATACCACGGTTGGAGTGACAAGCTCCTTCGGATCTCCTACAAGTTCCGCGTAATATTCGGCTAAAGGCCCATTCATGAAGTAATGCGCCCACCCCGAAGAATCTATTAAATTCATACTCTATCTGTTTTGTCCCTTAATCCTTCGATAGACATACCTTTAGCAAACCCTCTGAGAGAAGAAATAGGCCTGTCGGGAATAAGATGAATAACCCCGTCTTTCGCGATACAGATCATCTTGTGCCCGGGTTTAAGACGCAGGTCTCCCCTAACCTCTTTGGGAATGACTACCTGGTACTTCGTTGAAATTAAGACAGAGGCCATGTGAACTCCTATCGTTTTACTATTTATCTATCGATAGCTAAAGTGTACACCAATGGATTTAAGGAATCAAGCATGAAAGAGCCAGCATGATTATACCGATTTGGCGGTTTCGTGAAGGGAAGTCTGGAAGAGCTCTAGGAGCGCGTTCGTTAATGGCATCGGGCGAACCACAACAATTTTAAAACTCCGGCCATTGGATACAACGGTCACTACACTGACATAGCCATTTAAAGATGCGGGGATGTGGTCGGCGTCAAAAGAAAAACCTAAAAATAAAAGCATCGCTGAAGTATACTGCCCCGCTTCAGGCTTCTCAACTTGGACATAAGATATTTTATCTTCGGCGTTTAATACATCTTTATAGTCCGCGTTATAAGCGATACTGACAAGCGAGATTGATGGCGCTTTTGATCCGAATTGTTGAACAATAGCCGCTTTGACGGCTTGTGTTAAACCCGCCTGAATTTGGTTTACTTCAACAGGGGTATATACAAATTGAATCCTTGGGGCCACGAGATGTAAACGTTCAAGCGAGGTGGTTGCGCTGGCTCCCAACGCCTTCGGCCCATACACAGCGACTACAAGGCTGGGAATATTGAGCGTCTCCGCTGTGCGGCTCAGCACCATCGCCGCTTTATAAACATCCGAAGCCAGCAACTCAGCATTTTCGTTCAATAAGGCGTCATAGCCCACCGCCATCACACCTGTCTGGCCCGCCTGCGCGGCGGCGAATAATTTCCAGGCTAAGAAATCGCGTCGAACCGTCCTGTTTTCCTGCCTAAAACCAGCAAGCGCCGCAAATCCTGATAATCCCAGGTCTGCGCGATATCGATCCGTGATCTCCTTCGCAAAACCTCTCAACACATTGGATTGAACCGAAGGAATCACCGTTTCTTCCGAGGAAAATTGTCCCAAGCGCGTGCCCGCCTGAATAACAGTCTGAGAAACGGCGCGGGTAGCGCTTGCGGTTATCACCTTTAATCTATCTATGTTCGGAACACCTTGTGTGTAGGGGTCGTAAATCCGGATGGTGTAATTAACGTTGTAATTAACGTTTGGCGAGGCAGGCATCGCCAAGTCTACCGGGCCGGCGCCGGCCGGCGAAGTGAACGAGTAAATCAGGATCTGGCCGGCTGCCAAGAGAGGAATAACCGCGGTTCGGAACCTGCTGCCCAGCGAGAGACTGAGCCTTCCCCCTACCGCGTCCAGATCGATGGTGTCTTTTTCCGCCGGATAAAGACTCGCGGGTTCGTGGGTTGATATTGAAAGCTCTGCACGATCTTTGGCGAGCCGCGCGCCGGCGGCGCTGGTACCGCGCCCCGATCGCTCATGGGGTTGACGCTTGCTCGGCTTAATTCTGACTCGAGACGCGTCTTTTTCCGCTGAGGGCCTGACTTCCGTAGGTTCGACCGGAGACCCGCCGTCCTCCCGGTCGGCGAGCCGCGCCCCGCCAGGCGGTTGGGCTTGCCCCGCCTTTATGGCGGGGTGTGTGCCGGTGGCCCTGGAAACGATAAGGTCTATCACGGGCGGATACTGGCTCCCCTTCGTCAAACGTTCCTTAAGTCCCTCCAGCTTATTCTGCAATTCCATCTTTTTGGGGCCCATCCCAATCGAGTAGGGGAAGCGATAGGACAATATTTTTGTCTCAAGTCCCAAAATCGCCGCCAGGGGGAAAAAAAGTGACGTTGAATCGGCATAAGACGCCGCTTCCCCGATAAGCCCTTCGGCATCATCCCAGTAGTAGGAAAGATCGTACCGAAAGCGGCCCCGCTCATACGCGAGGACAAGGGTTTGGGCCGCGAGAAGGTAAGCGGCGGTCAGTCTTTCCTCCCTGGGCGCTTCCGGACGGTAGCTATGAAACTTTTTCGACACGAAAATAACCGCGGCCCTTCCCTCGTCCGCGCGGAACCAGCGGGGATTTGTCAAAATAACCTGCGCGGCGCGCAGGCGCGCGACATCGGAGAAGCCCGGATTCTCAAAAAAGTTCATCAGGAGGTCCCGCGAGCGGCGAATGCCGTCATTGAACTTCGCGCGAAGCGGCAGCAGCTTGTGGACGATGTCCCACCCGCGCTCGAATCGTTCGAGGTATCCCTGCTCCGTAACCACCTCATACAAATTGTTGTCTTCGAGGTCTCTTTCCAAGCCGGAGTTTATCTCTAGATAGGGGTGGCGGATTCTTAAGGAAGCGTCTGACGAACCGGCGTTCTTTAAAAATCCTCTGCCCAGAATCCCCGTGGGCAGGAGAACCAGAAAGAAGACCGCCAGAAAGATCGGAAGGGCTTCCGTGATCAGCCCTAGGCCGTCCAACGC
>MHFI01000048.1 GCA_001804125.1 Omnitrophica bacterium RIFCSPHIGHO2_02_FULL_51_18
CCAACGCCTCTGATGCTGTTGACTTCTGGCGGCGATTGGGGCTGGAAGAGTTGTACGAAGAAGTCCGTAAGACCGAAAAGACAATTCAATCTTTCAGCCAAACGCTAAAGAGTCTCCCCAGGTGTAAGAAATGCGCGCGATCGGCGTTGCTTAGCGGTCTCCAAGAATCCGGCAATAAACTGAGCGTGCAGCTTATTAGCCTTGGTGTCTTGTCTTCGGCTCTGAAAGACGCCGTTTCAGCCGCCGAAAAAGCTTGCGCGGATATGGGACAAAGCGCGTCAGCGCCGTGCCGCTGCGCGGGAGAGCCGTGCACGTGTCATGATTAAACGAGGAGTTCCCATGAAAAAATGTAAAGGCCTCTTTGGATTTCTTGGCGTGTGTTGCATGAGCCTTTGTTTTCTGGGGCTGCCGATTTTGACGGCACTTATTCCAGCTTCATGGATGGGCTCAAACTTTTTCATGTGGACAGTAAGGATTATGGTTTTTGTTTCGCTTTATTTTTCGGTATCGGCGGCATGCGAAGGTTTCAGGCTTCATAGTAACTTCGGACCTTTGCTTATCCTATTTCCGGCAGGCGTTGTTTTAGTCCTCCTCTCATTTTATTTAGTTTCAAGGCCGGTAGGATGGCTGGCGTTCGGCGCTTTTATCATCTCCTTTTTTTGGAATCATGCACTACTTCGGAAAATCCACAAGATATCTTGTCACTAGAGAGATAGGCCATAATGATAGCCACGGTGACGATAAACCCATCGATTGACCAGCACATGGTGATTGACAAGCTCGTGAAGGACGACGCGATCCGCGTGCGTGAAATACGGCGATTCCCCGGCGGGAAGGGGATCAATGTTTCGCGGGCGGTCAAAGAGCTGGGCGGCGAAACGGTGGCATTCTCTGTCGCGGGAGGCTGTGCGGGGTACATGCTTAAGAGCCTGCTAACGGATCAAGGAATTTTCTTTCAGGCGATAGAGGTGCCCCAGGAAACACGCATTAACGTAATCGTGACTGATCAATCCGATAAGACGCAGACTCGCATGAGCGCTGAAGGCCCGCGGATGGAGCTAAAAGACGTGGATGAATTATTTAAAAAAATATTAAGCTGCGTGCCTTTTCCCGAGTGGTGGGTCCTGGGCGGAAGCCTGCCGCCGGGCGTTCCCAGTGATTTTTACGCGCGGCTTATCACGCTTCTTCAGGGGCAAGGCGCCAAATGTATTTTAGACGCCGATGATGAGCCGCTTAAGCTAGGCATTCAATCCAAACCCTATCTTATAAAACCCAACGAGTATGAAATGGAGCGCCTGGCGGGCAGATCTTTGACAAGTGAATCTTCTCTGGTCGAAGCCGCGACGGAAATCGTCGAAAGTGGAATCGAAATGGTTGTGGTGACACTTGGAAAAAAAGGTGCTTTAGTCGTGACGCGAGAGCTTGTTTGCTACGCAACAACACCGCAAGTTCCAGTCAAAAGCAGGGTCGGCGCGGGAGACTCGTTTCTGGCGGGGTTTGTGACGGGCCTGGTCAGAAAATCTTCGCTCGAAGAAACACTGCGTTTTGCGATGGCCTGCGGGACCGCGGCTATCATGAACGACGGGACGGCGCTGTGCCGAAGCGCCGATGTGGAAAAGATTTTGCCGCAAATAAAAACTCGGGAAATTAAGCCAGTCACTAAATTGAGACCAAAAAATCAGGAGACTAAAAATAAAAGAGATGTCGTTTGCGGCATGAGCGTAGATCCGGGGGTGTCTTCTTTTTCGGTGGTTTTTGATGGACAGGATTACAGATTTTGCTCTTTGAAGTGCAGGGAATCATTTCAGAAAAATCCCCGCCATTTTATAGAAGTTGAAACGATCAAGTCCAACAAGGGGTAGTTAAACAAAAAAGGGGGAGGCATCACATGGAAGAAGATACAAAGCATGATATTGAAAAAGCCGGTCATGAACTTCGCCTTGCTGAGCACGCTTTCTTTCGTGATGCCTTTAGAAATCTTAAACTGCGTCACCGCAAGACATTTATTTGGGGAGTTGTTGTGGCGTTAGTGACCCTGCTTGTGTTATGGGCTGCATCTTGCGGTGTATTTCATTCGATATGCAAGATAGGCCGGTAAAGTTTTAAGGAAATATTTATCGATTAGTGGAGTCATGCACTTGTCATGACTGAGATGGTTTTGTTTAGCATTAGTCAACGTTGAATAAAACTGGTAAAATCAGGAAAATCTCTTATTTCTTAATGATTGACTCATGGGGTGACAGAATGATGAAAAAACGAGCTTTTTCTTTTCTCGGGCTTTTCTTTTTTACCACATCTGGTGTTCTTGCTGGGGACGTTTTAACCATCGAAACGCTTGTCCAGGAGGCTCTTTTAAAAAACCCGGCCGTTCAATCCAAAAAGGCCGAATACGACGCGCTTCGCTCCAAAGTCATCAAGGCCTGGCTTCCGGAGGACCCGATGGTCGGCGTGGACGTGGAAGGCCAGCCGGACCTTTTTAAAACCGGCGGGCGCATGAACACCGAATACATGGTCTCCCAGACTATTCCTTTTCCGACAAAACTTTTCCTGGATGGAATGATCGCTTCCAAAGAAGCCGACATGGCCTACCAAATGTATAAAGAAGAAGAGCGGGCCGTCGCCTGGCGAATCGAACAGCCGTCGTATCAGCTTTTTTTATCCAAGCGCACGGTCGCGGCGCTCGAAGAAACGCAAAAACTGGTTGAACAGCTTTCGAGCGTGGTGAGGTCCCGTTACGAAGCCAACAAGACAAACCAATCCGATTATCTTAAAGTTCAAATCGAGCTTGAGCAGATCTCGATAGAAATTTTTGATTGGCAGCAGATATCTCATATCGCTGAAGCCACGATATCTAGACAGCTGAATAAACCGCTTGATACTTCTTATCCCATTATGAGGGAAGTAAAGCGCTTCCCTCTTTTTTTATCGTTAGCCGATCTTGAGAAAATGGCGTTGGAAAAAAGACCGGAACTGAAATCTTTTGAAACGGGTATTGAACGCGCGAAGGCCTCGAGGCTTTTTTCGCGGACCGAGTGGCTTCCGGACATCACGGGCAGGTTTGAAGCGCGGAAATTCAAAGGGGAGGACGAAATACGCGAGTACGACAATTTTATAGGCTTCTCGGTGCCGGTTTGGTCGCTCCTAAAAGGCATCGGCGGCGGTTGGCACAGCGCCCAAAAAGAAGTGGAGGCGGCCGAGTCCCTTTACACGGACATGAAGAACGAAGTGCTTTTCCGGATCCATGAGGCCTACGCGAAATTCAAATCGGCTGAGAACGCGCTGAATACTTATGAAAGCCTCATCCTTCCTCAGGCAAAATCGCAGGTGGATATTTCCTTGTCTTCCTATGAAGCGGGAAGGGTGGACATTTTGGATCTGATTGATGCGGAAAGGACTTTCAAAAATACTCAGATCGGGTATTACAAGGCCTTGTCGGATTATGAGATGGCGCTTTCAGATCTTCGATTGGCAGTTGGAGATGATTTAAAAGGTCAAGGAGTGGATTCATGAAAAAAATCAACAAGGGTATTATTATTGCTTTGCTGACTGCGCTCGCCGCGGGCGGCGCTTTCGCGGTTTCGTCTTTCAATAAAGAAAAATATTCCGCCTCCCATGTGGAATCTGTCTATTATTGTCCGATGCATCCTACCTATACATCAGAGAAATCCGGGGATTGTCCGATCTGTAACATGAAACTTGTGAAGCGCGAGAGCGCCGAAGTCTCCGTGGATAAAGGCAAGCCCCAAAAGGCGGAAGATATTTGCTACATGCACAATTGCCCGATGATGAAAAAGGGCCAGAAATGCCCGATGATGGTCGTGGCGAAAGCGGGTGAAGCGGTGACTTGCCCGGTTTGCGGCACGCACGTGGCCGAAGCCGGCGGTGTTTTTCCGGCGGCGAATAAAGTTTTGTATTGGACCGATCCTATGTTGCCCGGATACAAAGCCGACAAGCCCGGGAAGTCCCCGATGGGGATGGATCTTATTCCTGTGTACGAAGAAAGTAGCGGATTGGAGGGTGCCGGAGTTGGTGCTCCCCAAGGATATGCGCCTATTCTTGTGACGCCCCAGAAGCGGCAATTTATTGGTGTTCGAACGGCAAAAGTTGAGCGGCGCGTGATCTCAAAAACTATACGCACTGTGGGCCGCATTGCCTACGACCCCGAACTTTATCAGGCCGAGCAGGAAACTATCTCATCTATCCGCGCGTGGAAAGAAGCTGAAAGAAGCGCAAATCCGGACGCCGCGGGAAACGCCAAGCGTCTTGTGGAATCAAGCCAGATGCGCCTTAGACTTCTCGGATTAAGTAAAGAACTCATTGAAGAGGTCGCGACTTGGGATAGTCCCGACAAAAGCCTCCTTTTGACGGACCCGAACGGCAAGGCTTGGCTTTATGCCCCGATCTATGAATATGAATTGCCTTTGGTGAAAGTCGGCCAGACGGTTTCGGTTGAGATTTCGGCGGCACTTGGAAAAACTCTGACTAGCACAATCCGGTCTATTGATTCGGTGCTGGACCCTATGACCCGCACGGCGAGGGTACGAGCCGTACTGGTTGACCCCGATGGAGGCCTAAAGCCCGAGATGTTCGTGAATGCTTCGATCGCCGTAAACTCCGGCGAAGTGCTGGCGATTCCGGAAGAGGCTGTTTTCAACACGGGCACAAAGCAAATCGTGTTTGTCGATAAAGGCGAAGGTATTTTCGAGCCGCGCGACGTAAAAGTAGGATTTAAGTCGGACGGATTTTACGAGTCAAAAGAGGGTGTCTTGGAAGGCGAATCGGTAGTCACGAGCGGAAATTTCCTGATTGATTCAGAAAGCCGGCTCAAAGCCGCGTTGGAGGGAATGAGCGGTGGTGAGGGTGGCGAACATCAACATGGACAATAAACTCCCCAAACAACAAGTTCCCCAAGGTTCATCGGAACACCCGTCGCTTAAGCGGGGCGGGGTGATTGAAAAAATTATTGAGTTTTCAGCCCACAATAAATTTCTTGTACTAATTTTTACAGCCGTGACGATGGTCTGGGCGATCTGGGCGATGAAAAACGTGCCGCTTGACGCCATTCCGGATTTGTCCGACACGCAAGTCATTATTTATTCTCGGTGGGATCGAAGCCCGGACATCATCGAGGACCAGGTGACCTATCCTATCGTGACGGCGATGCTGGGGGCCCCGCGTGTCAAAGCGATCCGCGGATTTTCGGATTTTGGATTTTCATACGTCTACGTTATTTTTAAAGACGGAACGGATATCTATTGGGCGAGAAGCCGCACGCTTGAATATTTGAGTAAAATAACGCCGCGTCTGCCGGAAGGCGTAAGAACGGAAATGGGGCCTGACGCTACCGGCGTGGGATGGGTTTTTCAGTACGCTCTTGTGGATACCACGGGCAAAAATGATCTTCAGCAGTTACGAAGCTTTCAAGACTGGACTCTCCGGTATTACCTCCAGAGTGTCCCGGGCGTTGCCGAAGTGGCTTCGTTAGGCGGTTTTGTCAAACAATACCAAATCACGATCGATCCGAATCGATTGGTCGCCTACAATATCCCTCTCACCAAAGTGGTTGAAGCAGTCCGGCAGGCCAACCAAGAGGTTGGCGGACGGCTCTTAGAGTTCTCCGGCGCCGAATACATGGTGCGGGGACGAGGTTATATCCAATCGGTTCAGGATCTGGAGAAGATTGTTGTCGGAGCAGATCAAAAAGGCACACCCATTCTCGTCAAAAACATCGGGATGGTCGCCTTAGGCCCCGATATCCGAAGGGGTTTGGCGGACCTCGACGGGCAGGGAGATGTGGTGGGCGGCACCGTCATCATGCGTTACGGTGAGAATGCGCTCAACGTCATTAACCGCGTGAAGGCGAAAATAAAGGAAATAGAGCCATCCCTGCCGCCGGGCGTGAAAATAGA
>MHFI01000049.1:0-753 GCA_001804125.1 Omnitrophica bacterium RIFCSPHIGHO2_02_FULL_51_18
CCGAAGGCCGCTTCCGCGAAGCCTTCGAGGCCTGGCAGGAACTGGCCGCCTGCACCGAGAACCCAGCGCTTGTCAACGACCCGATCCAGAAAATCCGCCGCGCACAAAGCGACATCGAGAATCTTCAGGAGGAGATCGCAAAGCTTGAGGCACTTTCACAGCTTAAGCCCGGTGTGCCCGACGACCTTAAATCCGTCTTAAAGGGCTGGATCCATGAGCTGAGTTCAAAAATTAAAGCGGTTTCAACGCAAAAAGCCCAAACCGAAGAAGCGATCGAAGACCGCCGCAATTTTGTGAACGCGCTTCTCCAAAAAGGCACAGCCCTTTTGTCCCAGCACCGCTTTGCGGAGGCGTTTGACGCTTTTTCACAGCTGGCGGAGCATACGGACGATCCCGCGCTTGTCAAAGAACAAATTCAGACGATCCAACGCTTCCAGAATGACGCGCAGGAACTTGAACAGGAAGTGCGGCGCCTCGAGCTTTTGGCAAACGTCAAACCTTCCGCCCCTGAAATCATCGAAGACGCTCTCACGGGTTTAAGCGGGAGTCTGCAGTCTCAGCTTCAGAAAGCCAAGCTCCAAAAAACCCAGACCGAAGAAGCCTTAAAAACCCGCCAGTCCCTCATGGATTCGCTCTTGGAAAAAGGCCAGACGCTTCTTTCCGAAGGCCGCTTCCGCGAAGCCTTCGAGGCCTGGCAGGAACTGGCCGCCTGCACCGAGAACCCAGCGCTTGTCAACGACCCGATCCAGAAAA
>MHFI01000049.1:761-31884 GCA_001804125.1 Omnitrophica bacterium RIFCSPHIGHO2_02_FULL_51_18
TAATCGGGAGTTGGAACGGCTCAAGTCCTCGTTGGTTTCCAAGCCGCCGCTTCCGCAGGAAGTTGAAACGCTTTTGAATCGCTTGAACCAGGAACTGGCGGCGCAAAAAGAACAGACCGAAGCCCAGATTTTGGAAACGCAGGAGGCGCTGAGAAGCCGCCAGGAACTCATCGACCGTTTCTTATACAATGCGAGGGCTTTTTACGAGAAAAATGAAGTCGACCAGGCCATCACGCAGTGGGAAAATGCGGCGCGCTACGTCGATCCGGGATCCGAGTTTAGGGAAAAGATCGTGTTTATCAGGGATGCTTACCGGAATCTTTTAAACACACGCAATGAACTCGCCCGTGAACTGCACCACCTGACCAAGGGCATGAACCCGAAACCTTTGGATTTAAAATTTGCCGATTCGGTCCACCGCTCGATCCGGGCGGAAGTGAAGGAAATCAACGTGGCGCTCAGGGCTTATTTGAATCTTCAGAACAGGAACCGGCGCTTCAATATCAGTAAACCCGTGATCACGGTGATGCTCCTGTTTCTGTTAAGTTTTCTGGTGTTTTGGTTTTATAATTTGAACAACCAAACCGCGGCTCAACGGGAAATGAGCGGGGAGTACAAAACCATCACCCAACTGTCCCCCAAATAATTTTTTCTCTCCCCGTGCGTCCAAACTTCAAACGCCGCGTTTTAAAGAAATATGGAATTCCTAGTATCCTGACGGGGATGGCATTGTTCTGCCTCGCCCCCTCCGGGGTTCCCGCGGATGAGCCGGCAGATATCTCAACGCTGAGAGCCAAGGCGCTCGAGGTCTTAAGAATAGCCAAAGAAACCTCGCGGGGTATTCAGGGGAAAGAGACGGATTACGAAAACCTCGCCCGCGAAATCGCGGAAGCGCAGGCGGAAGCCGGTGATATCAATGCGGCGATGTCCACGGTCCTCAAGAACCCCAAATACCGGGACCTGCTGCTCAGTAAAATCGTGATTTCAGAAGCCAATGTGGGGGAGATCAAATCCGCGTTCGAAACCTTAAAGGGCATCAAGACGCTGGCCGAACGCATTTATGCGTATACGGGAATCGCGATTGCTTATTCGAAGCAGGGCTTTTCGGTCAAAGCCGAAGAGGTGTTTACGCAGGCTTTGGAAGAAACGGAATTGGCCGAGACCAGGTTTGAAAAGGGTGAGCTTTTGAAAATGATCGCCAAGTCCCAGGCCGATATCGGAGATGTGCGCGGGGCATATCTGACATTCAATAAAATCCCGGACGCGGACGAACGCGCCCGTATTTTGATCAATATGGTCAGAAAGCAAGTGGAGGCCGGCAACTTCAAACTCGCGCGCGAAATCGCGAACGTGATAGACAACGGAGAGAATAAAAGCGCCGCTTTTAAGAGCTTGGCGATAGGGCTGGCGAAAAAAAACCGTGTCGCCGAAGCGCTGGAAACGGCCCGCGCGATAGAAGATAATTATTATAAAGGAAGCGCCTTGGCGAAGATTTCCGAGATCCAAGCGTTGGCCGGCCAGGCCGCGGCGGCCAAAGTGACTTTTTATGAGGCCAAGAAGATTTCGAAGGCCATTCGCGATGACCCACTTGAACAAGCCATGATTCTCAATGATATCGCGCAATCCCAATGGTTTGCCGGGAATCCCGCCGATTCGAGGGAGAGTTTCCAGGAAGCCAAACAGGTTGCGCGCTCGATACTGCCGCGTAAGATCGAAAAAAGCCTTCTGTTGAAGGAGATCGCGCTGGCGGAATGGTCGTGCGGGAACAAGGATGAGTCCAAACAGACTTTTCAGGAGGCCAAACAGGCGGCGCTCGCGCTCCCGGTGGAAGGCAGGTTTTATCACCGTCCGATTGCATTGAAAGCGCTGGCGGAGGCCCTGACTACCACCGGCGATTTGTCGATGGCCGATCAGGTGGTACAGGAAGCAAAGAAAGCGGTCTTGAGCATGAAAGGAAATTTTCAGGACCAGGGCATTCTTTTGACCTCGATGGCGGATTCATCGCTTGAGGCCGGCAATGCGCAAGCCGCGGTCCCGCTGTTGCAGCAGGCGGCCCAGATCAGCCTGGAAATTTCGGATCCGGAACAGAAAGCTTGGAACCTCACGGACATCGCAATCTATCAGTCCAAGGCCAATGATTTGGACGGCGCCCTGCAGACGCTGCAAAAAGCCCAACAGGCCGCGTTTCGCGTCCAGGACGAGGTCCAACGCACGGCCGTTTTAATGAATATTTCGATCTCCTACGTGAGGCTCGGGTTTATCCACGCCGCTCTGCAGATTGCCGACAATTCCAAAAACGAGAATGAAAAAGCCGAGGTGTTGGGGCGTATCACCGCCACACAAGTGAGGGAAGGGGATTTGGATGACGCGATGAAGCTCGCCGGCGAGCAAAACTCGGCGTTGTTTAAGACGAAGGCCCTGATTGGCATCGCGAAGGGATTATTGGAGGAAAGCGCCGTCCAACGAAGAGTGCTCAAGGAAACAGCACCGGCGCCTCCCGAAGAAGAGGCGGGCGAGGCGCCTTCGAATACGTTCGTGTCGGCCGAAGGTGAAGGTTATTAGGATTTGTGATTTTTTAAAATAAGAAGGAGACGCACTTGTCAGAAAATCATGTTCTAAGAGTTGAGTGTGCCGACGCCAAGGGGCTGATTCATAAAATAACGGGGGTGCTTTACCGGCAGGGGCTCAATATCATCGAAAACGGCGAGTTCGTGGATTCCGAAATCGGGCGCTTTTTCATGAGGACCGAGGTGGCGGGGAAGGCGGACGCGAAAAAAATCACGGCCGAACTTCAAAAACACCTGCCCCCTGAAGCGATTGTCGGGATGGTCAGAGACCGAAAGAAAGATATCGTGCTTTTTGCGACGACTGAGCCGCACTGCCTGGGGGACCTTCTGATACGCCATGCGTACGGAGAACTGCCTGCCAATGTCCTGGCGGTGGTCAGCAATCACGATTCGCTCAAATCCCTGGCCGGACGGTTCAAGGTCCCTTATTTTTATGCGCCGGCGGACGGCAAGGCCAGGGAAGCGCATGAAGCGGCGCTTTTAAAAATTCTCTCGCGCCTGAAGCCCGAATACATCGTGCTTGCCAAATACATGCGGATTTTGTCCGATAAATTCGTCGGCAGGTTCAAGGGCCGTATCCTCAACATTCACCATTCCTTTTTGCCGGCGTTTGCCGGCGCCAGTCCCTATCAACAGGCCGCCGAGCGGGGCGTGAAAATTATCGGCGCGACCGCGCATTTCGTGACCCCGGCGCTCGACGACGGCCCGATCATCGCGCAAGGGGTCGTGCCGGTGGACCATTCTCACAGCGCAAGCGACATAGCCCAGGCCGGGCACGACGTGGAAAAAATTGTGCTGACGAAGGCGCTCAAGCTGGCGCTGGAAGGCAGAATATTTGTGAGCGGCAATAAAACAATCATTTTCGATTAACTGATAAAAGGGAGGTGATATAATATTTCCGGCCCGGAGTGACATTGGTCACGGCATTTGTTTAAACCTATCAGGAGGCGTTATGAAAAATACCACTTCAGTACCTATAGATACAGGCATCGCGCAAAAAGACAGGCTGGAGATCGCGAAGAGCTTGTCGAGGTTTTTGGCAGATACCTATACGCTGTATCTCAAAACCCACAATTTCCACTGGAACGTGACAGGGCCTATGTTCCAGACACTGCATCTGATGTTCGAGCAGCACTACAATGAGCTTTGGACAGCGACCGATCTCATCGCCGAACGTATACGCTCATTGGGCGTTTTGGCTCCCGGGACCTACGCGGAATTCACGGCGCTAGGGTCTATCAAGGAACAGAAAGGCGGTATCAAGGCCACGGACATGATCCGTTCGCTCGTGCAAGGTCATGAGGCCGTCATACGCACGGCCCGTTCCGTATTTCCTTTGGCGCAAAACGCACAGGACCAGGTGACGATGGATCTCCTGACCCAGCGCATGCAGATCCACGAAAAAACAGCCTGGATGTTGAGGAGCCTTTTGGCCTGAACTTTTTCTCGTACTCGGCGATCGCCGCGTCGTGTTTGAGCGTAATGCCGATGTCGTCGAGACCATGGATCAGACGGTGCTTGATTGCGGGATCGAGTTCGAAATGAAACGAAATCTCCTCAGGCGTGTGAAGCGTGAGTCTCTGCTCGTCCATGTTGACTGAAGCCTCCAGATCCTTATGGCGTTCCACCATCTGAAAGATTTCTTCGACCTCCGCTTCGGAAAGCTCGATCGCCAGAAGCGCGTTCTTAAAGCTGTTGTTCCTGAAAATGTCCGCGAAAGCCGGGATGCGGTTCTGCCCGCGCTCGACCCAGGGTGCCACGACAACCTCGTAGCCGTCCTGCTGAATTGCCCACACCGCGTGCTCACGGCTTGAACCGCAGCCGAAATTATTCCGCGTGACGAGGATAGAGGCGTTCTTAAAGCGCGGTGCGTTCAGGGAAAAGTTTGGGTCCGGTTTTCCGTTCGGCAGATAGCGCCAATCGTAAAAAAGCTGAGGGCCGAAGCCGGTGCGCGCAATCGACTTTAGGAACTGTTTCGGGATAATCTGATCCGTGTCGACGTTCGCGCGATCGAGTGTAGCAACCATTCCGCGATGGGATTTAAATGATTTCATGGGTTGCCTTGTAAAAATCTTCTTGGGTCCTGCCGCCTACGGGACTTTATTTCCCTTAAATCCTCGAGATCCTTAGTGGATAAAAGCGTGGGCTTGTTCAAGTGAGATTACTCAATTCAATGATTTGTGAAAAAACCGGTCTATTTAAGGGAAATAAAGTCCCTCCGGCGTCACCCAAGAAAATTTTAACTATTTCCATGTTCTGATGTCCACAAAATGTCCCTCAATCGCGGCCGCAGCGGCCATTTCCGGACTCACCAAGTGTGTGCGGCCGCCTTTGCCCTGGCGTCCCTCAAAATTACGGTTAGAGGTGGAGGCACATCGCTCCTGAGGTTTTAACTGGTCCGGGTTCATCGCCAGGCACATACTGCAGCCGGACTGGCGCCAGTCCGCGCCGGCTTCCTTGAACACGCGGTCCAGTCCTTCGGATTCTGCCTGTTTCAGCACTTGTTGCGAGCCTGGTACGATCATCGCGCGCACGTTTTTCGAAACTTTTCTTCCTTTGAAAATGGCGGCCGCTGCGCGCAGATCCTCGATGCGGGCATTGGCACAGCTTCCGATAAACACCGCGTCGATTTTTACTTCCGTCATGGGCGTTCCGGCTTTCAGGCCCATGTAGTCGAGCGCCTGCTCGACGTCTTTTTTATTGTAACCGGGCACTTTATCGAGGGACGGCACGCGGTCCGTTACATCGCAGACCATGCCGGGGCTCGTGCCCCAGGTAATTTGCGGCGCGATTTTCGCGGCGTCGATCGTGAGCTCCCGATCAAATTTGGCGCCGGGATCCGTCGGGAGTGTTTTCCAATAAGCGACGGCTTTTTCAAGCGCCGCCCCTTTAGGCGCGTAAGGGCGGTTTATTTTCGAAATGTACTGAAAGGTGGTTTTGTCGGGGGCTACGAGACCTGCGCGCGCGCCGGCTTCGATGCTCATGTTGCACATCGTCATGCGGCCCTCCATGGAAAGCGCGCGCACCGCTTCGCCGCAGTATTCGAGCACATAGCCCGTGCCGCCGGCCGTGCCGACCGTTCCGATGAGCTTTAGGATCATGTCCTTGGCGCTTACGGGAGCTTTGATATTTCCCGTAAATTCTATTTTAAAAGTTTTCGGCTTTTTCTGCGGGAGGCACTGAGTCGCTAACACATGCTCCACCTCGGAAGTGCCGACACCCAGCGCAAAGGCGCCGAAAGCGCCGTGCGTGGACGTGTGAGAGTCGCCGCAAACGATCGTGAGACCGGGGAGTGTCAAGCCCAGTTCCGGCCCGATGATATGGACGATGCCTTGCTCGTCGCTGTTCAAGTCGTAAAGCTTGATACCGAATTCTTTGCAGTTTTTCGTGAGCGCCTCGATCTGGGCTTTTGAAATGGGGTCCTTGATATTCATCCGGTCATCGGTCGGCACATTGTGGTCCATGGTGGCAAACGTAAGGTCCGGGCGACGCACCTTTCTCTTGGTCAGGCGCAGTCCCTCAAATGCCTGCGGGCTTGTCACTTCATGCACGAGATGCCTGTCGATATAGAGGAGTGCGGTGCCGTCCGGAAGGGTGGTGACGACGTGATGCTCCCAAATTTTTTCAAAAAGTGTCTTGGACATAAGATTATCAGTATATACACCCTGGCGGGGAGCCGTCCAGCGTTTTAGGACGTGTGTGTCTAGACGTGCGTATCTAGGCTTGCGTTCAGGCGCCGGTTCAGAGTAAAATCAGCCGCATGAGATTTATCAAAACCCTTTTTACAAGTCCCTTGCTTTTAATGCTGGGCTGTGTTTTCTTGTTTGCGGGGACGCCCAAAGAACTCACCGGCGAGGAGTGGGTCCAGATGGTGCAGGACGAGAAGGCGGATTTTGTCAAATTCACGATCCAGTTATACAAGAACCGGGGCGTCGCGGTGAATAAACCAACCGGTTTTTATGTCTACGCGCTGGATACGACGATTTCCTCCGACACCGAATACGAGTCAGAAAGCGTTTACAACCTCCTGGATGAACTGCTTCGCCGCAACGAGCCGGGGGTCCAGACGGCGCTGCACTCCTCGAAGGTCTCTCCCGAAAAGACATGAAAGAACGGTTTCACGCGATAGACGCTCTGCGTGTTTTCGCGATGGTTTCGGTCGTGTTTTTGCACTCGTCGATCAGTTATATGCCGACGCGCCTGCCGGACCTTCTGTGGGCCGTGCATGACCCGTCCGCCACCGCTTTTTTTGACTGGCTGTTTTTCTGGATACGCGGCCTGACGATGCGGGTCTTTTTTCTGGTCGCGGGGTTCTTCGCGGGGGTGCTCTATGAAGACAGGGGGCCGAAAGCGTTTCTTGAAAACCGGCTTCGGCGTATCGCGATCCCTTTCCTCGTCGGTTCCGGGGTGCTGTTGCCGCTTCTTTATTTTATCTGGTGTTATGGGTGGCTTGAGACAGGCCGCGCGGACTTGAGCCAAGTCTTAAGAATGCGCTTGGATGCGCCGATTCAAAGGAACCTGTACGGCCCCGCGCATCTTTGGTTTTTAGAATTTCTTGTGCTGTTTTACGCCGTTTATTACGCGTTTCGCCGAGTAAGGCCCGGTTTCGTAAGACCCGGCGGCGTGGTGGAAAAAATCATTTTCTCCCGGCTTCGGCCGCTTGCTCTGGCGGTGCCGAGCATGCTCATCCTCTGGCTTGATGTCGACGTGGTGATCAATTTTCACAATACGTTCATCCCCAATCCCCTCAAGTTCCTTTACTACGGTTTCTTTTTTTTGGCGGGCACCTGGCTTTATCCGTTTCGTGAGCGGCTGAAAAATTTGGCGGCTGGCGCGAACGCGTATCTTGCGGCGTCTTTACCGGTTTTTATCGGGATGGTGGCGCTCACAAGGGCGCATATTGCCAAGCCGCTGGCGGGCCCGGGCTATTTTGCGCTGGTCGCGGCCACCTCGCTTTTTGCATGGCTTTCGGTGTTTGCGATGCTGGGTTATTTTATGCGCTTTTTAAACCGTGAAATACCGCTTGTGCGCTATCTGTCCGGCGCGTCGTACTGGATTTATCTATGTCACCTGCCGGTGGTGGGCCTCATGCAGGTTTTTCTTCTGCGCTTCGAACTGCCGGCGGCGCTTAAATTTTCGGCGGTGGTTTTGACCGCGCTGGGATCCGGATTTTTGACGTACGAGGTATTTGTGCGAAATACTTCCATAGGGCTTTGCCTGAGCGGTCCAAAGCACTTCGGCGGAATGCCGCCGCGTCCCCTGACACTCAAGGTGAAAACGACCTTGACGGCTTTCATGCTGTGCGCGGTCGTTCTATCGGGAACTTCGTTTCAGCATTTTTATAATGAAGAGAAAAAAAGGTACGAGGGGACCCTCGCGGGTTTTTACCGGCAGTATCTTCACCGAGAACCCGACGCGGTGGGGTGGAGGCATTGGACCGATTGGGCGCTCAACCGCTGGGGCCTGGAAAAGGTGGAGCGGATCGGATTTATCGAAGCGGGCCGAAAAGAGGGGAAGGAGCGCGCGTAGTGCCGTTTTTAAAGTCGGTTGATCACGGCGTATTTTTCTGGCTTAACGGGTTGGCCGGCGGGCCTTTGGACTACTGCCTCGCTTGGACCACGTTTCTCATCACGCCGCTTATTTTTATTTTTGTATTGATTCACATGTTTATATGGGACGGCGACGGGGTTCTGAAAAAATTCACGTGGGTTCTCATCCTGGGTGCGGCCGGAGGCGTTCTCGCGCCTCAGCTTATTAAACATCTGGTGGACCGGCCGAGGCCTTTCAACGCTTTTTACGATGAGATCGCGCAGGGCAAAGTCATCGTACACACGACGTTTCAACTTTATCTTTCCAATTCATTCCCTTCAGGCCACGCGGCACTTGTGTTCGCGGTCGTCACGGCGCTCAATCTCATTTATAAAAATAAACTGCTGTGGCTGTATCCTGTCGCGGCGGTTCTTGCCATCACGCGTGTGTACGTCGGCGCTCACTTCCCGAGCGACGTGCTGGCGGGAGCCATGGCCGGAATTGCGGGGGTTTGGATCACTTATCCTTGGCTGAAACGATTTTGTAAAACAGGGGCACGGTGCCGCTGTGCCCCTGTTTTACTTAACGATTAATTATTACTTATTTCCCCATCCAATTGCCCCAATTCCAGGGCAATGCGTTATAAAGCAACCCACCGACCGAGTTCCAGAAACCTTCCCAAGCCGAAGCTCCATCGGCCGCATAGGCGTTCACGCACCATGCCGCTGTCAGAGCAAGAACTGCACCAACTATTAACGCTCTTTTGCGCATTGCCCCTCCTTTTGATGAAAAGTGCAAATGACTAATCACTTTGCTTATCATGATAGCACGTAAACAAAAATTCCTGTAGCTTTTTTATGTTTGGGTTTAGAATACCCACGGGTGTGTTTAATCAAAGGAGACAAAGGAGACTAAGAGGTGTTGAATGAGTTTTTTTATAATGACAAAGGAAAACTGCCGTCTTTTATTGAAAGCGTGGATGATTTCCCCCATTTAAAGATCGTAAAATTGAGGGGGCCCATCGACGGTATGACCGTTCCGAAAGTGCAGTTTTTTTTGAAGAAAGCCCAAAAGAACCCCATGGTCTTGAATAAGAGCGTCCTTCTTGATTTAAGAAAAGTAACCCATGTGGATACCATAGCCATTGCAGGGATTTTGAAAGTGTTGTCTACACTCACGCAAAAAAAATATAAATTGGGGCTCGTGAACGCACCGGAAGCATTGAGGAGCCAGCTCGCCATTTTGAGGTTGGATAAAATTGTTACGGTGTTTGAGTCATGGGAAAAGGCGCTTTTGGAAATACATACTTGGAACAAGGAATGGGAATGATTTTTACATGAAAATATTACTGATTGCCGTCGTCACTCTGCTGATCTTTTTATTCGGCGCGCGCTTTTTGGAAAGGAGGTTCGTTTACTTTCCGGACCGCGCGCTCAGTCATGACCCGGGAGAGATTGGGTTTCCGGAGTATAGGAACGTTTACGTTGAGACCTCCGACCGTAAAAGAATTCACGGCTGGTGGATCCCGAACAAACGCGCGCGCTTCAGCCTCATTTTCTGCCACGGCAACGCCGGGAATATCAGCCACCGTCTGGACAGGGTTAAAATCCTTCACGCGCTCGGTTTCCAGACGCTGATGTTCGATTACCGGGGCTACGGCCGGAGCGAAGGTGATCCGATTGAAAGCGGTCTTTACAAAGATGCGGAGGCCGCGTACGAGTGGATCGTCAAAAATACGAACATCTCAAAATACCCGCTTGTGGTTTACGGAGAATCTCTCGGCGGTGTGGTTGCGCTTGAGTTAGCGCTTAAGAAAGAACGGGTCCGGGCCGTGATCATCGAGGGGACTTTCAGTTCCTTAAAAGACATCGGCAAAGTCCACCTGCCATTTATACCTTCCTTTTTGGCGGGCGGAAAACTCGACGCATTTTCCAAGATAAGTAAAATAGCCGCGCCGAAGCTCATTCTTCACAGCGACAATGATGAAATCATACCTTTCTCCATGGGCCAAAAGCTTTATGAAGGGGCCCGGGAGCCGAAGAAATTTGTCGCTTTAAGCGGCAGTCACAACACGGCGTTTTTGGATGCGCCGGCGGTGTATGAAGACTCCCTCCGCGAATTTTTGGAAACGCTCTGATGGATTCATGAGCCCCAACCCATTCGCGCCGCGTAAATACGGCGAACTTCATAAGGTCACCGGCCGCGTTTACATTTTTCGCAACATCACAAACTCCTCGTTTGTGATCGGCGGCCGCTCCGTGGCCGTGATTGACACCCAGGTCAATTTTCCGGCTGCGCAGGAGTTCCTCAAGGCTCTCAGATCCGTGACGGATAAACCCATTGAGTATGTGATCAACACGCACTATCACTGGGACCACACGAACGGCAACCAACTTTTTAAGGACCAGGGCGCAGCCGTTATCTCGTCGAAGCTGACAAAGGAGTTTATGGGGATCCGCGCGCCGCGTCAGAAGGAATTTCTAGCCGGCCGCGGATTTGAGCTGGGGCCAGATCCGCTTTTACCGGAACTCACGTTTCAAGGTGAACATACGATAGATATCGGCAATATGCCGCTTCGGCTTTTCTTCGCGGGATGCGCCGAAACGGATGATGCCACGGCGGTCCATGTCATAAAGGAAGGGGTCCTCATGAGCGGCGACACCGTGATGACCGGAAGTTTCCCGATCTTTGGACAGCCGGTCTGGGATGAGGGCCTGCAGGGCGACAATCAGTGGATCGACACGATCAGTAAACTTATTTCGTTAAAGCCCAAGCACATCATTCCCGGGCACGGCCCGCTGGCCCATGACTCCGAAATAGCGTTTCTTATCCGACTCGAAAAATATTTCATCAAGGAAGTCAGAAAACTCGTCGAGAAGGACTACAGTCTCGACCGGGTCTTAAAGGAACTTGAGCCGCGCCTGCCGGATTGGATCACGGGGCTTCCGATTGTGTGGGGCACGCCGCGCTATGCGATTCTTCGGGTCTTCAGGGGACTTACTAAAAAACGAAACGATCCCGAGCCCGGCTGGCAGAAATTCAAGCCCTCGGCGATTCCCCAAAAAGACGTGAGCGCGTATTTAAAAAGTAAAGCCGGGAAAGAGATGCCTCAGGATTTTCTGGCAATGGCCCACGAAGCCGCGGAGGGCGGCGATACGGTACTTAAACTTTCTATTTTAAAAAAGGCCTCCGAAGTTTTTCCGCAATCAGCGGATATTTTGACGGTGTATGCCGACGCTTTGATTGACGCCTCGCGCATGGAAGCGTCGGTGCTCGAAAAAGGCGATTTTTTTCAGGGCGCGCGCGAGTGCTGGCACAAGGTCTTGAGCGCCCATCCCGATCACGTAGGCGCGCTTTTGGGCAAAGGCCGGTATCTGACGATGATGGCTTACCGTAGCGGCGATGACCCGAAAGAGGGAATGAAGCTGCTCGAGAAGGCGGCCGGTTTAAAGCCGGGCGGCAGGCCCCAGGCCGAGGCGGAATTTTATCTGGGGATGGGGTATCGGCGGTTGGGCAATGAGGCCATCGCCAAGGGGCAGTTTGGAAAGGCGCTCAAGGCAGATCCCGGTTTCAAGCCCGCCCTGTTGGCGGGCCAATCTTACTGAGTTACGTAGGGAGGTCCTCATGAAAATAAGAAAATCCTTTTTTTGGTTGAGCGGGGTCCTTGGGGTACTCGCGGGCTTCGGGAGTGTGCTGGCGGATGAGGCCGATGAATACGACCGGTGGAAGGAAAACTATGGGGACAACATCAAAGTCAAGACGTACAAAGGCATTAATTTTAAACTGCCGGAAGATTATCCGATTAAACAGTACGAAGGCTACGTGGCGCCGATACCGTTTGAAGATTATGCGTACATGAAATTTGACAAGGTTCATCAGCGTCTCGAAGTGCTGGAAAAGAAGGTGGCCGAGCTTGAGGAAAAATTGAAGCCAAAGGAAAAAGAGAAGCAGCCGGCGCCGCCGGTTGCTTCCGCCGAAAAGACCGCCTGACATTGGAGACTTTTTACTTATTTCTTCGTCATCACCCTTTGTTTTTCACGGGTTTCTTTTTAAGTGTTTTTCTCGCCGCCGTTTTTCTGGGCGTGCGGTTTTATCGGGGGTCGCCGGATTTGGAAGCCGTGGAGAGGCGGCTTTTAGGAACGCTCCCTGCCGGCGCGCTTGTTTTGGCGTTTCTTTTTTTTCACAAAATAGCGGCGTCCGTCGCGGCGCCGTATAACTGGACGCGTCTCCAGAGGACGTTTCTCCTGGCGCACGGCGAGAAGCTTTACTATCCGCCTGACGGCCCGGTGGTGCTGGCGATGTATGGCCCTCTCTCGGCCCTCGTCTACTGGCCGGCGACCTGGATGTGCTCGCTTTCTTCGGCGATGCACACGGCCGCCCTTATTAACAGCGCTCTTTTTCTTCTGCCGGTTTTGTGGGTGTGTTTCGGCATTCCTTCGGGGGACAGGCGCTCCCGGCTTTACGGCATCGCCGCTTTCATCATTTTTTCCTATTTTCCCTTTACAACCTCTTCACTGAGGAGCGCGGCATTCAATGTGCATGCGGATGCGCCGGCGCTGGGGTTTGCGGCGCTTGCGTGTGCGGCGGTGTGCCTCCGGAAAGGTAAACCGGGGCCGGCCGCTTTGGCGCTGTCGGCCTTGTCAACGGTGGCCGCTTTTTGGTCGAAACAGGTGACCGCGCCGCTTTTTTTGGCGATCTTGTCCAATCTTTGGCTTCGGGGGCAGCGCCGTGAATCCGGGACGTACCTGGCTTTCCTGGTTTTTTTTGCGGCGGCTGTCTCGGGAATTTTCTTTAAGATTTTCGGTTTTCAAAATTTATGGTTTAATCTCGTCACAATTCCCTCCCATCAGCCTTGGATAAGCGCCTCGAGGTCCCAAGCGCTTTTGTCGGCAGTCACTAAATTATTCCACGAATCCTTTTTTGTATTTCTGTTTGCGGCTGTTGTTTTCATCTCCTCGGGGCGGGCGGTCAAACATAAACCGTGGTTTCTGTTTGGGTGGACGGCGCTCTTCATGCTGCCGGCGGCGATCATCGCCAAGCTGAAGGTGGGGGGAGCGAGCAACGTTTTTTGCTATGTCCCGTATTTTTTACTTCTGGCGGCGGTATCGGCGCTGGCGGAGCTGAACAATCAAGGCCGCTTAAAAAGATTCACAAACCTTGTCCTCTTCAGCTTTCTTGCGGTCCAAACGATCTTGCTTGTTTACAAATTCACGGCGCCGCCCCTGGAAACAAATTATGCGCAAGCAGCTTATGAGTACGTGAAAAAGCATCCCGGCCGAGGCTATTTTCCGAGGCTGACGCTTGTGCATCTCCTGGCGGAGGACAAGGTTTATCACGAAAGCGTCGCGTTGATTGACAGGCGCTGGGCCGGGATTCCGGTGGGTCCGTCGCAGCTTCGCGCGTTCATTCCCGCCCGCGCGCAGTTCATCGCTTTTCATGAGGCCACGGGGGATGACAGGCATTGGCTGGATCTGCCGGAATATTCGGTAAAGTCCAGTGAGCCGGAGTTGCCGGGCTTTGCTGTCTACAGTAGGCAGGCCGCCGGGTAAAATGGCAAAAAGAAAGTATACTTTGGGCCGCACTTCATGAGAGAATGTCGGAATGGGAAACACAGATTCCAAAAGCATTATGCCTAAAAAAAAGATCCTGGTGGTGGATGACGAGCCGGATATTTTGAAGCTCGTGGAGTGGCAGCTCATGATCAGCGGCTATGATGTGCTCACCGCCCAGAGCGGAATGGAAGGCCTGAAGAAAGCCAGGGAAGAGAGGCCGGATCTCATCATCCTCGACGTGATCATGCCCATTCGCGAGATGAATGGCGTCCAGATGAACGAGCATCTGAAGAACGACGAATCCACGAAGAGAATTCCGGTGATCCTCTTTACGGGCATGGTCGATAAGGACGAAACCGTTGACGACCATGGAACCGTGATGTTTCCGAAATCCGTGAGCTCGGAGAAGCTATTGAAGAAGATAAAGGAAATGATAAGCAAATAATTCATGAAAAAATGTCCGTTTTGCGCCGAAGAAATCCAGGAAGATGCCGTCAAATGCAAGCACTGCGGCGAATTTTTAAACAATAAGACCCCCAAACCGCCGGGGCCATGGTATTTTAGGAATTCGGCGATTGTGGTCGGGTTTTTGTGTGTTGGGCCTTTGGCGCTGCCGCTGGTATGGTTTAATCCGCGTTACCACACAGTGAAAAAAATGGTGATCACCGCCGCGAGCCTTGTGCTCACGTACTTCCTGACGATTTATGCGATAGAATCCGTAAAAAAAATCCTCGACTACTATAAACAATTTTCCGGAACTCTTTGATTCGCTCAATTTCGCTTGCTTTTTGTCATAATAAGCATAAAATAGCTATGAATGATACTGAAAATATCGATTGCATCGATAGTTTTGGTACTCACACTGGCTGTTGTGGCCTGTTCTGAGGTAAGTTTTGAAAGCAGCCCCGCCAGTCAAATTTTTGCGGTTCGTCCATCCGGCAATCTTTTATTTAGTCCTATCGTTTCTATGACCTTTCAGGTTGAAAAACCTGTGGTGTTGCCGAAAATAAAAGCCGTTGATTTTACCGGGGATATTTTAGCTTTAAGGACCTGCCAATCCAGCTCATGATTTGCTTAATAAGTGTTTGACAAGATGGAAATGCTTTGATAGTCTAGCAAATTAATAACTTTTAAAAACTACTATCGAAAATTGAAATATTCACTAAAATTCTTTATAATCTTTTTTCTTGCTCTGTGTTTCGCAGGATGTTCAACCGGCGATAAAAAAGATCTCTCCGACGGGCTTAAGGTTTGGCACTGGGCCTCGGACCGCGAATCCGCTTTCCAGGAGCTTGCCAAGAGGTACGAAGCGCAATTTCATGTCCCCGTGAGGTTTGAGCTTTACGCTCCCTCCGAAGCTTATGCGCAGAGGGTCAAGGCCGCCGCGCAGACAAACAAGCTCCCTGACATTTACGGCATTCTCGGCGAGAAGAGGGATTTTGCAAGCTTCATCAAGTCCGGTTATGTCGCGGACCTTACGCCGTCGTTAAACTCCGACGGAGGAGGGTTTGTGTGGAAAGACAAGCTATTTGAGAAAGCGCTCGCCGTCAATGAATTCGCCCCGGGAAATGAGTACGGAGTCAATCCCGGTATTTACGGAGTGCCGCTGGACGTTACGACGATCCAGATGGTCTATAATAAGAAGCTTTACGAAAAGGCGGGCCTGGACCCCGGCAGACCTCCCCAAACCTGGGAGGAATTTTTATCGCACTCGAGCGTTTTGAAAGCGCAGGGCATTCCGCGGTTTGTGAGCGGTTTCGGCGAAATCTGGCTGATTGATGCGTTTGCCTCGAACCTCGCGATGAACATCATGGGTGAGGAAAAGGTGTTCGCCACTTACGCGGGTAAAGTGCCTTACACCGATCCGGACTGGGTCAAAGTGCTGGCTCTTTTCAAGCAGATGGCTGACGAAGGCATTTTAGTAGAAGGTGCTGTGACGATGGTGAATAAGATGGCGGAGCAGACCTTTGCGAACGAGCGGGCCGCTTACGCGTTCAACGGTTCGTGGTGCGTGAACGTTTACAAGGGCATGAACCCGGATCTTCAGTATGGCGCCATGCTTCCGCCGAAGGCGACGAATTTGAACCCCATGAGAATATGGGGGGGCGCGGGCACTTCGTTTGTCGTGAACCAAAAATCCGGGCGCCGTGAAAAGGCGATCCAGTTTCTGAAATGGCTTACCGAGGATGCCCAGCAGGCGTTTCTTTCGGTGGAAACCCAGAACTTGCCCGTCAGTAAATCGAGCATCGGCAGGATTTCACCGATCCTCGCTGAATTTGCGGACGACATGGACAACGCCACGCACCCGAATGTGTACCCCGTGCATGAAATTTCGGCCGTGACGGAAGCTTTTGACAAGGGGATTCAGTCCATCCTGATCGGGGAAAAGACACCGAACGCTGTGGCCCAAGAGGTGCAGCGCATCAAGGAAAAAGAGTCAAAGAAAAACCAGTGAATTTTCAAAAGATTCGTCATTTGGCCGGCAACTACATCTTCGTTCTGCCGGCGTTTTTACTCTTCGCCACATTTTCTCTCTATCCTTTCCTTAAGGTTTTTCAATTATCGGTCATGAGCTGGGACGGTATCTCGCCCGAGATGACCTACGTGGGCCTGGGCAATTTCAAAGACCTTCTGCTGGATAACCCAGTTTTTTGGAATTCGATGGGCAATGCCCTGTTTGTGACGGTTTTGGCGCTCACGGCGCAGAACCTCCTGGCGCTGGTCCTGGCGTTCTTGTGCGACCGGGACATCCGCGGGGGGAACATCTACCGCGTGATCTTCTACCTGCCGCCCGTGTTATCGGGGATCGTCGTGGGTCTCATCTGGAACTGGATTTACGACGGCAATTACGGGCTTCTCAATCATTTCCTGGGGTTTATAGGCTTGGGCGATTTGTCGCGCGCGTGGCTTTCGGATCCGAAGACGGCGCTCGCGGCCGTGGCCGTGATCCACATGTGGAAAGGATTCGGGTGGGGGTTTGTGATTCTCCTGGCCGGTTTGCAGAGCATCCCGCGCGAGCTTTATGAAGCGGCGCGCGTGGACGGCGCGAACAGCTGGACCGTGTTCAGAAACATCACGGTGCCTTTGATGATTCCCGTGTTTGTGCTGGTGTCGATTTTGACGATCCTCGGGACGATGCAGATTTTTGATATCATCATTGCCACGACCGGCGGCGGGCCGGGATATCACACGGAGGTGCCGATCACGCGCATCGTGCAGACGATGGTGGGAAGCTCACAGTTTGGATACGCGTGCGCGATGGGCGTCGTGTTCGGGGTCATTTTACTGGTTGTCTCCATGATACAGATCCGTGTCTCGAAGATGATGCGGCAGGTTTAAGGGGCGCCTATGTCCGAAATAAACTATGAGATTGTGAAGAAAAGGGCGATCAATTTTTTTGTCCACGTTTTTCTCATTCTCGTGTCTTTGAGCTGTCTTTTCCCGCTCTGGTGGGCGTTCGCGTCGAGCCTGAAGACTCAAGCCACCGTTTTCACCGATTTGAGCTTGTTTCCGAAAATTCCTCACTGGGAAAATTATTATGATGCGTGGATCAAATCCAACTTCAGCCTCTATTTTTTAAACAGTCTTTTTTACACCGCGACGGTCGTGATCGGCGTGATTCTGATCGCGTCCATGGCGGCGTACGCGTTTTCAAGGCTTCAATTTGCCGGCCGGAACATCTTGTTTCTGGTCCTGATCTCGACGATGATGATCCCCATTCCCGGCTCCATCATTGCGCTGTACGTGCTCTTGAACAAACTGCACCTGATAGACACGCGTCTGGGCTATATCCTGCCTCAGATCAACGGAGGTTTAGCGCTCGGGATTTTTTTGCTGAAGACCTTTTTTGACGACCTCCCCAAAGAACTCGAGGATTCGGCGCGCATTGACGGCTGCGGACGTTTTCGAGTTTACTGGCATATCGCGCTGCCTTTGGCTAAGCCCGCGATTGCGGTGCTGGCCATTTTCAATATACTGGCGGTGTGGAATGAATACATTCTGGCCATGCTTGTTTTATCAAACAAAAGTTTAATGCCCCTTCAAAGGGGGCTGATGGTGTTCCAGGGGTCTCATGTGACTCAATACCCGTTGTTAATGGCCGGAATCGTTATCACGATATTGCCGGTGCTGGTCATTTACCTGATGTTGCAGAAGCATATCATTAAGGGAATTACCGCCGGGGCGGTGAAGGGATGATGTGGAAAAGGTTGTCATTCCCGCGCAAGCGGGAATCTGCACGTCATCTCGAGTCCGCCAAAGGTGGACGAGAGATCTCATCACACGGCTTGATGAGATTTCTCGCTTCGCTCGAAATGACAATGATTTTGATCCCCGCTTTCGCGGGGATGACAGGTTTATTGTCTCTTTTATATTTGTCTCCGGCTTTTGCCGCAGGCTCTGACAACGGCAACGTCGGGACTACCGTCATGAATTCCCACGGCGAAGACATGGAGCTTGAGTTTAAGCTGTACGATCCGGGCACGGAAAGCATCGTCGATTATGCCCGGTACGGCACATTCCTCGGGGCCGGGACGGACAAATATCAATACAAAGTCACCAACCGAAAAGCGCTTGCGGCCGCCGTCGGCGAAGGGGTTTATCCGAACAATTCGGTCTATAAGGACCCCGCTTATCGCATTTTGGTCACTAAAGGAAAATTAGCGGGAAGCCATTGGGACTATGTGAATATTGATAATCAGCAGCTGGCGTTTTATAAATGGGCCACCGCAAATGACACGCCGGCCGTTCAGCAGTTTTACACGGCGCTTGCGCTTGAAAAGCTCGGCGAATATGCGCAGGCGATCAAAGCCTACCACGCGGTGGTCGTTCATTTTCCGAAACAGGTCGGCTGGACCTACTGGCACACACCGCTTTATATGGCGCGCATCGCGATCGACCGTATAGATTTTATTACGCGCAAACACCCAGGGCTGGGTATCAAGCTCGCGGAGGCCGATGTCGAGGTGGAAAACGGCCACAATGAGAAGATCACGGACGATAAGTTTGTCGTGAACCCCGGGCGGCTTATTAAAGTGAGTCCGGAAGAGCTTAAAGTCAAGCGCACCGACGTGTCAAAACTAAAAATTACCAAAATCGTAGGCGCGGGTTCCGTGAAGCTGGTGCAATTTGAAAACGGCCACTGGCAGATGCGCGTGGACGGCAAGCCGTATCTTATCAAAGGAATCGCTTATGCGCCCACGCCGATCGGTCTTTCGCCCAATGAAGGTGGTTACGATCCGAATAATGCGTGGATGACGATGGACCTGAATAAAAACGGCAAGATCGACGGTCCGTTTGACGCTTGGGTGGATAAGAATAAAAACAACCGGCAGGATTCCGACGAACCGGCCGTGGGCGACTTTAAATTGTTGAAAGAAATGGGCGTGAATACACTGCGCTTGTATCACCACGCGGCCAACAAAGAGCTTTTGAGGACTCTTTATAAGGAATATGGGATTCGCGTGATCATGGGCGATATGCTCGGAATGTACGCGGCCGGTTCCGGCGCCGAGTGGTATCAGGGAACCGATTACACGAACCCCCGGCATTTGGAAAACATGCGCAACAGCGTCCGGCAAATGGTGGAAGAATACAAGGATGAGCCTTATGTGCTGATGTGGATGCTGGGCAACGAATCCAACTACGGCGTGGTCGGCGACCCGGACCCCAAGTCCAATAACGCGGGGCTCGGCAGCAACGCAAAGGCTCAACCCCTTGAACACTATCAGTTTGTAAATGAAGCGGCGGGCATGATAAAATCAATAGACCCCAGCCGGCCTGTCGGTTTTTCAAACGGTGAAGTCGTTACGATCGACCTCTTAAGCCGGCACAGCGGCCATATTGACGTGTTTGGCGCGAACGTTTACCGGGGCGCTCAGGGGTTCGGGCGCAGTTTCTGGCAGGACGTCCGGGATTTTATGGACAAACCCGTTATCTTTACGGAGTATGGCTGCCCCGCCTATATGACCGGTAAGGACCAGGAGACGGCTGAAGCCAAGCAGCTTGAGTATCACAAGGGAAATTGGGAGGACATTGTGTACAACACGGCCGGTTCGGGTTTCGGAAACGCGCTCGGCGGCGTCGTGTTTGAATTTGTGGATGAGTGGTGGAAATCGGGGCTTCCCCCCAAATTTAGCGCGAAGGAGCATGAGACCCTCGGGGATTTTATTGCGGCCTTCCCGGACGGCACCATGCATGAAGAGTGGCTGGGTGTCGCCAGTCAAGGGGACGGGAGTCAGTCTCCATTCATGCGGCAATTGAGAAAGTCCTACGGGTACTATAGGAAGGTTTGGAATGAAAAATAAGGAGAACTATGTGCACTAAATTTTTATTTTTAATGCTGGCAGGTTTGTTGTTGGGCAACGGGTTGGCGCTTGTCGGATGCGGCAATTCCGGGTCCGAAGCCGTTTCAGAAGACAAACCGTCCGAAGACACGGTGGTTGAACGGCAAAACGCCGGCGCCAGGCCTTTTTCAAACGGTGTTTTCAAAACGTTCAAAGTCTACACGGACGGCAATGCTCCCGACAATCACTACATCCCTTCAGGTTGGATGGGCGATTACGGAGACCTTAAGTACAATGACAGGGAAATGACAACCCCGCACGGCGGCACCACCAGCATTAAGATCACCTACAACGGCAAAGCCGCTCAAGGTGCGCGCTGGGCCGGTATTTATTGGCAGAACCCTCCGAACAACTGGGGCACAAGACCGGGCGGTTATGACCTGACCGGCGCCAAGAAGCTCACGTTCTGGGCCCGCGGCGAGAAGGGCGGTGAACGAATCGAGGAGTTTAAAGTAGGAGGCATTACCGGTGAATATGCCGACTCTGATGTGGCCGGCATAGGCCCTGTGGTGCTTACCACCGACTGGCAAGAGTTCACGATTGACCTGGAAGGCAAGGACCTGTCCTCCATCAGCGGCGGCTTCTGCTGGGCGACCAATATCGACGTGAATCCGGAAGGTTGCGTGTTCTATCTGGATGATATAAAGTACGAGTAAATACTAGTAAAGGGGACAGGCATAAAGGGACCCCTTTATGCCTGTCCCCTTTATTTTTATTCAGAAAGGCCATTGGCTTTGAAAGAAAAAAGAAATCACAGACTCAGCGCAGTGCCGGTTCTTGTATTACTGCTTTTACTGATTTTCCTCGTCCCTTATTTCTTCAATAAGTTCGTTTTATCCCCCCCTATTTCCACCCTCACGATCGACAGGCAGAACGGTTACAAGCTTCTTGTCGACGGAAAACGGTATCTGATCCGTGGAGTTTGCTATGCGCCTACTCCCGTCGGAAAAGATTACGAATACAATTTTTGGAGCGATCCCGGTAAGCCGTGGCTTGTGGACGGCAAACTGATGAAAGAGGCGGGCATCAACACGGTCCGTATTTATCGCCTCGGGAAAAACCCCGAGGAAGTCAAAAAAGCATTGGAAGAGCTTTATCAGAAATTCGGCATCCGCGCGCTCATGGGCCATTATTTGGGTTTTTGGGACTGGCCGCCGCCGAACTACGCCGACGAGGCCTTTAAGGAAAAAGTGCGCATCGAGGTTCTCGAAATGGTGCGTCTTTACAAGGCGAGCCCCGCGGTCCTCATGTGGGTGCTCGGCAATGAGAATAATTACAGCTTCGACCGCAATGTGCAGCGCTGGACCACGGAGGAACTGGATGCGCTGCCTCTCGAAAACCAATATAAGGAAAAGGCCAAGATCTATTACTCCTATGTCAACGGCCTGGTCAAGGAAATCAAAAGAATCGACCCGAATCATCCCGTGGTCTTGGGCGTCGGGGAAGTCAAAAGCCTTGAGATTGCCAGGGAGCATTGCCCGGATGTCGATGTGATCGGCATGATCGCTTATCGGGGCCCGACCTTCGGGAATTTATTCCGCCAGGTGAAACAAAAATTTGACAAGCCGCTCGTGCTGATCGAATGGGGCGCCGACAGCTACAATGCCGCCACGCGGGATCCGGATGAGGAGAATCAGGCCGCATTTTTGAAGCAGCAATGGAAGGACATTTCCAAAAATTCAGAGCCCAAGTCCGGCGCCGGCAATTGCCTGGGGGGCACCCTGTTCGAATGGAGCGACGAATGGTGGAAAGGCAATGAGAACCTCCCCCACACATGGAGCGTGCATGACACCGCCGCGCATTGGTATAATAATTCCTATTACTTTGACGCCGAGGCCTCCGACAGGCTCAACATGAATGAAGAATGGTGGGGAATCGTGTCCTTGGATCCCAAGAAAATGGAACACGGCAATCAGGCCCGCGTTCCGAAGAAATCCTACTACACACTCAAAGCCCTCTGGACAAACAAGAATTCGTAGAAAAACGTAAGTATGTCCGCATGACCACCGTTTTCCCGGTGGAGATCCAAGGATTCCGGGAGAATGGAAAGGACCCTGCCTTACCCCTTTTGCAGGGCTTTACAAGAGACATCAGCGCCGGCGGAATGTGCATTGAGATCAAAAGCGCTCAGCACGAAATTGAAAATCTAATCCGCGGGCCGAATGCCCATGTTTCGCTGGCGATTGAGCCTCCTTTTGCCAGGCATCCAATACGCGCCGTGGCGCGTGTGGCCTGGTTTAGAAAACAAGGAGACTGGCAGCCGGCGCGTTATTTAATCGGGGTGACCTACACTCGGATTGACGCAACGGCCCAGCGCCGGCTTTTTAAGTACGCCCAGCGCCTTGTCTGGGTCCCGCGCGTCATGGCTTTGGCGGGCCTTCTGATGCTCGCGGCCATCGGTTTTCTCTTCCTCAATAATCAGCAGTTGGTGCTTGAGAATAAGCGCCTTGTGGACCGGATGGTCGAAGGGGCCGAGAAAAAATCGGTTGTGGCTTCGGAATTGCAGGAACTGGCGCGGAAAAAGTCGTCGCTTGAAAAGAGTCTCCAGAAATCCCAGGACCGGATAAAAGAGCTTGAGTCTTTGATTACGGCTTACAAGGATGAAAATTTAAGCCAGAAAAAGGCGTTTCAAAAAGAGCTCGAGTCAAGTCTCCTGGCCCAGCGGGAGCTGGCCGAAAAGTTAAAGAACCTGCAGGGAACCGCCGAAAAATTACAGGAGACCTACCGATCACTCGAGGAAACGGAGAAACTCACGGCGACTACGGCGCTCCGGCATATGGTGGAGTGGATCAGATCCCACCAAAACCTCCGGACGGGCCTGGTGGCCAGCTTTGAAGGGGATGCGGCGCTGGAAGACTGGGCCTTCAGTTATGACCAGTCCTTGGCCTGTCAAACCTATCTTTTATTCAACGACCCGGAAAGCGCCAAACGTATCCTCTCTTTTTACGGATCCAAGGCCGAAAAGGAAGACGGCGCTTATTACAATGCGTATCACGCGGGCGACGGAAGCCCCGTCGAACGCACGGTCCATGTGGGCCCCAACCTCTGGATAGGGATTGCGGCGCTTCAATATGAAAATAAGATGAAGGACGGGCGGTTCATGGGCATCGCCAAGTCCGTGGCAGATTGGGTGATTCGGATGCAGGATGAGGAAGGCGGCCTGAAAGGGGGCCCCGCAGTCAGTTGGTACAGCACCGAGCACAATTTGGATGCGTACGCGTTTTTGCAGATGATGCACCGGATCACCGGGGAAGCGCAATACGAGGCGGCCTCTAAAAAAGTGCTGGCCTGGGTCAAAAAATACGCTTACAGCGTGAAAGAAAAACGCATGAACCGCGGCAAGGGGGATGCGACGATCGCGACGGACACGTTTAGCTGGGCGATTGCCGCGATCGGCCCTGAAACACTTCAAGTCATCGAGTTTGATCCCGAAGCAATCATACAATTTGCCGAGGAGCATTGTGAAGTGTCCGTCAGTTATAAACGGTCGAGCGGCAAGACGGCGGCCGCGCGCGGTTTTGACTTTGCAAAGGCGGAGAATATCGGCCGCGGGGGCGTTATTTCGACCGAGTGGACCGCGCAGATGATCGTGACCTACCAGATCCTTTCGGACTATTTTAAAGCATCAGGCTATCCGGAAAAAGAGGCCGTTTATTCACAAAAAGCAAATCTTTACCTGAACGAGCTGCAAAAGCTCATTATCACCAGTCCCTCCAGGACCGGCCAGGGCCGCGGCTGTCTGCCTTATGCCTCGATCGACAACGTAGATACCGGCCATGGCTGGCGCACGCCCAAAGGCCGCCGCACAGGTTCCGTCGCCGGAACCGCCTACGGTATTTTCGCATGGGTGGGCTATAATCCTTTTGACCTGGACAATAAAAAGGCGGTGCAGTAGTGCCTGTTTACAACGGCCGTGATCGCGTGCAAGGGGGTGTTCCTCTCGGAGGCATAGGAGCCGGAAAATTTGAATTGCTCCCGAACGGCCTTCTAAACGCCTTTACGTTTCAGAATAATTGGTCTCACCCTGTGTCGGGCAACGGAGAATATCCCGGTGTCCTGGGCTTTCACTTCGGCGTCTCGGTGGAGTTTGGGCGAGGAAAGAAGCTTTACAAGAAGTCGTATCTCCTGCAGGCGGCCATGATCCCGGGCATCTCCACGCTTAAACCCGTCCGATACGAAGGCATTTTTCCGAAGGCAAAACTTTATTATAAAATTCCGGGACTGGACGCGGAGGTTTGTCTGGAGGCCTTCTCTTCCTGGATCCCCGGCGATGCCAAGAACTCGTCTCTTCCCACCGCGTTTTTTAAGTGGCATGTACACAATAGATCCGGCGTTCCTCTGAAGGCGGGGCTCATTTTTATTGCCAGAAATACAAGCGGAGAATGGTGTGTGGGGCGTCAGAATAAAGTTCACGAGGACGGGCGGTCTCTGCACCTGGAGCTATTAAACCACGATCCGACGTCCTACGACGGCCGCCGGGGCCGGTTAAGGTTCAGCTTCCCGAAAGGCGCCTGGAAGCTCAGTTTCATTGAAAGTTGGAACGCGGTGACGAAGAATTTTTCATTCACGCCGAAGGACATAGCCTTGCCCGCGTGGGATGAGTTTGTGAGAAACGGAAAACTCTCCGACCGCCGCTCCGGCGCCGTTGCCTCCGGGGAGAACCATGAACTTTGCGGCGCGGTCGCCGCCAGTCAGCCGGTGCCTCCCAAGAAGAAAAAAAAGCTGTTGTTTACGGCCTGCTGGCATTTTCCTCATCAGGCTCCGTGGGGGCATCGTTATGCCCATTATTTCAAAGATGCCGCGCAAGTTTCGAGGTATGCGTCGCTCAATAGAAAGGCGCTGGAATCGAAGGTTTCCCGGTTGCACAAGCATGTGTTCTCGCTGCCTTTCCCGCGCTGGTTTAACGACGCGCTTTTGACGGGTTTGTCCCCGTTTTTTGCGTCCAGCTGGTACACGAAAGACGGGCGTTTTTCATTTTATGAAGCGCCGGAGGTTTGTCCCCTGATGGGCACGCTGGACGTGGGTTTCTACGGCTCGATTCCTTTAAGCTATTTCTTTCCGGAGCTTGAGTATTCATCGATCCGGCAATTTGCGAAGGCGCAAAGACCGGACGGGTATATTCCTCATGATCTGGGAAGGAACCGTTTGGATCTTCCGTCCGACGGCACCACGTTTTATTTTTGGAAGGACTTGAACCCCAAGTTTATCCTGATGGTGTACAGGGATTTCCTGTGGTCGGGCCGTCAGGATAGGCTTCGGAGCCTGTATCCGCATGTCCGGAAGGCGCTTGGCTGGACGCTCGACGCCGACAAGGACGGGGACGGTCTTCCGGACCACGAAGGAGCGGATCAGACATTTGACCTTTGGGATTTGAGGGGCCCCCATGCCTACACGTCCGGCATATTTCTGGCGGCGCTTTTGGCTTGTCAGCGCGTGGCGTCGCTTTTGGGGGACAGGAAGTTTTTTAATCAATGCCGGGACGCCTATCTCAAGGGAAGAACTAGCTTTGAAAACAAACTTTGGAACGGGAGTTATTTCGGGGGTACTTGTTCATTGTCGCAATTGAACGGGCAGTGGTACGCGGACCTCCTGGCGCTCGGGCCCATCGCCGACCTGGAAAAAATCAGAAAAGCGATCCTTTACATCAGGCAAATGAGCGGCAAACATTCGCGCCACGGTTTCGTGAATTCCGTTTTGAGGGACGGGCGTCCGGACACCTCCAACCCCCATGCCCAAAACGTCTGGATCGGCATGAACTGGGCTTTCTTGAGCCTTTGCGTGTCGCGGGGATTTTCTCTGAATCATGTATTGAAAGACGCTTACAGAGTGTGGGATAATATTCGAAATATCCAGAAAAGCCCCTGGAACCAGCCGGACATGGTGGATGCAAAGACGGGGCGTTATCTCTTCGGGGATTTTTATTACCGCAACATGGCGATTTGGTCCATTCCGATTGCTTATGCGATGAAAAATAAGAAAACGGCTCTCTTGCTTCAAAAAATCAGGTCGTTGGGCGCTTCCAAACCATGAGACGCGTTTTTTTCGGCCGTTTTTTAATCCTTCTTGTAAGTTTTTTGTTTCAATCCGCTTTGCCTTGTTTCGCGGCTGAAACAGCCGGCGCATCTTCTTCGGATGCTGACTCGCGGATGGTGGGTCCTGTCACGCCGGCCTCCGAGTTTTTGGACGAAACGGCCGAGCCGCTTTCCGAAGGCGCTCCTCCCGCGAGGCCCCCATTTGAAACCACCGCGTACGGCTCCGAAGACTTGAAAAAGTCCGAGAAAGAGGAGAAGGGGGAGCTGTTGCCGGGCGGCCGGATCCGAATCAGCGGCAAATACCGCCTGGCTGCGGGCATCGATTCGGAGGATTTCATCGTGAATGACTCCTGGGCCAATAACAACATGTTTACCCTTCAAGGGCCCAATTCGGACTACCTTTTTGGTGAAAGGCAGAATAATACCTTCGATAAAGCCATCTATAGTCAACATCTTTTGAATATTGATTTCTCGCCGGTAGACCCGATTAATTTTTATACTCAAATAGTGAATGATCCCTGGTCATGGGTTGGTACGACCGGCGATCAATACCAGCAGACCGATCCGGGAGATGCGACGGTTCGACTCCGTTATAATCTCAAGTATCTGGGGTCGTTCAACTCGACTATTTCTGAAATTTATCGTGACAATATTGGGAATCGTTTTAATATACCGGCGATAAAAATTCACAGCGGTCACACAACCGCGACGGCGATCTCGGGTCTTTCGAGTTATGCCGTTCCTCCGGTCCAGCTTAGGGAAGTAGATATCGATTTTGACTACAAACCCATCCGAAAACTCTGGATGGACATTACCGAAGACCAGTGGAATCTGCGTGTGTTCGCGCTGGCTGATGAGACGCAGGCACTAACGACGGATGATCCACTTCAGCTGTCGAATCACAAAGACTATTGGCAAGCGAGTCCTTGGCTGTATGAATACAAACCTGCCCAATTTTTTCTAAACATTGACAACCAGGATACATTCAAACGCGGCTATTATTCGGACGCGTTGTCTTTTCTCGCCAGAGACAGTGAAGGAAACCGCCTTGTCCTCTTACGCGGTGCTTCTTTTGAGGGGAATTTTGATAAGGCTTACATTGCCTCCACGGTCGCTGCCCCGATTACCCCCTGGGATGACGAATATTTTAAGGTGAACAATCTGCCATGGGCCACCCGCGTCAAATACCAGCTGACGGACCAGCTTACGACCGGCAGCACTCACACTTTACGCGGCGGTTTTGTCGACAGTGAATGGGTCGACAGGGGGCAGGTGTGGGCACTCGACGGGGAATACGTGTTTAATCAAAATATCAAATTGAAAGGTGAAGCTGCGCGGTCGTACCGTGAACAGGACCTGCGGCAACAGAAGTTTTTGCTCCAGAGCAATAGCCCAGTCGCCATTAACCGGGACGGCTATGCCTATAAGGTAGTTTTAGAAACCCGCTTTGATCACGCAGCGGCAAGCGGTCACACCGAAGTAGACCTAAGCTGGACACG
Organism: Omnitrophica bacterium RIFCSPHIGHO2_02_FULL_51_18; assembly: GCA_001804125.1. Taxonomy (GTDB): domain Bacteria; phylum Omnitrophota; class Gorgyraeia; order 2-02-FULL-51-18; family 2-02-FULL-51-18; genus 2-02-FULL-51-18. The sequence continues at coordinate 28,285 of MHFI01000049.1, forward strand.
TATGGACAAGCACTTTCAGCCGCTTCTGTCGCGGTATTTGGAAACGCGGGATGATGCTTTTTGGGGCAATCACATTAGTTTTGTGGACAAGCCCGACTTGGAATTTTTTCGCATTGGAGACGGCGTGGATGTAAACCGGTCCGTTATCCGCGCGCAGTGGAGAGAGAAGCTTTTTACGGACCGGTTTTATAATTTGTTCGACACGCGTTATGTCACAAAACAAACAGGGAGTGACTATGTTGAGACCGTGATCCGCGACGAAGTTACGCTCAAATTGACCTCACGATTGACCGGTAAAGGCCTTATTCGCTGGCGCGGCCTCCCCAAGACGACCGCAAATATTGAGCCGTCACTCACAGATTTTTATTTTCCCAAGGATGATATTGATATCCAAGATTTTACGATTCAAAATACCGCGGTAGCCGGAGGCAGGGATGCCGATCAACACACCTATTCTTTAGGACTGCAGTATGTTGTGAATTCTGAACTGACTGCGGAAGGTATCCTTGAGCGTTCCAATGCGATCCCGGATTTCCCGCGGGGGCTGCTTGCCGACTTCTTTCAATCATCCAATGACCGCGTGGAGGGGCTTTTGCTGGATCACATGCAGACATTTTTATATGGTCAGGCATCGCTCCATAGCGTGCCTCCTTACCCTTATTTTACGATGACAAAAGAGAGGCTGATTTATGCGCCTGATGAGCGGTCGACTTATACGCTCCACGCGACGCAAAATTCCTACGAATTTGCGAGTGGCTTGGATGACAATATCAATCATATCGGGCTGAGCGCCACCCTTATTTATAGCAAGAAATTGTCGTTATTTTTTGATTATACCTACTCGCACCAGATTGATGTGCCGAAGCTTATCGCGACCAATTTGGCCGAGGCTAGCTATGAGGGCCATCATAATTTTTACGCCAATGTGGATTATCGAATCAATCCGAACCAGCTTTTGCGCATCGAATATGGCGTGTTTGGATGGGGGACGAATGGGCCGGATGTCAACCCCTATAGCACGAGTAGTTTTATGCTGCCGACTATCGACATAGAGCACCTTCTTAGGGTCTCCTTATCGGGGGATTTTTAGTGCTATTTACCTCTAAAATCTTCCATTTGGGCCTTGTTAAATGAGCGTTCATTGGGTATACTTAAAGGTACAGACTAAGAAAGTATAGTTGTTTTTTTACCTATGTTCTTAAATCAATTTTAAAAGTTATATTATATTAGTTAAAATTGATTGTAATTACATAATACATTCCCCAGGTTTTACAGAAGTGGAGCAATAATGATTGAAAAATGTTCCCACTCACCTAAACTAAGATTACTAAGTCTTTTACTAGCCCTATCTCTTTTATCCGAACAGTCTCTTTGGGCGACAACTAATCTAGTCCCTGATGAGGAAAACACACTGCAAAATGTTTTAAATGAGGACACCGCCTCCGTCAATCAAAATCTTGTGGATAATCATCAAGCCGTAGCGGATCTGATTCAAAATCAACCGGTTTCCAATTCAAGCTTTGATCCGACGCAAGGGTATGCGTCTCTCGCCGCCAATCAAACCTCAAATACAAGCACCTATCTTCTCACCAGTTACCCCGACGCGTCTGGACTTGAAGACCAGGCCGCCACTTACGACCAAGCAGTGGCCGGCATGGCGTTTCTCGAACAGGGCGATTATACCAATGCTAATAAAATTCTCGACTTTTTCAAGGCAAATTGGGATGGCACGGGTTTTTGGACTTTTTACAACACTCAAGATCCCAATGGTACCAAAGTCGAACAGCTAAAAATCTTGGGACCCAATGCGTGGATCGGGATTTTCTGCGTGCGCTATTTCATGAAGACCGGCGATCAGAGCGCCATCGATTTGGCCAAAAAAATAGCAGTTTGGATTAGCACTCTTCCGGGGCAAAACGGCGCGCGAGCCATGGGGGCAGACAACCCCGGAACCACTCCGAATTTTGGCACTATTTTTTCCACAGAAAACAATCTTGATTATTATGCTTTGCTTGATTCGCTGAATAAGATTTTACCTTCCAGTGATTCGGATAAGACTTTGTTTACCCAAGAACAGGGGGCATTGAAAAATTGGTTTACCACTTATGCTTATAACAGCGGCACGGGGCTTTTTCGCCGCGGGATTAATGACCCCAATCAAGCGCTTGACGTGAACTCCTGGGCCTTATTGGTTTTCGGAGCGCAGACGCTTCAGTCTGACTTTGGCATCAACATCGATACTTTTATGTCGCAACTCGAATCCACATTTGCGGTAAAAAACAACGGTACTTTTGGCGGAACGAATCTGTCAGACTGGAAGGGCTTCGATTTTTCAGATTCCATCAACGCGGGATTGGCCGGCCGCTCCGGAATCGTATGGGTCGAAGGCACTCAGCATATGATCGTAGTTTACGATTATCTGGCGTCGTATTTTGCGGCGCAGGGTAATCAGACAGCTTCGGACTATTATGGCGCCCGCCGTAATTATTTTAACAATAAAGTTCTTGATTATCTGGTGACGGAACCATCAGGCATTTCCTCTTTTCTTTATGCTGATACTCCGGGGGTACGTATTTATCACGATAACCCGGGTTGGGTGACACCGACGGGCCCGTCAGTTGCTTCAACTGCGTGGGCATTTATTGCGCAAGATGGGACGAGTCCTTTTGATTTAACAAGCAGCTACCCGACAAGTTTTCTTCAGGCGATTTCCGACTTCTTGGACGCTATTACGGCCACAGGGCATCTTTCAAATATCCAGTCACTTCTGAATAGCGCCTTCCCCATGATGTCCGGATGGGATTTATCCGACGGGTTCGGATTGAGAGAAAGAAGAAAATTAGAGATGGCGGGGATTATTTACAATGAGGACGGATATTTCCGGCCCAGCCCTGTTGAGCCGTTTGAGGCGATTGTGGAGTTTATATTGGCGATTGATGCGGACCCAGATTCCGCCGATCTTCAGGCGTTACTCCTGGACAATTTTGGGGTGGATATATCCAATGGAATCGATTCTAGCGAATTCACTATACTTTTGGACCAAGGTATTATTTATGATTCTGATGGAATTCTGAGGGATGATCCCATCGTTATTTTTGAGGCTATTGGTGCGGTTGATGATTTTGTGACAGCCGTTCAAAATTCTCCTTATCGGACGGATATTGAGGCGATTTTAAATTCAGCGTTTAATATCGATCTTTCGGACGGCTTGAACGCCGCCGAGAAAACCATTTTATTGGACAACGGTATTCTCTATGACTCCAGTGGTACTTTGAGGGCAGATCCGCTGCTACCATTTGTAGGAATTGCCCAATTCAAAGCGGCCGTTACGGCACTTTCGCCTACCGACCGTAGCACCGTCGAATCGAGACTTTTGACAGCCTACGATCTTACTCTAGATGTAGTCTCAAAACCCGAATTTGATACGTTGATGAATAACGGCCTGATCTTTGACAGCCAAGGAGATTTGGTTGATCCGAATATTTTTATCCAGCAGGTTTTAAACGGACAAACATTTCAGCAGGCCGTCAATAACTATGTCGCTGCTTACACAGCGCTATCAGCGGCCAATAAACTAAAAGTCGATCCCATTCTTCTGCT
>MHFI01000050.1:0-22195 GCA_001804125.1 Omnitrophica bacterium RIFCSPHIGHO2_02_FULL_51_18
CCGCCTGAATGATCGCGTTGGCTTCGGCGTGGATCGTTGCGACGCAATGGTTGTTTTCCATCATGTGGCCGATTTCGTCGCAATGCTCAAGTTTTCGGATCGAGCCGTTATAGCCGGTCGACAGGATCGTTTTATCCCGCACGATCACCGCGCCCACGAATTTACGGTCGCAAGTCGACCGGCTTGAAACGACCTTCGCGATATTCATGAAATAATGGTCCCAATTGATTCTTTTCTGCTTTTTGCGCCGTATGGGGCCAATCCTTGACATTTTGGACCCCATAGCTACTCCTTGTTGATCGCAAACATGAGCGCCCAAAGCTCCTGGCGGTCCAATCCCACGAAACTGACTGCGATGTGGTAATGGTTGACCGCGAAATACTCGGTCCGGGTCACAATTCCTTTGGCGGCAAAAGGCCCGCCGGGAGGAAGCCCCTTTTCGGCGAAACCGCCGGGGATAAACTTTTGCCAGTCCGGAATTTCAATTTCGAGCCTCAAAAGCTCGCTCAAATCGTATTTTTCGGTGGAGGCAAAAAGCAGGCCGCCCGCGCTTATATTCAGCGTCGTGCTCTCAATCACCTCGTCGTCGAAATTGATCGGCACATAACGGGAATGGCGAAGCGAGTATTTCTTCGCAAGACGCAGGAACTTTCTTCTTTCGATGCTGCCTTGATAACTGAATTCCAAGATGGCTCCGGACAAAAACTCGTTACTGTAAAAGCTTGCCTAGAATATTTTTATGGGTGGTCTCGCCCGTCTTGTTAAGCGCTTTCTCAAGCACCTTGCCCACCAATTCCTGCCCCTTTTCAAAAAGCACTTTTTGGAGTATGAAATCCATGTCGGGCTCGACGCTCAGGTTTTGAACCGTGCCCGTCACCCTTACGGGGATCGCGACAAGCCCCTGGGAATTGGCCACGTATTGCATATTGGGAACGCTTGAAAGAAGAATTCTTGAAAGCTCCGGATCTAAAAAGAGCGCCGCCTGAAAGTCCACCGCGCCGGCAAGACTCGCCCGTCCCGTGCCGGCCATCTGAAATCCCATCGAGGAGATGCGAAGCTCCGGAAACAGGAACTCGCCGTTCACGATGTCCACGTTGAAATCCAGGGGCTCTAAAACCGTGTAGGACTTTGATAGTCTTTCACGGTACCCCGGAGGCAGATCATTATTGAGCGCGTCACTCACGCCCGGCACTTTCGAGAGCCTGTCAAAAACCATCTTTAAGAGATTCAGATTCACGACGAGGCCGTCAGTTAGAATGACGCGTCCGCGGCCGTTCAACGTATTCGAAATCGAAGACCATGACAGGCCTTGCGCATCGCCGTTGAAAACCATCGAAAGATTTCCATGGAGCTGCGGACGCCCGGGTTTGGGGGTCGGCAGGATCGCTTCAAGCTCCCACCGGTCGGCCTTGATCCCGACGCGGGTCTGGGAAGCCGCGGAGACATAATTTCTGGAAAGCGCCTGCGCTTCGAGAGTCCCCTTGGCAAAACCCGCCGAAAACTTTCTGAGGTTCAAATCGTTTTTATGGATGTCGGCCTGAAGCGTGACGCCCTCAAACGCGCTGCGGAGCGACCTGACCTGAAAGTGCCCGCCCTTGAGCGCCAGAGCGGCATTCAAATCCCCTAAGCCTCCGGAACTGACCGCAAGGCGTCCGATACTTACTTCCAGCACGCCGCGAATGGGTTCCACCAGGCCGGAATTCTTCATCGAAGGGACTGCGTCCGAGAGCTCGGATATCCTGATCGAACTCAAGTCATTTTTAAGCTCGAAATCCTGAAGCGTGTAAGGCCCTTGAGGGGACGGAACAAGCAGACGGCCCTTTAAGGACATGTTTTGCGAACTGCTTAAAAGCGAAAACTTGGCTTCAAAATCTACGGGGTTTATAAACGACAGGTTCTTGACCGTCACATCCAGATCCTTCACGGCGATTCTCTTCAGCGCGCCTTGACCGGTCCGATCGAGATACCCGATTTCCCCGTTTTCAATCCGAAGGGCGCCGACTGAAAATGACTGAACCAGGGACGCCCGGCCCGGCGGTCCCGCCTTCGGCGCCTGGGCCGCCCCCGGCGGCGGATGAATGCCGTTCACACGGACCAAGCCGTTTTCATCCTTCACGATATTGAGCCGCGGGCGCACGAGCGTGACGGAAACCACCTCAAGTTTTTTCCGTAAAAGCGGGCCGAGTTTAAGATGCACATTGGCCCGGTCGAGCGTTGCAATCGATTTATCCATCGGCTGGCGGCCGGCATAGACCGCAAGCTTATTCAACCCAAACACAACGCCGCCGCTCCAACCAAGTTTCAAGCTTTCAATTTTGACGGGACTGCCGATTGCTTTTTCAACGGCCAACGTAATCTGAGGTTTAAAGCGATTGAGATCGAACGTTACGATAAAAACACCGATGCCCGCCGCGGTCAATGCGACCGAAACGAGTAAAACTAAAAAGAATTTTTTCATTCGGTTGGGTGTTAGACCTTCACGATGTGCTGTGCGAAGCTTCTGCCGCGGCTCGTGCTTAAAATAACCTTCACGCGGTCCCGAAGCTTGAAACGCGCCAAAACACTTCGTTCCACTTTGATCCTCTTCATCGCGGGTGTGTCTTTCCGGCGCTGTTCAAGCGGCCGGGTGTCTAGAATGATAATCTCGCCTCTCCTATAATCCACGTCGATAATCTCGCCTTCGTAATCAAAACGCCCTTGTTCAATCGCACTGTCTTGATTGATCGGCCGCGGATTCTTCGCCCAGCGCAAGGAATAATCATTCAGGTTATTCACGAGTTCTTCCGAAGAAGACTGCACCGTCACCGTGTTGCTGAACAAAATCTCCTTGGAGGTAATCGGTCGGCCGTAATAAGCGGAGTTGGAGTTATTGTCCGCGGTTAAAATCGCGCCGTCGAGCGCCGTGCCTGCAAACACGCCCCAACTCCTGGAATAAGAAACGATCATCGCTGTCAGAAAAAGATCCGTATTCGTACTCAAATAGCGTCCTACAGGCCCCGCCGCAACGGATGCATCGGCGCCAAGCGTGAAGTGATTGGATAGGATGCCGTCTAAACCACGCTCGTTCATGATGACCAGAATAAGGTCCTGTGATTGCCCGCCAATCTGCAAACCGACATTCACGCCGCCGATCGTGGAAAAAGCCACGGGTCCCCACTGGCCTGTCTTGTCGTCACGCTTCAGCACCACCCCCTGGCCCCATTTGCCTCCGAAAATAAAAGCGCCCTTCAGCACCGACGGGTAAATCGCGATAGCCTTGCACTTGGCCAAAAGCTCTTCCGGAATGCTCTGCGCAGGTATCTGCATCACCTGGCGCATGATCTCCTGTGCCTTCCAGATTCGTTCCTCAAGCCTCGCGTCAGGCCCACTGAAAGTCTGTGCGGATGGCGTCTGTTGCGCCGCCCAGGCCGTAGAAGCCGTCCATACAAGAGTTAAAACGATTGGGATAAAGTATTTTTTTTTCATGGGACTCACCTCTATTTTTTTAGTGTACTCCGACGGGCAAATCTTGTCACGCAAAAGAAAAACTACACCCAACCCAAAGAACGTCCGACCGCCTTCTGCCAACGGGCGTAAAGTCGGTCGGCGGCGCTTTTCTTCATTTGAGGGCGAAAAAACCTGTCGACCCTGCGCAAACGGTTAAAGCTCTCCCTGTTTTTCCAAAAACCGACCGCGAGGCCGGCCAGGCCCGCGGCGCCAAGCGCGGTTGTCTCGAGCACCTTAGGCCGCTCGACCGGAATCCTTAAGATGTCCGCCTGAAACTGCATTAAAAAATTATTTGCGCTTGCGCCGCCGTCCACCCGTAATACCTTAAAACGGGCTTTCGTGTCTTGCTGCATCACTTCCAGAATATCACGCGTTTGGTAGGCAATCGCTTCAAGCGCTGCGCGCACAAGATGCGCCCGCGTCGTGCCGCGCGTGATTCCCACGATCGTGCCGCGGGCGTTCGCGTCCCAGTGGGGCGCGCCCAAGCCTACAAGCGCCGGCACGAAATAAACGTCCCCTGAGTTTTTGACGGCCTTCGCGATTTTTTCAGTCTCCGACGCGCGGGCGAAAAGCTGAAGGCCGTCCCTCAGCCATTGGAGTGCCGCGCCGGCGATAAAAACACTGCCCTCCACTGCGTATTCTGTTTTTTTCACGGACCCGAGTGACCACGCCACGGTCGTCAGAAGGTTTTCGGAGAACCTCGGACGCTTTCCCGTATTTTCAAGCGCAAACAGCCCCGTGCCGTAGGTATTTTTGATCACACCCGGCGAAAAAACACCCTGCGCAAAAGACGCGGCCTGTTGGTCCCCGACAATGCCGGTGATTGGAATCTTGCTCCCGAACCATCTTTTGGAAACCATTCCCGCCGGGGCGCTTGAAGGAACAACCCGCGGAAGCATTCGTTTGGGTACCCCGAAAATACGGCACAGTGCCCCGTCCCACGCCCGGGAATGGATATTGAAAAGCATCGTGCGCGAGGCGTTGGAAGTGTCGGTCACGTGAAGCGCACCGTCCGAAAGTTTATAAATGATCCAACTGTCAATCGTGCCGGCCGACAGCTTGCCTTGCCGGGCCTTGGACTTTGCGCCTCTCACGTTTTGAAGAAGCCAATTTATTTTACTGGCACTAAAATAGGGGTCGAGCATAAGCCCCGTTTTTTTATGGATCAACGGCGCAAGGCCCTTTTTCCTCAACTTCGCGCAAAGAGGCTCGGTCCGGCGGCACTGCCACACGATTGCGTTGTGAACGGGTTTTCCCGTTTTTTTGTCCCACAGGACGATAGTCTCCCGTTGGTTCGTGACGCCGAGCGCGGCAATCTTCTCAAGCGGGATTTTATTGAAAATTTTCTTCAATATCTTTTGCACGCTCCGCCAGATTTCTTCGGGATCATGCTCAACCCATCCGGGCTTGGGATAAATTTGAGAAAACTCTTCATACTCTCGTGAAATGACGTTAAGTTTTTTATCAAAAACAATCGCCCGGTTGCCGGTCGTGCCGAGATCCAGCGCAAGAATGTAAGGTTTTGACATTCTAAAAGTCGATGCCTTTCTGAGCTTGGACGCCTTTTTGGAACGGATGCTTGATTTCTTTCATCTCGGTCACGAGGTCCGCGCGGTCAATGAGCTCCTGCTTTGCGTTTCGTCCGGTCAGGATCAGATGGGTTTTAGCGGGTTTTTTCTCAATGATCTCCAAGACATCTTTAAGGTTCACCAGTCGCACATCGAGATAATCGATCGCGTAGATGACTTCGTCGAGGACGACGAGGTCATAGTCACCGGAAAAAATCTTTTTTTTCGCGAAGGCGATCGCCTCGTCCGCGGCCATCTTGTGCTCAGTGAAAGGTTTTTTGTCGCCCATGATCTTGACGAACCCTTTGCCGAGCTGGCAGATCTCGAGATGAGAGTGGAATTTGGCGCTCTCGATCTCGCCGAACACAATCGGCCAATCCCCTTTGAAGAACTGGATGACGAGCACGCGGAAGCCGTGCCCGAGCGCGCGAAATACACTGCCTAAAGCGGCGGATGTCTTGCCTTTTCCGTCGCCCGTATAAATAATCACAAGCCCTTTGTGGATCTCTTGACTCATAATCTGTCATTCCCGCGAAAGCGGGAATCGACCCCTTCGGCTGATCCCCGCTTACGCGGGGATGACACATGTTCACGCATATTGCTTAATTAGACTTTCTATCACGGGTTCATTCGCGGGCGGAAACTTAAAACTTTTAAGCGCTTCCACGTCCGCCCACTGCACTTTTTGGCAGTCCAGGGGCTGCGGTTCCCCCGACACATGCGAACAAAGATAAAAATTAAGCCAAATGATCCTTCCGTTGACCTTTTTTCTCACGTCCATGAGTTTTTCGTGCACGCTGATTTCAACGCCGGTCTCCTCGCGCGCCTCGCGCACGACGCACGCCTCAAAGCTCTCCCCGCGCAGGCGTTTGCCGCCGGGAAACTCCCAGAAAGAACCGAGCGTGTCGCCGGGATTTCTTTGCGCAATCAGAAATTCCCGGCCGCGGCGGACAACCGCGACCCCGCACGGAATCACCGATATTCTTTTCTTCAGTGAAGCTGCTTTATCAGACTTAGACATATGCATCACGCCTACTGACCCTCCCGAATCCGTTGTTTCACTAAAGACATAATCCTCGGGTCATAACCCAAATAACGGCACAACTTGATTTTAACCCGGTATTTGTAAACCCGCTTTGCTTCCCTGACGATCCGCGGAATGTCCTGTTTAATGTGCCGGCCTGAAAGAAGAAAATAGGGGAGTATGTTTATTTCCTGAACGCCTTTCTTGACCAGCGCACGCAAAGCGGCGGGAATCGAGGGAGATGTGATTTCGAGATAGGCGCAGTCCACAAAATGAAAGGTCTTGTCTTTTCGGAGTTCCCGGACCACTTTTGTCATCGCGGCCTGAAAACCCTTAAGCTTGCTGCCGTGGCCGACGACGAGTGCCGCCCGCTTCAAATTAACTCACAGGATTTTTTAGGGAGCCAGCCGGAATTCTTATCGGCCAGCATTACGTTGACCCAGTCACTGGTTTCGTCCATCACCGCGCCTTGGGCGCCCTCGTGCAATGTAAAAGCCTTGGTTTCCCGCTCAGAAGGCCCGTACCGAACACTGACTTCTTTATCGAGCACCACCACGCGCGGATGGCGGACCTCCTGCCATTTGAAGAAAAAAAGAGCCGCGGCCGTGATCAGCAAGGCGAACGTCACGGCCTGAATGCCGCCAAACCAGATCTTAAGAACCGGGAAAAATAAATTGAGAAACGCCCATAAAATCCATAACGCCAGGATCCCCGTCAGCACGCTTGAGATCTCGTTGATTGTGAATGGGCCGACAAACTCACGAATCCACAGCGCAAACACATTGCCGTTCTTGGGCTCCAGACGGTCCGGCAGGGCGCTTTTTAAAACGGCGATGTTCCATCGGATATCCGGATCGCGGGGCACGATTGAGAGCGCGCGTTCATAAGCGATGAGTGCCCTGGCTTTTTGGCCGTCACGAAAATAAGAATTGGCGAGATTATAATAAACGGCGGCTGAATTCTCACCCTCTTGAATCAGCTTTTCGTAAATTCCGGCGGCACCTTTAAAATCACCCGTCTGGTATTTGGCATTGGCTTCGGTGAATTGCGTGCCCCCCCAGGCAAATGTGCAATGAACCATAAATATCAGTGTGGAAAAAATAAGCGTCATCCTGAGCGAAGCGAAGGATCTCGCTTTTGAGATTCTTCGTCCGCCTTTGGCGGACTCAGAATGACGGACATCTGATATTTTCATTTTAGCTTCACCTTTTCAAAACGCGTGATCAGACGGTCCACACGCTGATACACGTCTTTCATATCGTCCTTGCCTTTTTGCACGCTGGAGAAACGCCCGTGCGCGAGCTCATCAAACAACTTCCGGATTTCGTTCAAAATCTCAGGTTCGATGTTTCGGCCGCCTAAGATCTCGCTGAGAAAATCCGCATTGACGCTTTGTGCGGAGACATTCAGCTTGTCCGCGAAATAAACATTCATCGCCTTTTCGATTTCAGCGAAAAATTCGTCATGCTTGTCTTTTTTGAGGAGTGCCGCGGCGGACTTTAGGCGTTTTCTGGCCGCGCCGTGTGAGCGCCTAAGCCGGCCGCCTTTCAAGTCCGTCATTCCTCTTTCTCTACGGATCCCCATGGCGGCAAACCACGCCGACAACAAGACAAGCACGAAATTCAAAACCCAGTAAAGTGAGTTCCGGTAAAGCGGCGCGGAAGCACGGGGGCTTGCAGCGCCGTCCGTTTTGATGTACCGGATGTCCTGACTCAGCAATGTGACGTCTTCCTTTTCCACCGGTCTGACACCGCCCAAGGCGTTGACCGGTTCTTCTTCCGCGCTCACCGCGCCCGGCCTGACGGTCAATGCCTGCGGCGCAGTCTTAAGTTCCTTATAGCTTTGGGTTTTCGGATCGAAGTAAGAAAAATCCAGGGCCGGGATTGTGTAAGTGCCGGCTTTTTTCGGCACAAGCACCGTCTCGGTGACTTTCTCGCCTTCCACCACGAGGCGCTCTTTGGAAATATTCGCGGAGCTCGAGGAATCGTAGATCTTAAAGTTTTCTAATTTTGAGAGTGACGGCGTCTGCACGGTGTTGATGTTACCCTGCCCGATAATGCGCACGCGGTGTGTGACGGGATTGCCCTCTTCAACCTCTTTTTTATCAATGGAGTTTTCGATGCGATAATCGCCGACCGCGCCGCTGAAGCTCGCGGGCCTGCCTTGTTCGGGCAGCGCCTTCACGGTCAAAATCACTTTATCCGGATTGATGGTTTTTTGGAAAATCTGCGTGGTAATGAAGGAAGGGTAGGCGGAACCTCGGCGGCCGAACACATTGCCGGAAAAGAAGCTGTCGAAATCGTCCTGCTGCCTCACTTCGACCGTGGAGGAAATCACGCCGGTGTCGACCGTAAAAACCCCCGCCTGCGTCGGGAAAAGCGCGGCCTTTCTCACGTCGGCGGCCACATAGCGCCGGCCGTTGAAAAATTGCTCCGTTTTCTTCATGGTTTTCTCGGGCGGAAAATCCTCGACCCAAAACCCCGTCGTCACAGGCTCTTTGTCAAAACCTTTGTAGGTCGCCGAGAGCCGCGTATAAATCGTGTAGGTCAGCACGGCTGGTTCATTCACATACACTTCGTCTTTATCCAGCCAGGCCTTCACGAAAATATCCTGATTGGAAACGTCGCCGGACGGCAGTGCCCTCGAAGGCGGCGAATAGACGGGCCCCTGGCCCGAAGAAGACGGCGAGGGTGAACCCGGATAGTAGCCGGTGTCCGGAACCACTTCCACCTGGACCGGTGCGATTTTGTAGTTCCTCCCGCTGATATCCACTTCAAAAGGGCCGATTGTTTTCTTGCCGGTAGCATTGGCGATCAGCACATAGCTGAAAATATTTCTCGAAGTGGTGCGTCCGTTGATGATCGAAATTTCCTGCGAACGCCCCTGGGAATAAGAGGAAAAACCGTCGATCGAGGTGATCGTGGGCCGCGAGATGCCGCCTTGCGCGTTCGTGATGATGATGTCCAGTGTCAGCTCCTCGCCCACCGCAAGCCTGGAGCGGCTCACGGATGTCTCAATCGATACCTCCGCAAACGCAATTTTGCAAGAAACAAGAAGCAAGAAACAAGAAGCAAGATAAAACTTATAAAAGTATTCGTGCTTCGTGCTTCGTGCTTCGTGCTTCAATTTGCTGATTCTAATCACCAGTCCTTCTCCACATATTTTTGAATTCTTTTAACCTTTTGATCGTTGCCGCTCATCTTAAGGATCTTCTGTTCCTGATCCCCCAACGCATCCAATATCTGCTCGGCTCGAAGCTCGGCTTCCGTAGGCTTGGGTTGCTCTTCGCCTTTTTCTTCTTCTTGTCCGGCAGACAACGACTGTTCTTTTTGCTCGTCTTTTTTATCCTCGTCTTCCTGTCCCTGCCCTAAACCCTGGCGCTCAGCTTCTTTTTGCTCTCCTTCCTGTTCGCCCTGACTTCCGCTTTGGCCTTTATCTTGCTGCTCCTCTTCTTTTCCTTCTTCTTTTTGTTTCTCTTCGGAAGTTTGTCCACCTTCGGACTTTTGCTCTTTTTGGTCCGAAGACTGACCCTGCCCTCCGCCCTGGCCCTGCTGATCTTGTTGCTGCTTATTTTGATCCTGTTTTTGGTCCTGTTTGTCTTTTTTATCGTCCTTTTTTTGGTCCTGTTTCGATTTCTTGGTTAAAAGTTCCAGATTGTATTTAGCATCCTGGTCCCTAGGATTGACCCGTAAAGCTTGTTTGTAAAACTGGATCGCTTTTTCGGGTTCCTGACTGCGGTACAACGTATTCCCAAGGTTATAAAACGACTTGGATTGTAGTCCCGGATCTTTCGCGGATTCGGCCGCTTTTTTATAGATCCCGAGCGAATCCTTGAACGATTCTTCCTTATAATAAGCATTCCCCAGGTTAAAAGCAATCTCAGGGGACTTCGGCTCGCCTTTTAGCGCGCTCTGATACGCTGATTTGGCCTTCCCCACCTGGCCTTTCTTATAGTGCTTGTTGCCCTCTTCGTTTTTGAACACCGACAAGAAGTTGAACCCGCACAGAAATGGGGCCAAGCACAACAAAGTCAGCACTGCTGCTGGGCTCAAATTATTCCTCGCGTCGCCGCTCAATTTTCCCCACCGTGGAAAATTTTCGCTCATAGCTTCGCCTCACTCGTCCCAAATCCAAACGGGTCTGACGCCGAAACACACACTTTTCCTAATAATGACCCTTTTGTTTGACAAATCGTGGTTGTGCGTAATTTCATAATAAATAACTCACGCTTTTACACTAAGGATATCGAGGTGATAAGGAAAAATGTGTCGTTGAGGCGGAATGGCCCGTTTGGATTTGGGACACCGTGGCCGCGAGGCTGCAGCAATGCGCCGCTTGGAACAATTTGAGCCCATCATGATATCCTCTTTCTCTCCGACAGGAACATTTCTGCCAAAAGCAGGATAAACGCCGGGATCAGAAAATACTGGAAGCTCTCTTCATACTCAATCATTTTCTCGGATTTCAGTCCCTTCTGTGACATCTTGCGGATTTCCTCCACAATCCAATCCACCTCGACTTCGCCGCGGCTTGAACGGTGATAAACCGCCCCGGTCTCCCGGGCAATCTGTTTCAAAAGCGCTTCATCCAGCTTTGACAACACGACGCGCCCCTGCCGGTCCTTCTTAAAACCTTCGCTTGCGGACTCGCCCGGAACCGTGCTTCCGTCCGTCGTGCCGAACCCGATCGTGAAAATGCGCGCGCCCTGCTCCTTGGCCTTCCGGGCCGCGCCGAGCGGATTGGATTCGTGATCCTCGCCATCGGTCAACAAGATAATCGCCTTAAAATCTTTCTCTTTCGAATTGAATGCCTGCAAGGCCGCCTGGATCGCCGGTCCGAGCGCCGTGCCCGGCGTCGGAATAAGATTCGGATTGATTGCGGATAAAAAAAGCTTCACAGCGCTTTTATCGAGTGTCAACGGACACTGGATGAACGCATCGCCGGCAAAGGCCACGATGCCGATGCGGTCCTGCTTTAAGCGGTCTATTAGAGCCGAAAGCTCGAGCTTCACCTTATCAAGCCTCGTCGGCGCGATATCTTTGGCCAGCATGCTCTTGGACACGTCCACCGCAATCATGACATCAATGCCCCTGCGCTCGACCGTCACTTCCTTGGTCTTCAGGTGGGGCTGGCAAAGCGCCAGCACCATGAAAAAAAGCGCCAAAAGCATGCACGCGCGCTTGGCAAGGCGCATCGCCGGATTGAATGAAGTGATGAGCCGCATCACAAGCTCGATGTCGCCGAAACGCTGCATCTGTATCTTTTTTCTCGCGGAGTTTAACGCGTACACAAACACCGCGGCCGCGATCACCCAAAGCCAGATGAAGTTTTTGAGCTGTCCCCATTCCATATTAATAAATTCGAAGCAAGAAACAGGAAACAGGGAGCAGGATTTCTTGCTTCTTGCTTCTTGCTTCAGCTTCAAAATCATTATGGTATTTTCACTCTCACTAAATTCGTCCACACAATCTCAAACAACAGAATAAAAAACGCGGGCCAAAGAAACCAGAAGTAGCGCTCATCATAATGCGTGTAAGTCTCGACCTTAATCTCGGTCTTTTCGAGCCTGTCTATCTCTTTGAAGATCTCCCTTAAGGCCCGCTCATCCTGCGCGCGGAAATAAAGTCCGCCGGTCCTTCGGGATATATCGGACAGTGACTTCTCGTCGATTCTAGTCTCTACCTTCAGAAGTCTCGTTCCAAACCGAGGATCCTGAATCGGCAGGATTGCCTGGCCTTCCTTTCCGACGCCGATCGTATAGACGCGTATTCCAAACTGTTTGGCGAGATCAGCGGCGGTGAGCGGGTCGATCTCGCCGGCGTTGTTGATGCCGTCCGTCAGAAGGATAATGACCTTGCTCTTAGCTTGAGAATCTTTGAGGCGGTTCACGGCATTCGCAAGTCCCAGGCCGATCGCCGTGCCGTCCTCCAGCATCCCAAGCTGCACTTTGTCAAGCAGCGCCAGAATCGCTCCGCGGTCCACGGTTAGGGGACATTGCGTGACACTCTGGCCTGCAAACACCACCAGGCCTATACGGTCATGCCCACGCGCTTCAACGAAATGCCTGGCTTCAAGCTTCGCGGCCGCCAAACGGTTGTCCGGGTGAAAATCAAGCGTCGCCATCGAACCCGAGACGTCTAAAGCGATCATGATATCCACGACAAACTCCGTGGTCTTTTCTTCGCCGGTGCTCGTCTGTGGCCGAGCGATCGCAAGGATTAGAAAAACGACGCTCAAAAGCCTGAGCATTCCCTGAAATAAACGGCCAAATGCCGCGCGCTTGGCGCCGGCTTCTTTAACCAAAGACACGCTTGAAAACCTCAAGACCGCCTCTTTGCCGATCCAGCGGCGGATAAATAAAAAGAAAAACACGATCGCAGGAATGAGGAGTAAAAAATATTGGGGGTTTGCGAATCTCATTTTTTACGCGGCGCCCCCGGAACGAGCTTGGTATTTTCCACAAAGCTCACAAGCGCTTCCGAAAACCTTTGTTCAAGCGCCCGAGGCGGAGTGAACTTTGCGAACTTTACAAGGTCCGCATTCTCTAAAATGTCCTTCATTTTTTCGAGATTCATGCGGTCGAACTCTTTTTTCTTAAATGCTTCTAAAATCTCCGCGGTCGTAAGCTCCAGCGTTTCAATTTCAAATCTTCTTTCCAGATAACGCCTCAAAATATCCGCAAATTCGCTGTAGAACTCTTTGGTCTTGCCATACTCGAGAAATTCTTTTTTCCGCAAACGCTCAAGTTCCAAAAACGCGCGCTCATGCGGAGGTTTCCGGTTTTCCAGGTCTATGAGCTTTTGTTTCCGGATCCTTAAGACCACTTTTACAACCAAAAGCACAGCCATAAGAAACGCTAAAACTCCGATCAGGATGTTCCAAAACCAGCGAAGGTCAAAAGACACCGGACCTTTAATCGGCCGGATGTCATCTTTATCCGTCGACTGTTTACCGACACTGACAACTTTCACCGGAACTTCTTTGGTTAAAAGATCGCCCGAGCCGTCTTGGCCGCCCTTAGCGTGCAAAACCACCGGCGGGATCTTAAGATCCCCCAATTCAAAAACCGTAAGTGTCAATAGAAGTGTCTCCTTTGCTCGCCCGCTTTTTTGTCTCTGTGGTAAAACCTCGATTTTTTTTATTTCAAAAGGCGAGAGATTGGTTTTGGGTGAGAGAGGCTCAATCGTTATGTCCGACGCTTTATCGATTTGGATGTAGAAGCGGATCTCATCGCCGATCGTGACGCGTTCCGGCCAGGCACGGGCTTTGACGCGGATGACATCTTCACTGAAGCTTAAATTCTGAAAACAAAAAAGAAGAAAAACTACGCACATAAAACTCGAAATTCGAAATCCGAAATTCGGATTTCGTGCTTTAGACGCCTTCACCTAAACCTTCTTTCCCTCGCCTTAAAAAACCGGATCAACGGATTTATGTACGGCGTTCCGGTCTCAAGCTCAATGTGATCCATCCCTATCGAAGAAAAAATGGTATTTCGTTTTTCCTTCCGCTCATTCCAGGCGCCCTTAAAACGTTCCTTAAAACTCTTTCTGGCTTTGAGCGTAAAGGTCTCGCCGGTTTCGGCGTCTTCAAGCTCCACCATACCGGAAAGCCCTGGAAATTCCTTTTCGGTGGGATCCTCCACGACGACCGCCACGACATCGTGCTTTTTAAAAGTCACTTTCAAAAGCTTTTCATATTTGTCCGCGAGAAAATCTGAAAATAAAAACACGGTAGAGCGCTTCATAATCACATCATTCAAGGCCTTCAGCGCCACGTTGATGTCCGTCATGCGGTGCTTGGGTTTGAATGACAGGATCTCACGGACAACCCTCAAAACATGGAGCTTTCCCTTTTTGGGAGGTATATACTTTTCTATCTGGTCGGAAAATATGATGAGCCCTATGCGGTCGTGATTCTTGATCGCGGAAAATGAAAGAAGCGCGCACACTTCGGCAATAAGCTCGGCTTTTGTCTTGCCCTTCGTGCCATACTGGCCCGAGGAGCTTGCATCCACGAGAAAAATCACCGTGAGTTCCCGTTCCTCAACGAATTTCTTCGTATAAGGACTGCCCATGCGCGCGGTCACGTTCCAGTCAATGTCACGCATGTCGTCCGAGGTGTCGTACTCACGGACTTCGTCAAACTCCATGCCGCGGCCCTTGAACACGCTGTGGTACTCGCCGGCAAACACGGTGTTCACAAGGCGCGAGGTGGTAATCTCGATAAACCGGACTTTTTTGAGAATCTCTTTAAGAAGCATCCTGGCTATAACGACCTTAATGTCATTTCGAGGCCAACGGCCGAGAAATCTCATCAAGTCGCATGATGAGATCCCTCGCTACGCTCGGGATTCCATTCGCACTGCAATTTACGCTTCTTAACAGTCGCGTAAATTGCGTGCTCATGGAACCTCGATTTCATCAAATATTCTTTTAACAATCGCTTCGGAATTGAGTTCCTCGGCTTCCGCTTCGTAAGTCACGATCACGCGGTGCCTCAACACATCCATCCCGATCGCCTTGATGTCGTCCGGCGTCACATAACCGCGGCCGCGCATGAACGCGTAAGCGCGCGAGGCGATATTGAGATAGATCGTCGCACGGGGACTGGCGCCGTACATGATGAGGTGCTTCAAGTTCTTAAGCTTATAAGCTTCGGGGTCCCGCGTCGCGCAAACGAGGTTCACGATATAGTTCTTGATCTTCTCATCGACATAGATATTCCGAACCACGTCACGCGCCCTTAAAATGTCATCAGGCTGCACGACCGCGTTGACCTTGGCGGGCGAGGAACCTGCCATGCGATCCATGATTTCTAATTCTTCATTTTTTTTAGGGTAGGTTATCCTGAGTTTCAGCATGAAGCGGTCCACCTGCGCCTCCGGCAAGGGATACGTGCCTTCCTGTTCGATTGGGTTTTGCGTCGCGAGCACCATGAAAGGATCATTGAGTTTATAGGTCTGCCCTCCGAGCGTGATCTGCCGTTCCTGCATCGCTTCCAGAAGCGCGCTCTGGACTTTTGCGGGTGCGCGGTTTATTTCGTCGGCGAGAATGATGTTTGAAAAAAGCGGGCCCCGCTTGGTCGTAAATTCACCGGTTTTCGGATTGTAAATCAGCGTGCCTACGAGGTCAGCTGGCAGGAGGTCCGGCGTAAACTGGATCCTCTGAAATGGCGTATCGATTGCCTGCGCCAGCGTCTTTACGGCCAGTGTTTTCGCAAGGCCAGGAACGCCTTCAAGCAAAATATGCCCGTCGGCGAGCAGGGCAATTAAAAGCCGCTCGACCATGTAATTCTGCCCTACAATCACCTTTCCCATTTCCTGTTGGAGCGTCTTGATTAAGGCGTTTTCCTTCTCAACCTTTTCTGTCACCTGCTTAATATCCACTGCCATGCCGATATCCTCCCGTATAGATCCTTCGACGCGCTCGCTTCACTCGCTTGCTCAGGATGACGCCTGCCTGCCGTCAGGCAGGCTTCGCGTTATTTCAAAACCTTAAACGATTTTTGCCCAAAGATGCCTTCATTCACGTAGATCCTGAACTCGTACTCCCCTTCGTGCTCAAAGCGGACCGACATCAGATTAAATACAAGCTCGCAGTCCCGGGAACGGTCCTGCACTTTGTATTGTTTGATCACGGCGCGGTTCAGGGACTTGTTCTGCTCAATGTCAAAAAGCTCCAGCGTAAAATCAAACACGCCTTCGATCTCCCGGAACTGCACGTACACGCTCATGGAGGGATGCACGGTCGGCATCTGCGACACCTTGATGCGGTCAAAAAGCCCTATGAGTGTCCTTTTGTGCGTACCCTCCTCAACCAGTGTCTGGTCGCAAAGAAGCATCGCTTTTAAGATAGGTTTTATCTCCATGGCATCCTCCCTCAATTTCAACGGGCGGCGCCGTCGAAATTACATCAGTCTGCAGTTATCGTGTCCGACAATTCGTTCTTATCGGCCTTCTCCGTCGGAAAATAGTATTTGAGTTTCTCCCCCGCATCCATGACGCCGGCCACGATCGCTTCCTTGACCCGCGCTTGGGAGAACAAAGACTTCATTTTGTCACGAGTCTCCTTCCAAAACAAGTCGCCCACCTTTTCATGAATGCCGCGGTCGCCGAGCACCGCAAATTGACGGCTGTCCAAAGCCACGTAAATAAGCACCGCATTTCTATGTTTTGTTTTATGCATCCGGAGCTTGTGAAATATCTTTCGCGCCGCTTCGAACACGTCCCCTTTACACTTGCGCCGCAGGTGCACGCGGATCTCACCGCTTGTTTTGTGCTCCGCCCGCCGGATCGCGGCGGTGACTTCCGCTTCGGAGTTTTTATCCAGGTATTTTACCATCGGCCGCTCGCTCCGCCACCGCCAAAACTTCCCCCGCCCCCGCTGAAACCTCCTCCGCCAAATCCACCACCCCCGGAGCTTCCGCCGCCCCAGAAACCGCCTGAAGAGCCCGAATAAGTTCTTCCCGAAGAAAGAGCCTGCGCAAAAATCATCCGAAAAATAAAAAGGATCAGATAAAAAACCAGCGCAAAGTATATCCACGGGTTGTATTTTTGCCAGGGATCTTGTTTTGGAAGCGCTTGGTATTCTCCTTTCGTCGCCCGAATGATCGCATTCACGCAGTTCGTTACGCCCGCGTCGAAATCGCCTTCCCTGAACTGCGGCACAATTTCGTTGTATACGATCTGGCCGGCGACGGCGTCGGGCAGAGCGCCTTCGAGGCCGTAACCAACCTCGATCCGGACCGCGCGGTCTTCCTTAAATATCAGAAGAATCACTCCATTGTCGCGGTTCTTTTGGCCCACTTTCCATTTCTCGGCAAGCCTGATCGAAAAATCTTCGAGCGAACCCCCTTCAAGACTTTGAAAAACAGCGACTACTACCTGATTGGAGGTCTCCTGCTCGAATTGGGAAAGTGTTTGGGAAAGCTGTGTCTTCGCTGAATCCGAAAGAAGCCCCGCATAGTCATTGACATACCCTTCGGGTTTGTCGGGAATAGAGAGGGCAAAAGCGCTCGCGGATAAAAACGGTAGAAAGACAACTGTCATTCTGAGCACAGCGAAGAATCTTTCATATGAGATCCTTCGGCGCGCCCGCCAAAAAACGCGGCGGGCTTGCTCAGGATGAAATTTTGAACCAAAAATCATGGTTCAAAATTTCACTTTCGGCGCCACACTTGCCCCGGCTTCAGCCTTGAAATATTCCTTCGACTTAAAGCCGAACATCCCCGCGATCATGACAGTCGGAAACTGTCGAAAAGCGGTATTAAAAATCTGCGCGGCTTCGTTGTACCGTCCCCGTTCCACCGCGATGCGGTTCTCAGTCCCCTCCAACTGCGCCTGAAGCGCCAGGAAATTCTGATTGGCCTTAAGGTCCGGGTATTTTTCAACGACAACCATGAGACGGCTCAAGGCCGAGCTCAGAGCCGCCTGAGATTCCTGGAATGCCGCGAATTTATTCGGATCGGTGATTACATCCGGGGAAATCGTGCCGGCCGCGCGCGAACGGGCTTCCGTCACGGCAATAAACGTTTCCTGTTCATGCGCCGCATAGCCCTTGACGGTTTCGACCAGATTAGGAACGAGATCCAGACGCCTTTGGTAAACATTCTCCACTTGCGCCCATGCCTGATTCACGCCTTCATCCAACCTCACAAGACCGTTATAAGCACCCGCAAACCAGAGTCCTATGAAAACGACAACCCCTAAGACCGCTAAAAGTACTATGGTGCCTTTTTTCATGACAACCCTCCTCGCATATAAAGCAAGCATTTTAGCAGAAAATACAGACAAGTGGTAAACCGGTTAAGTAGACTCGGTGATAAAGTGGTATCCACTTGAAAATGAATCCTGCATCACAACAAACGACACCATGCGGCCGGCGGCGTCTTCTTCCTTGCGGAACGAGTAATAATCCTCATTGTCTTCGACCGTACACAGGTCAAGTTCCGTGATATTGCGCCGGCAGGCACCGGCCAGAAGAAGCTGGCGCTTGTTTTCTCCGGCAAGGTCAAAGAAAAGTTTCTCTCTTTTTTCTCGGAGCGATCTTTTGGGAAAAAACTCTCGGAATTCAGGCCCAACCTCGTACTGGTCGAAACCGATGCATGGCCCGAAAATGACCTCAACCTCCGCATTCCGGCAGCCCGACTTTTGCCTGAGAAGCTGATACGCTTTTTTCGCAACCTCCCCCTTCGTACCGCGCCAACCCGCGTGCACCAGACCCACCCAGCCCGGCGCTTTCATAAAAATAGGCAGGCAATCCGCCGTCATGACCAGCAAGGCCAGGTCCTTTAGGCGGGTGATGACGCCGTCGTTCTGATTAAGAGGGTGAAACGCGCCGTCCCCCAATGCTTTTTCATCTTCGAGCGCGGCCACGTTATTTCCGTGCACTTGGTTCAGAAATGCGAATTTCGAAATGGGTTTCATGCCGTGCGCCGAAGCGACCTTGCTTTCCGCCAATAGTTTCCGGAATTCCGACCGGTTCTGAGGGTCCAGTAAATCATCCGTTTGGGAAAGGAATAAGGGGAAGTGTCTCGTGGTAAATCCGGCATGGACGCCCGATTTTCGCCATTTCTGCAAGTATACAAGCTCATGTTTCGAAAATTTCCTCAAGAGGCGGCGCTTGAGCCGAGCAGCCACACGCGGCACAATAAGGGAAAACCCCGCAAAAATAAATACCCACCCGGGAAGGAACGGGAGAACAAGACCTGCGGCACCGATCAGGATAAAAATGACGCCTAAAATTGCGAGAATAACTTTTCTCATAATCAGTTTCGACATCCGTGGGTGACGCGATTTTTGGCGGGACTTAGCCGTCTTTCTCCACGGATGAAAATGGCAGATCGACAATCGGACCTGGTCCGTTACTGTTGTTTAGCTTTACGCGCCTTGTATTTTTCATCCTGGTCTTTGAAAAACGGCGCCGGGTTTAAATTTCTTAAGAATTTGCCCGTCCGGCTGCCGCTTCCGCCTAACCCCGAGCGCTCGCCTTCTTTTTCCCAAAAGCTTTTTTCGCGGGGGCCTTCCTTTGCTTCCGTCTTCGCGAGCTTCATGGCTTCTTTCTCGGCGCGCTGTTTGTCTTTGATTATTTTCATCTCCTGACGGCGGACATTCTCCTGCTCCGCGGGACTCATTGAGAAAGCCGGCGCGGTTGTCATCACCGTAAATAACATGATTAATAATGCTGTTGCCTTCTTCATACTATCCTCCCACTGTCATACTGTCATCTCGAGTCCCGTCGAATGACGGGACGAGAGATCTCATCACACAATTGAATGAGATTTCTCGCTTCGCTCGAAATGACGATTATCCGAAAAAATCTCTTGCTTGTTGCTTCCCCGTTATTTCCTTGTAATCCTCATAGTCAATCATCGTCAAATCCGGACGGCGGTCTTTGATGCGTTTGACGGTGCCCCCGCGATTTTTGTCAAGCTTGCCCGTATTGCGGGAAGCTATAAAATTAAAATTCGTCCCGCATTTTGGGCAAGTCTTCGCATTCGCATAATCAATTCCGAGCTCCCGGCAGTTCGCGCAATCCGCGGTCACGTCCCCCACGACTAAAAGATGCCTCGTAATGCCCCCGACGTCACAAGACTGCCAAATACGGATGTAGAAACTCATAAACTGCCCTGAAGCAAGAAGCATGTTTCGGCTCTAATCAAAATAAACTCGTCGGAAACGGATTTTCTTCCTTCTTTTGCTCTTTCAGTTCCTTGCCCGCGTTCTTCCAGTCCACCGGCACTTCATGCGTCTGGTAATCACGGTTCGAGATAAAAAGCACCTTGCCGTGCTTAAGGCCGTACTCATAAATCTCCTTCGTGATGCGTACGTCGTCCAGGCAGTATTTTTTGAGCTCTTCGATGCGGCCTTCCTTGAAAAGCCTGATCGCGTCCCAGCCGGTTCCGGATTTGGAGGCGTTAAGCGTCGCCTGCGCGACGCTCTGAAGGCTCACGCGGTGTCCGCGCACC
This sequence comes from Omnitrophica bacterium RIFCSPHIGHO2_02_FULL_51_18, assembly GCA_001804125.1. Classification (GTDB taxonomy): domain Bacteria; phylum Omnitrophota; class Gorgyraeia; order 2-02-FULL-51-18; family 2-02-FULL-51-18; genus 2-02-FULL-51-18. The sequence goes on from MHFI01000050.1 coordinate 20,047, forward strand.
TTTTCAATTTCGACCAGGAGGTCTAATGTGGGAAAATTTTTGACCGGGGTGATCAGATACGGCGCCAACACTTCCATGTCAAAATCGCGGATGTTGAAACCGATGACGAGGTCCGCTTGCTTCAAAATTTCCTCGAGTTTCAGCATCTCTTTTTCCTCAAATCCGAGATACGAATCCGTTTTGGAATCATAGATGCAAGCGACGGACACCTTGAGAAGATGGAGTTTTTTTCTATCCACCTCGTTGAACCCCTTTTGGGTTTCTATGTCGAGCACCATGGTGCGCATTGTCATACCCATTCCCTATGTGTCATTCCCGCCCCCGCCTTCGCGGGGGTAAACTCCAGCGGGAATCCACACGTCATCCTGAGGAACGAAGTGACGAAGGATCTCGCTTTTAGATTCTTCACTCGCTTCGCTCGTTCAGAATGACGTGGTTTGGGTTGATCCCCGCTTTTGCGGGGATGACAAACTAACAACATGTTACCGCCCCTTCGGATGCGGAAGACACCAGCTTCGTATATTTTGCCAACACTCCGTAATTAATTTTAGGTTTGTAGGGTTTGAGTTTCTTGAGTCTTTTGGCGATTTCGGCGCTGCTAAGTTCCACGTTTAAAATTTTTTTATTTGCGTCAATCACGATGATGTCACCGTCTTTGAGCGCCGCGATGGCTCCGCCGACGGCCGCCTCCGGCGCCACATGCCCCACCATAAATCCATGCGAGCCGCCGGAAAACCTCCCGTCGGTGACCAGCGCCACGGAACCGCCCAGGCCTTCACCGACCAAAGCGGCCGTCACTGACAACATTTCCCGCATGCCCGGTCCGCCCTTCGGCCCTTCGTAGCGGATCACAATCACGTCGTTTTTTCTTACCTTCTTTCCGACAATCGCCTGAAACGCTTCTTCCTCGGAATCAAACACGCGCACGGGGCCGCGGTGGCGAAAAACCTTGAGGCCCCCTATTTTTGCGACCGCGCCCTCTTTGGCCAAATTTCCCTTCAAGATCACCATCGGCGCGGTCGGATACAATGGATTGGACAAGGGCCGGACAATGTCGGGATTGGAAACAGGTTTTGTTTCGTGAAGATTCTCGCCGATGGTTTTCCCGGTGACCGTGAGCGCATCCGCGTGGATGAGTTTAGCCTCCAGAAGCATTTTCATGACGCCCGGAACACCGCCATAGCGATTCAAGTCCGACATCACGTATTGGCCGCTCGGCTTCAGATTCGCCAGATGCGGCACTTTCCGGCCGATGCGGTTAAAATCATTGAGCGTGAGTTTTACCTTCGCTTCATTGGCAATCGCCAAAAGATGAAGCACGAGGTTCGTCGAGCCGCCCAGCGCCATGCCCGTCACAATCGCGTTCTCAAACGCCTTTTTTGTCAGGATGTCGCGCGGGCGAATATTTTGCCGAATAAGCTCTTCGATCTGCTCGCCGGCCTTAAAACAATCTTCTTTTTTCTCGCCGCTTTCAGCATCCCGCGAAGAACTGCCCGGCAAACTCATGCCGAGCGCCTCAATCGCCGAAGCCATCGTGTTGGCCGTGTACATGCCGCCGCAGGAGCCGGCGCCGGGACAGGCATTGCACTCGATGGCTTTAAATTCTTCGAGGCTTATTTTCTTCGCGTCATAGGCACCCACCGCCTCAAAAATGCTGACAATGTCTATGTCTTTTCCGTTAACATTGCCGGGTTTGATCGTGCCTCCGTAAACGAAGAGGCTCGGAATGTTGAGCCTCGCCATCGCCATCAAAGCACCCGGCATATTCTTGTCACAGCCGCCGATGGCCACAAGGCCGTCAAAACGCTGGGCATTCGCCACGACTTCAATGGAATCAGCGATAACTTCGCGGCTCACGAGCGAGTACTTCATCCCCTCGGTGCCCATCGCAATGCCGTCGGAAACCGTGATGGTGCCAAAAGTTAGAGGAAACCCGCCGCCGGCTCTGGCGCCTTCACGCGCTTTATCAGCGAGCTTGTCTATATGCATATTGCAGGGGGTCAAGTCGCTCCAGGCGCTGGCGAGACCAATGATCGGTTTCTCAAAATCCTCGTCCTTAAACCCGACCGCACGAAGCATCGCGCGATTGGGCGCCCTATGGTCGCCTTTTGTGATGAGGGAACTTCGTTTGTTTAACGATAGTTTGCTC
>MHFI01000050.1:22223-22899 GCA_001804125.1 Omnitrophica bacterium RIFCSPHIGHO2_02_FULL_51_18
TTTGTTTAACGATAGTTTGCTCATAAGCCCTTAATAGTATCAAAATCTCTCGAGAGCGTCTATTCCTTACCTTCTGCAAAGTCAGCTAATAAGAACCCCTCTTTTCTCCGCTTAATGGACTTTTTCTCGCATGGATCCTCAGTAAAGGGTGGAGAACCCCCTGCCTGCCGGCAGGCAGGCTCGCCAAAAATCAATGCGTCACGAAGGAAGAAGTTATATCTAAAATCAGGGCGTGGCTTAAGTGATTTTTGGCGTCTCCCCTTACCCTTTACTTCGAATCCATAAACACTCGAAAAAGTCCAATGCGCTTTGAAAAGAGGGGTTCTTAAATTACAAGGCTAGGACTGAGCGGGTGTAGTTTATCTCTCTGTTTTCGAGTGGCCTATCGCTCTTGACCATTTTTTGCCAAGTCCCCCGGGATACGGCAAAATGGAAATTGTTCGAGCACGGCCTAGTGCGAGTTTTTTCCATTTTGCCGAGGCTCCCAGGACTTGCAAAAAATGGTCGCGATCGGACACGAGAAAACGGAGAGATAAACGGCAAGAAACCTTAAAATGTCTTTTGATCTAAAAAATGTTTAAACCGCTTGAGGTGTTCCTGCATAACCGGAGTTTGGCGCGGGTCGCGCAGGATATAGGCAGGATGATAGAGCACCATGAACTCGACGCCCGGGTAG
>MHFI01000051.1 GCA_001804125.1 Omnitrophica bacterium RIFCSPHIGHO2_02_FULL_51_18
TGCCGGTCACCACTGCGCCCAGCCGACGATGGAGCGCTTCGGCGTGCCGGCCACCGCGCGCGCTTCTTTCGCGTTTTATAACACAAAAGAGGAGATCGACGTGTTGGTAAAGGCGATCGGAAAAGTGAAAGAGATATTTAAATGATGTGTCATCCTGAGGCGACGAAGTCGCCGAAGGATCTCGACTTTGAGATTCTTCGCTTCGCTCAGAATGACGAGTTGGGGGTAGAGTGCAAAATAATCAGGAAGTAAAGTTGGACGATCTTTATCAAGAAGTTATTCTAGATCACAACCGGCGGCCGAGGAATTTTGGCAAATTGTCCGAAGCGAACCGTTATTCGCATGGCGTGAACCCGCTTTGCGGCGATGATTATCACCTCTACCTTTATGTTGACGAAGGTGGGATAATAAAGAAGGCGGTCTTTGAGGGCTCTGGATGTGCAATCTCGAAATCGAGCGCCTCGATGCTGACCGAGGCGGTCTCTGGGAAGAGTGTAAAGGACGCTGAGGCGCTTAAGAATAACGTGATCCATCTTTTAACCGACAACACAGTGTCGGAACCTGTGCGGGCGGGTACGGGAAAACTTAAGATTTTTGAGGGAGTGAAAAATTTTCCGGTGCGTGTAAAATGCGCGGCGCTTATCTGGCGTGCGCTCGAAGACGCCCTGCGGGATAGAGAAGACAGAAAATCGGAGATAACCACGGAATAAAGTAACCCGTCATTCGACGGGACTCAGGATGACGTAGAAAGGTAGATAATATGAACACTGCCAATATTGAAATTTCGGCCGAAGTGACGCCCAATCCCAACACACTTAAGTTTAATGTGAATAAATCGCTCTTGGAGTCGGGCTCATTGAACTTTACGGATAGGGAAAAGGCTAAAGGCGCGTATCTAGCCGAGGAGCTTTTTAAAGTTGATCATGTGCTGGGAGTCATGGTTGGCACGAGCTTTATTACGATCACGAAAGCGCCCGCGTCGAATTGGAAAGATCTTGTTCAACCGCTGACTGAGAAGATAAAGCAGATAGTCGGCTCCGGCCAAACACTTTTGCCTGCGGGGCTCTCAGGTGCGGCCGCCGCGTCAGGTTCCGGTGCCAACGGTGAGATTGAGAAAAAAATCAGAGAAATTCTCGACAATGAGATTCGCCCGGCCGTCGCGATGGATGGCGGGGACATTCAGTTTTACGGTTATCAGGACGGGGTCGTGACGCTGCATTTACAGGGTTCCTGCAGTTCATGCCCGAGCTCCGTCATGACGCTTAAGATGGGGGTCGAAAACAGGCTAAAGTCTTTGATCCCGGAGGTGAGGGAAGTGGTGCAAGTTTAATGAGCGTATGATTTACGCGAATTAAATCCCGAGGAGCGAAGCGACGAGGGATCTCATTCAGGACAGGCGAAGGATTTCATTGAGTAAGCGTGATGAGATTTCTCCTCACTTCATTCGTCGAAATGACAGCGGAGACATTGCTTTTTTATGACGGAACAATACGAAGTCCTAGAAAAAGCCAACTCGCGCGAAGTGAAGCAAAAACTTCGCGAGAAGGTACTGCGTCTTAAAAAAGAGCGCAATGCTTACATCGTTGCGCACAATTACCAGAACTATGAGGTGCAGGAAGTCGCGGATATTTTAGGTGACTCACTGGCGCTTTCCAAGGCGACGATAGGACTCGGGTTTGACGTGATTGTCTTCTGCGGCGTGGACTTCATGGCGGAGAGCGCGAAGATCTTAAACCCCGGGAAAAAGGTGATCCTGCCTGTCCGCGAGGCGGATTGTCCCATGGCCCTGATGGTGACTCCGGAGCGTTTGCGCGAGAAAAGGAAGCAATTCCCGGACGCGGCGGTGGTGTGTTATGTGAATAGCTCCGCCGCCGTTAAAGCCGAAAGCGACATCGCCTGTACCTCAGCGAACGCCGTACAGATCGTGAAATCACTTCCCCATAAGCAGATTATTTTCGTGCCGGACAAGAATCTCGGCCATTATGTCCGGCGTTTTTGCCCCGAGAAAGAGATCATCCTCTGGCAGGGTTTTTGTACGACACATATCCGGGTGACGGCCGAGGACGTGAAGCAGGCGAAGGCGAAATACCCCGATTCTGCGTTTGTCGCTCACCCGGAATGCCCGCCGGACGTGATAGACCTCGCGGACCATGTCTCGTCGACCAGCGGTTTTTCTTCGTACATCGCCCGGTCCCCCGCGAACACGTTTATTATCGGCACGGAGGTGGGAATGATTTTTAAGCTCAAAAAAGATCACCCGGACAAGCGCTTCATCATGCCGACCGAACAGTTCGTTTGTCAGACCATGAAAATGACGACGCTGGGTTGGGTGGCGCACGCCTTAGAGACGCTGGAGTATGAGATCGAAGTGCCCGAACCCATCCGCAAACACGCGGAGATCACTTTGCGGCGTATGATGGATGTTTCGAAGGACCACCCCAACGCCGTGATTGCGAGCTACTAAATGAGCACGGGACTTGCGCGACCGGAGGGAGCACCAAGTCCCCCGTGCGAATTTATCCCGAGGAGGCGCGACCTAGCGCCGACGAGGGATCTCATCAGATAGTGTGATGAGATTTCTCGGGCCTCGCCCTCGAAATGACATAATTATTGTTAAGATTGTTATTTTCTTTATAACAGGTGTTCTACTTATGCCGCATTTATCCGCCACCGAAATTAAATTGATCCCCCGGGAAGTATTGTTTGGCAATCCCGTCAAGGCCTCCCCGCAGATCTCTCCCAATGGGAAAATGATATCGTATCTGGCGCCGGTGAATAATGTGTTGAACGTATGGGTCAAGACCATCGGCCTGCAGGACGACCGGCCCGTCACCCGGGACAAGGACCGCGGCATCCGCAATTATTTCTGGGCACAGGACAATAGGCACATCTTTTATTTGCAGGATGTCGGCGGCAATGAAAACTGGCGTCTCTACGCGGTGGACCTTGGAACGCTCATCGTAAGGGACCTGACCCCGTTTGAAAACATTCAGGTGCGCATCGTCGAGGTGGACAAACATTTTCCGAATAAAATCCTTATTTCCATGAACAAGGAAAACGTGCGTGTGCATGACGTATATTGTTTGGACCTGAGGACTGGGGAGCTGACGCTCGTGACGAAAAACCCCGGCCATGTTTCGGATTGGTTGTCGGACACCGAATTCAACGTCCGCGCGGCGGTGGTCGCCCGAGACGACGGCGGTTCGGACCTTTTGGTGCGCCAGAACCAACAGTCGGATTGGCGCACGGTTCTTTCATGGAGTATGGACGACGCGATGGCCAGCGGCCCCGTGTCTTTTACAAAGGACGGGAAATTTCTGTACCTCAGGGACGCCAGGGGCGTCGATAAAGGGCAGTTAATGCGGCTGGAGATCGGAACGGGGAAAACGCAAGCCATCGCCTCGGACCCCGAGGTGGATGTGGGCGGAGTGATGCTGCATCCCGATACTTATGAAATTCAAATGATCTCATTTACCAAAGACCGCACCGAGTATAAGGTATTGGACCCGTTGATTCGGGACGACATCGATACGGTCCGGAAAATCAACGACGGGGACTTCTTCATCGCCAGCCGTGACAATGACGATAAAACGTGGTTGGTGGGTTTTATGGTGGACGACGGCCCTATGGTTTATTATTCGTATGAGCGGAAGACAAAACGGGTTTTGCTTCTCTTTGAAAACAGACCCGATTTGAAGAATTATTCCCTCGCGCCCATGGAGCCAATTTCTTTTGCCTCGCGCGACGGGTTTAAAATCCGCGGCTATCTGACATTTCCCCCTTCCGGGGAAAGGAAAAATCTTCCGCTCGTGCTCAATGTGCATGGCGGTCCGTGGGTGCGTGATTCGTGGGGGTATGACCCGGAGTCGCAGTGGCTTGCGAACCGCGGCTATGTTTCGATGCAGGTCAATTACCGCGGCTCCTCCGGCTACGGCAAGGCGTTCCTAAACGCGGGGAACAAAGAGTGGGGCGGAAAAATGCACGAGGACCTTGTGGACGCGGTGAATTGGGCGGTCAAGCAGGGTACCGCGGACCCGAAGCGCACCGCGATTTACGGCGGTTCCTACGGAGGTTTTGCGGCGCTTGTGGGCGCGGCGTTCACGCCGGACCTTTTCAAATGCGCGGTGGACATCGTGGGGCCGAGCAATCTCGTTACGTTTATCCGGACGATTCCTCCTTACTGGAGCGTGTACCTGGCGGAGTTCCGTAAGCGCGTCGGCGATCCCGACACCGAAGAGGAGTTTCTAAAATCCCGCTCTCCGCTTTTTAAGGTGGACCAAATCAAAATCCCACTATTGATTGCGCAAGGTGCCAACGACCCGCGCGTGAAACAGGCCGAGTCCGAGCAAATTGTCGAAGCGATGAAGAAAAAGGGCATCGACTACGAATACCTGTTATTCCCCGATGAAGGCCATGGCTTCGCGAAACCCGAAAACCGCCTCAAATTCTACGCCGCCGCCGAGAAGTTTCTCGCTAAACATCTTGGCGGCCGCTGCGAGTAGCGGCGGGGGACAAGCTATTCTTCTTGCCGCCCGCCGCACCTCGTTCATCGTCTAACCCGGAGTTCTTCTCTGGTCTTCCAACAAATCCTGAACCTCGACATCGGCCGCGCCGAATTCCTTGGCGACGGCGATGATGTCACGGCAGTGCTCATATTGCTGTCTGACGAGGGCTTCTTTTAAGTAGAGAAGCGCCGTCAGCTTGACGGGGTTTCTATTCACAAACTTCCTCCTTCTTGGATAAGCATTTCGAATGGTTTCTAACATTTGTATTCCTCCTTGTCTCATCCCTCGTCGCTTCTTTGGGAAGCTCCTCGGGATGCTTTGAAATCCTCCGTCGGCGCTGGGGCGCCTCCTTGAGGATAAATTCGCACGGGCGACTTGACGTCGCTTCGCTCCGTAAGTCGCGTGCTCATTTAAAATAAAAAACCCACTGCCAGTTAAGGTAGTGGGTTGATTTGACTTTCGGTTTTTACTGCTTACTTACTTTTTAGGTGCTAAAACCTCCAACCAACCCACAACCTTCGCGCTTCGACATACGGTAATGACAAAGTCGAAGATCCGCCGACGTTTTGATGGCGGACCAAAGCGCCGTCGGGCAGACTACCGTTTTAGCGGTAAGCGCGATCGGTTTTACGTTGTGAGTCAGAATTTGGTTTAACATTTAACTACTCTAATGAACCGAATTATACCTTAAATGGTCCTTATTTTCAAGCTCCTCCTTCGCCCCTCCTTCGCTGAAGCTTCGAAGGGCTTCGGAGGGACA
>MHFI01000052.1:0-17146 GCA_001804125.1 Omnitrophica bacterium RIFCSPHIGHO2_02_FULL_51_18
TTCGCCGCGCATTTTCTGAAGCTTACCGACGGCGCTTGGGAGGACCGGCACGAGCATAACTGGAAGGTCTCCGTCGTCATGCGAGCGCAGAAGCTTGATTCGATGGGGGTCGTGGTGGATTTTGAGATGCTGAAGCCCACGATCAAAAAAGTACTCGCCGAATTTCAAAACACGTCATTCAATGAACATCCCGAATTTAAGGATGGCAAGCTGAATCCCTCTACCGAAAATATCACAAAACTTATTTTTGACCGCCTGTCAGATGCCGTCAAGTCGCCCAATGCCAAGATCGTAAAAGTCACGGTGTGGGAGACGCCCGACGCGAGCGCGAGTTATTACGCATAGGGAACGGGGCGACGGGTTCCACCTCAGTTCTCTATTTTCCTTATTATCAAAAGATCCTCTGGTGGGTAAAAGCGTGAGCTATTTCAATCAGATTGCGCACCGCCACGAGAGATAGAATCACCCAGTTTGTTTTAGGAAAATAGAGCCCATCGGTGTCACCCGTCGCCCCTTTTCCTTCTTGAAGAAGTAGGTCAATAAAACTACAATAATCACTTATGAAAACGTCTTTTGATAAAAACCTCAGTACAGAAATAAGCGAGATATTTTCCTCTCTGCAAGGGGAGGGGCCTTACCTTGGAGTGAAGCAGATTTTCGTGCGTTTTGGGCGGTGCAACATGCACTGCGGCTATTGTGACGAGTTGGAGAGGATGAAAGAGGGGGCGTTTACGGTTTACCCTCTCGAGAAGCTTTTAGGAGAGGTGGACGGACTCGAGCTCGAGAGGGGGCCTCATCAGGCGGTTTCACTCACGGGTGGCGAGCCGCTTTTTTATACGAAGTTTCTCAAAAATTTTTTGCCGAAGCTGAAGGAAAAAGGGTTTACAACGTATCTGGAGACCAACGGTACGCTGCCGAAAGAACTCGCGCAGGTCATTAAGTGGTGCGACATCATCGCGATGGACATGAAACCCGCATCCAGCACGGGTGATCGCCCGTTTGAAAAAGAACATGAAGCATTTTTGAAAACGGCGATTCAGAAAGATGTGTTCGTGAAGGTGGTGGTCACGCCGGAAACGAAAGTGGACCAGATGCAGCGGATTGTTCAGATCGTCAAAAACATCAACCCGAAGATCCCGTTTATCTTCCAGCCTTTAAGCGATCCGCTGGGCATCAGCGTGCAGTCGCTTAAATTGATTGAACAGGAGTTCTTTTCTCTCGCCAAAGAGTTCCTCCATGATGTACGCGTGATTCCTCAGATGCACAAAATCTGGGGGGTACGGTGACGTAAGTCATTTATTTGCAATAAGCAAGCCCACCTTCAAATACCTGAAAAACCGCTTCGGATACAACTGGGATACCACTCCAAACCTCCTAGTCTCTCAGGAAATTCTCTCCTCTCAGAGTTTTATTGCCGCAACCCTCGACGTTTCCATGATTATGACTTTAGTGCAGGTAGGCTTCTCCAACCGTGTCATCTCGAGGAGCGAAGCGACGAGAGATCTCGCTTGTAAGAGCGAGATTTCTCCTCACGGAGTTTACACTGAGCCCATTCGCTTCGCTCAGGGTAAACTCCGCGAATGTGTTCGTCGAAATGACAGTTATCGGCGTTTTTGCTTACAACCTGCACTAAAGACATAATCATGGACGTTTCGCCTGGGCATATCCTATCGGATATTATTCGACAGATATATTCAGCCAAATTCATTATTGCAGAGATAACGCCGCCTAACCAAAATGTGTTTTATGAAGTTGGTTTTGCGTCGGCGGTAGGCAAGCCCATTATTTTTATTGCCGAAAAAAGAAAGGTTCTCCCGTTTGACGTTTCTGGTTTTAGGGTGTTATTTTATGAAAATTCAATCAGGGGCAAGAAAGATTTTGAGGATGGATTAAGAAAAAATATCGACTCTATTTTGAGTGAATGGAAGACTTGATTAAGTAAGCTGTCAACTGGACGCCGTACGACAGGGGAGCATTGGTTGAAGCGGGAGCCACCAGGATTTACACCTGGTGGCTTTTTATCTTCCGTTATTAGGAATCCTGATATTACTATATGCAACTAGACTTGCATATAGTAAATATTCATGCTAGAGTATCCTCATTATGATTCAAAGAAAATTCTGGCTAAATCGCATCGAAGAGTCTTGGAAGGAAAGACCCATTCTCTGGCTTTCGGGGGTTCGTAGGGCAGGGAAGACCGTCTTGTCCCAAAGCTTGCCTAGCGTGGAGTATTTTGACTGTGAATTGCCCACGGTACGCAAATTAATGGCTGACCCCGAAAAATTTCTAAAAGAGACAAAAGGGAAGCGTCTTGTGCTTGATGAAATTCACCGATTAGATAATCCTTCCGAGCTTTTGAAAATTGCCGCCGACCACTATCCCAGCACAAAAATCTTAGCGACGGGTTCATCAAGCTTGAGCGCTTCCTCTAAATTTAAGGACACTCTAGCTGGAAGAAAATTTGAACTCTGGCTGACTCCGATGACATCCGAGGACTTAAAAGGTTTTGGAAGAACAAATCTAAATCACAGGCTTCTTTTTGGCGGGCTACCTCCTTTTTTTCTGAAACGTAAACTTTCCGAGAGTGATTTTCAGGAATGGATGGATGCTTATTGGGCAAAAGATATTCAGGAACTTTTTCGGCTGGAGCGTAAAAATTCTTTCCAGAAGTTCTTGGAACTATTGATGGTTCAAAGCGGAGGTATTTTTGAAGCCAACAAATTCGCAAATCCTTGTGAAGTAAGTCGCCCCACTATTGCCAACTATTTAGCGGTTCTTGAAGAGACTTACGTCGCTCATGTCATCCGCCCTTACAGCACTTATCGTAAAACCGAAATTGTAACTGCGCCTAAAGTCTACATGTTCGACACGGGATTTATTTGTTATTATCGGGGGCTTTACGATTTGAAGAATGAAGATATGGGGCTCTTGTGGGAGCATTACGTTCTAAATGAACTCCAAGCGCATACGCCATCAAAGCGAATACACTATTGGCGTGACAAGCAGGGAAACGAGCTTGATTTCGTCATAGCAGAAAGAGGAAAACCGCCCATCGCCATTGAATGTAAATGGTCTAGGGCCGACATAGACCCCGCAGGATTCAAAGCGTTTCGCAAGATTTATCCAAAAGGGCGTAACTTTATCGTGGCCTCTGATATTGAAACACCTACCACAAAACATTATGGTGATTTAAAAACTGAGTTTGTGCCACTTCCAGAGTTGATTGAGAAAATTCTTGGGAGGATGTGACAATGTCAAAAAATGTCAATTTTTCGGTCTATTCGGCAGAGCAGTTGGGCGTCAACCGAACGACAACGAATCCCGTCAGGGTGTTGTCGGGTGGGTTTTTAGGTAAGGCTATTCAGTAGCAGTAATTTTCTTTCTTTTTGGGCCGCCTTTTTCTTTCTTTTGTTTGTTCTGTGGATAAGTTGATAACTCCCGCCTTCCTGCGATAATCTGCCTAGATCTCCAGTATCCTTTCCCTTAAGAAGGGGGTTAAGGATGCCATGAGACGCCGTAAGCGCACTTGCCGTATTTGCCGAGGGATGTTTTATCCGGACTGCCGCCAGAGGGACCGGCAGTATTGCTGTGGTCGTCCTTCCTGCCAGTCCAGCCGCCGCAGCCAAAACAACCGCGACTGGTACCTCAAGTGGAGAAGTTAAGCGGCCGCGAGGTTCTACGGCAGCTTCATATAAGCCACAGGCGGCTTAAGCGTCTTTTGGGGGCGCACCTTGCGCCGGGGAGGCCAAAGAGACCGTCGGCGCTTCAAGCCTACCGGCATCTTTTGAGCGAGTGGTACCGGCAGTATCCGAGGCTTCAAGCCGCCCAAGTTCACCGCAGGCTTAGAGAGTACGGCTATGCCGGAAGCCTTTCAAGCGTAGAGCGTTTCACCCGTGTTTGGAGAATAAGAAAACCTGTCGTTTATCATGCGCTCGACTTTGTCCCGGGCGAGGAGGCTCAAGTCGACTGGTTCTTCGCCGACCTTGAAGGCGTTGGCCGCACGGCTCTATTCCTGTACGTGCTTTCTTATTCCAGATATGCCTGGGGAAAGTTTTATCCCAGGACTTCTTTTGAATTTTTCCTCGAAGGCCATCTGGAATGCTTCAGACATTTAAACGCCCTTGCGCGAACGCACCGGTACGACAACTTAAAGAGCGTGGTCTTAAAACATACGCCGGAGAGGATTGAATACAATCCCGCTTTTTTGGAGTTCGCCCGTCATTACGGGTTTAAGATCCACGCCTGCAATCCCTACAAAGGCAACGAGAAGGGCCGGGTGGAACGCTTAGGCCGCGATGTGCGGTCTTCATTTTTGTACGGCAGAAGTTTCAAAGACTACGAGGACTTGAACCACCGCTTCCGGGCGTGGCTTACCGAACGCAACGGTCTTGTGCACCGGTCGACCGGAAGGACCCCTTCGGATCTTCTGACGGGCGAGAGGCTTCTTGGGCTGCCTGCTGCGTTCTTTCCGGCAAGACGCGTGCTTCTAGCGGTTGTTTCAAAAACAGCGCTGGTCGAATTCGAAACAAACCGCTATTCGGTCCCGTCCTCTCTTTGTCTTAAACCCTGCCAAATCCTGGCGTACCCGGACAGAATCGAGATTGTGATCGCTTCCAAGACAGCGGCTAGGCATAAAAGATCTTTTGAGCCTTGAAGATTATGACCAAAATACTTGAAGTCTGGAAGGATTTGAAGTTCGTCTCGGATGCCGGAGGTCTTACGGATGAGCAGATTAAGATCGTCCTACCGGTGCTTGAGGAAGAACGCCGTCAGAGAAAGCATCGGAAGATCCAATACCTTCTGAACCGGTCCGGGATCAAAAGAGTGAAGCTTCTGGAGGACTTTGACTGGAAGATTAACCCAAAACTCCCAAAAGGCAAGGAATCTGGTGTTGGTGGGACCTGCCGGTGTGGGCAAGACCCACCTTGCCACATCGCTTTGCTACTTGGCGATCCAAGAGGGTGAAACAGCGGTCTTCATCAGTTGCTTTGATCTTGTGGGAAAACTCAAGAATTCAAGGAACAAACACAATCTCATTCAGTACTATGCCGGCGTCAGGGCCCTTTGCCTGGATGAGCTGGGGTACGTCTTCCCGTCGCCTGAAGAGGCCAACGACATCTTCCAGATCATCTCCAAGCGCTCTGAGATCGCCTCGACGATCGTGACGACCAACCTTATTCCCTCCCAATGGGGCAAGATCTTCGATTCAGCCACAGCTACGACCATCTTAGACCGGCTGAATCTCAAAGGGACCTTCTTGACGCTGGAGGGAAAGTCTTATAGGCAACCCAGGGCTTGATTCTCGTCTTGAAGCCGGTCAAGTGAGCCTTGCCAATCCCGGTCCCTAAGCGCAGATGCACGTCAAACCGCATCGCCTAGTGCACGGGTGTCAGAAGAAGGCTTCAAGCGACATCACTGACGCCGGGAACCGTTGTCGTTTGTCTGACGCCCAACAGCGCTCAAGGCAAGACAAACGATCGAAACGAAAAAGATAGTCGGTAAGCTTAAGGCGGACTTATGAATATTCGGCCGCTATTTCTTCCTGTTTTGTATCGATACTTTTTCCCGGCTTTCGACAATCACCGACTTAGGGATTATGCGTAAGGCAAGGTAAACGCATAAAGGCACAATCAATAAATCATCCAATTGACCGACGATGGGAATAAAATCAGGAATAAGATCGACGGGTGATACGAGATAAGTGATTGCAATACCCAACAACCATTTTGCGATTCTTGGCGTACGGGGGTCTTTCCAGACTAGCTGATAAATCGCAAGTTCTTGTTTAAATGATTCTATTAAAACTTTAATTTTTTTCATTCATCCTTTCGCGGTCAATGTCTGGACACGTTATTTTGGTCGCAGCTAGGTTGTGTGACGGCTAAGCCGAGATTTTAAAATCTGTGACGATATTTGAAACCAAAGGATGGGGCTTTATTCTTTTCTTCACCAGGATGTAGATTTTTTCGTAGATTTTCGGTGTGCCTGGTTTCCCGATAACGGCAAGGGGCTCTTTGGAAGGGGCTTTCTTGATCGTGAGAAGATTGAGAGGCGCTATCCCCACCTTTGATAAAACAAGCCTTCGTGTCAGTTCCACGTTCTGGATTTCCGCTACGATGTCAGGCCGGATTTTATGCTCGATAAAGTATTCTTGCAGGGAGTGATAAATTTCGCTGTGAGCCGTCGGCAAAATAAGCGGGGCGTTGTGGAGGTCTTTTGGGATACTTCTGTACTTCCGAGCCAGTTCCGTATGAGCGCAAAAAACAATGGGTATTTTTCCGATAAGAGTGCTTTCGATTTGTTCATCCAAAGAACCGGCCGGGGCATCTGTGAGTACGATGTCCAGAACGTTTGTTTTTAGGTTCTCGATAAGGCTTCCGGATCTGTCTTCCTGAACAGTAAGATGCGTTTTAGGGGCGATTTTTAAAATAAATTGAAGGAGCATATCAAGAAATGTCTTTGGGACAGAATCCGGAGCTCCTATCTGGATCCGGATGCGACCCTTGTGTGACAAATCGCCCAGATTGTCCATCATCTCCTGCCCCGTTTCAAAGATCTCCTTGGCGTAGGTGAGGATGTGGCGGCCTTCGTCCGTCAGCGTTAAACGTTTCCTTCCCTGCCGCTCGAAAAGCTTGAGGTTCAAATAGCTTTCAAACTGTTTAAGCTGTGTGCTTAAAGTGGGTTGACCCAGGCGCAATTCCTCACCGGCTTTTGACACAGAACCCAGCCGCGCAATCGTATAGAAGTAGTAAAGGTGGTGGTAGTTGAATGGGATCATATATTCTTTAATTAGATATTATATATCTAAATTATCCATTTTACTAATAAATGTTTCAGGAGGATAATTGTCCTTTGCGGACAGGGATCGCCGTGAAGAAACAAGGAGAGTGAAGAAATGGACAATTCAGAATTTGGTAGTGGGGCATCTTCTGCTTTAGGGTCTTTAATCGAGGACATGCAGAAGATGTTTAAGACAGTGTCGCGGCCGCCGGTGCTGTTGGCGATTGGCGGCATTGGGTTGGTTTTGTGGCTGGCATCTGGGATTTATATGGTCGGTCCCGGAGAACAGGGTGTTGTGAGACAGTTTGGAAAAATGCACTCTCAAACCGGGCCGGGACTTCGATATCACTTGCCGACGCCGATTCAAAGCCGCGACGTAGTGAATGTGGCAGGGGTACGCAGAGCCGAGATAGGATTTCGCAGTGAGGGGGGGCAGACGAGAGTCATTGACGAGGAATCTCTCATGCTCACGGGCGACGAGAATATCGTTGCGGGGCAACTCTTCGTGCAGTACGTCATAAAGGACCCTTCCGTATTTCTTTTTCGTGCTCGGGATCCAGAACAAATACTTACGACGGCCGCGGAAGTCGCCTTGCGTAACGTGGTCGGACGCAATACGATTGATTTCACGATGACGGACGGCCGTTTTCAGGTGCAAGAACAGACCAAAGAGCAACTCCAACGCCTCTTGGATGACTACCAAACAGGGCTTTTGGCAACGGAAGTGAGACTTCTTGTCGTGGACCCACCTTTGGATGTAAAAGACGCGTTTCATGATGTGGTGCGTGCCTGGGAGGATAGAGAGCGGCTTATACAAGAAGCGCGGGGGTTTGCCGAGGATGTTCTGCCGAGGAGCCGCGGAGAGGCCGCGGAGGTTGTACGAAAAGCAGAGGGCTATAAAGAACAGCGCATGATCCGCAGCCAAGGCGAAGCCAAAAGGTTTTTAGATGTGCGGGAATCCTACGAAAAATCACCTACGGTGACAAGAGAGCGACTCTATCTTGAAATGATGGAGCGCATACTGCCTCACGCGGAGAAAGTTATACTACCCTCGCAGTCCACCGGTTCTGTCTTGCCATGGCTTCCTCTCAAGAAAATGCAGGCACCGCATGAGGCACCCGCAACGACTATGCAGAAATTAAAAGAGGTGAAGTCATGAAAATAAAATCACTTAAACTACCGCTTCTCATTGTAGGTTATATCGCCTTCTTGGGCGTATCGCGTACTTTTTACATCATCGACGAACGGGAGCAGGCGATTGTTACGATGTTCGGCCAACCCATGCGCACGGTGCGTGAACCCGGTCTTTACATGAAAGTACCTTTTATCCACAGCTTGCAGCGTTTTGACAAGCGAGTGCTTTCATCGGATGCTCAGGCGGTTGAATATCTGACTTCGGATAAGAAGCGAGTGGTGGTGGATCACGTTTCACGGTGGCGTATCACGGACCCGCTGGAGTTCTACCGCACAGTTCGAACGGAGGCCGGGGCCTTGATCAGATTAAACGATGTTGTATCCGGACGTCTAAGGGAGGAGATCGCCAAGCGTACTTTTATTGATTTTGTCAGGGAGCAGCGCGAGGCCATTGTTCAGGCCGTAAGCAAGGATGCCCGAGCATCGGTGAAGCAGCAGTTTGGCATTGAACTCATCGACGTTCGTATTAAGCGGCTTGATCTGCCCAGAGAGGTTCAGGCCAGTGTTTATGCCCGAATGCAGGCGGAACGGCAGCGCATCGCCAAAAAGTACCGGGCAGAGGGCGAAGAGCAAGCTCGCGAGATTCGAGCCGACGTCAATAAAGAAGCGCAAATCGTTTTAGCCAAGAGCTACGAACAGGCCCAGAAGCTGATGGGTGAGGGCGATGCTCAAGCGACGGCTATTTATGCTTCGGCCTACGAGAAAGATCCGGAGTTTTATTCTTTCATGCGCCGTCTTGAAACCTACGAGCGCTCACTCGGCACAGGAACCACAATTGTTTTGGACGCGGGTTCCGATCTATTAAAGTATTTGGAAAAGTCACACTTGCCTACAAGCGAGCCAGCTAAAAGGTAAACGCGACGATTGTGATACGCACCCTGATTATTGTTTTACTCATTCTTCTTGTGATTTTGGTATTGCGAATCTTGGGCTTGATCAAACATCGATAAAAAAGGAAAAACCCCCCTAACAGTCTGCTGAAAAACCCAATTCTGAAGTCTCAGAGCGAAAGATCTCAAAAAACTGATTTTATAAGTGACTCTACTCAAATATCTTACGAAAGTGACAAAAATCGGATTTCCGAGAAAACGTTCGAAGAAGGACTTTTTCAGCAGACTGCTAATTAGGGAAGGTCACTTATGAAAGCTGTTAACACACTAAAGACGGTAATTCTGCTTGTTCTGTTAAGTGGTCTTTTCCTTGCCATAGGCTACTTAATAGGTGGACAAAATGGGATGTATTTTGCTTTTATGATGTCGCTTCTTATGAATTTTGGGGCTTATTGGTTCTCGGATAAAATTGTCTTGGCCATGCATAAGGCCAAGCCCATAAAGCCGCAAGATTCATCAGGCGTGTATGAAATCGTGGAGGAGCTGTGCAAATTAGCCAAGCTTCCAACGCCAAAGGTTTATCTAATCCCTGAGCGGACTCCAAACGCCTTTGCGACGGGACGCAATCCGAGCCACGCCGCTGTGGCAGTCACGGACGGGATCTTGCGGATTTTGAATAAAAGAGAGCTTCGCGGGGTCTTGGCGCATGAGATATCCCACATCCAAAATAGAGACATTTTAGTTTCCACCATTGTGGCGGCCTTCGCATCGGCCATTATGTATTTGGCGCACATGCTTCAATGGGCCGGGATGATGGGGCATGGCCGCAGCCGCGAGGGAGGCCGTGGAATTAATCCTATCGTGATGCTTGTGACGATTGTGCTGGCTCCTCTCGTAGCCACTTTGATTCAGGCGGCGGTCTCGAGAACAAGGGAATACATGGCTGACGAGTCCGGTGCCCACGTCTCCGAAGACCCCGAGGCATTGGCCTCCGCGCTTGAGAAAATTTCAAACCCGGCGCTTATAAAGGGTTTTCAGAAGGATGAAATGCTTCCTGACATGCAGCCCGCTTTCGCGCATCTTTATATTGTGAATCATTTCTCCGGTGAATCGGTGATGAGCTGGTTTTCCACACATCCTCCCGTCAAGGAGAGAGTAAAAAGACTTTTGTCTATGGGGAAAAAATAGAATCGGAGCATTGGTTATGACTTGGTTTTGGGTTACTTTTAATTTATTTATCCTGCTGATGCTTGCTCTGGACCTTGGGCTGTTTCACCGAAAAGCCCATGAGGTTCGCGTGAAGGAAGCATTGATAGGAAGCGCCGTTTGGATCACATTGGCTTTGGCGTTCAATGGGGTCGTCTATTTTTGGCGGGGCCCCCAAGCGGGTCTTGAGTTTCTGACAGGATACCTCATTGAGTACTCTCTAAGCGTTGACAATATATTCGTATTTCTTATTATTTTTAGTTACTTCCAGGTTCCCGCCAAGCACCAGCATAAGGTTTTATTTTGGGGGATTCTAGGCGCTCTTTGTATGCGTGCCGCCTTCATCATGGTAGGAATAGCCCTGATCCATCAATTTCACTGGATGATTTATGTCTTTGGGGCTTTCTTGGTCCTGACGGGCATCAAGATGGCGACGGAGAAGGACAAAAAAGTAAACCCTGAGAAAAACCCGGTCCTGAAACTCTTTAAGCGGTTTGTGCCGGTTGCCGATCATTACGATGAGGGGCGCTTTTTCACCCGAAAAAATGGAATGCGTGTGGCCACGCCCTTATTCGTAGTATTACTCATCGTTGAAACTACCGATGTGATTTTTGCCGTGGATTCAATTCCTGCGATCTTGGCGGTCACGTCCGACCCATTTATTGTTTACACGTCGAACGCTTTCGCTATTTTAGGTCTCAGGTCTTTTTATTTTGCTCTCTCCGGAATCATGAAGCTTTTTCACCATTTGCACTACGGTTTGGCGATTATCTTAGGATTTGTTGGGATGAAAATGATTCTCTCGGATATTTACAAAATTCCTATTGTGACATCGCTCTGCGTGATTGCGGGTGTGTTGGCCCTTTCAGTTGTTGCGTCGCTTCTGTGGCCAAAAAAAGAAGGGACGGTTTTACAAGCCAATGGATGAAGGAAAGGCCGTGATAACAAGTCCGATGATTTCCGAAAGCGCCAAAGAACCTTTGGATTTAAAAAACGAGCAAGAAACGACTCTCTTGACTCGGCGAAGGGATTATGGCCTTTTGGCGCAGTTCCTTTTCATGACATTAAACCTGTTTTATGGCCGAAAACGAACGATTTCTAAGTTCAAAGTTCTTGAAGTCATTGCGCGTGTGCCTTACCAAGCATGGGAGCATGTGGCTTATATTGCGATGACTCACACCTACAGCATGAAGCCGTCCTGGAGCTATGCCTTAAACGCGGATTTTGAGGATCATGCCGAGCATGAATATATGGAATTTGTAGAAGAGAACCCTGCATTGGATGACGTGCCGTTTGAAAGTGACTTCAAAGAAGATTATGGAGATTTTCAAAGTGTCGCGGACCTTTTTAGGCGTGTAGGTTTGGATGAGAGGATTCACAAAGAAGAAAGTCTTTCACGCATTGAGAGTGCTAGATTTTCTTGAGTCAGTACGCGCAGGTTCGATTGGCGTCGATTGCGGGCGAAAATGATTATTCAAAAAATGCTCCGGCCGGTTCTTGTGGCGATAGGCCTCATCATTTTACTTATTTTGTTGGTGCCGGGCTGTGCCATGACAGGCAAGGATTTAAAGACAGGGGTTTTACCTTGTGAGATTGATTAGGCGGTGGTTAAAAATTATTGTTGGCGGAGTAGTCACGGTGGTAGGGATTATTTTGATGCCGGTGCCGGGTCCCGGAGGGACGCCAGTTACCCTCGCTGGCCTAGCGATATTGGGGTCAGAATTGCCATGGGCCAAGAGGCTTATGGAAAATCTAAGAGAACGGACAGGATTTTTAAAATCCGGGAAAAACAGTCAGCGGAAACGTATCTGGGTTATTACGGGATTTCTTATTTTTTATGCTGTAACAAGCGTTATTATTACTAAGATGTGGTCTGGTTGAAAGAGGGGGTTGGGACCCGAAAGAAGCAGAGGAACACTTTTTGAATTATTGCACGCTGTATGACATCGGTCATGAGACTGACTTTGTCTTGAGTGAGGCTAAGCGCCTCCGCTTACGATACCCAAAGGTTTTAGTTACGCCCATGATTTATAAAATTGAGGATAACCGGTTATATTTGATCTCTGAGACATGAGCATCCAAGGGCAAATTGAAAATGAGAAGGCAGGGAATAAAGTGAATTGCTGACTTTCTTTCACGGATGGACATGGGATGAACTTGTTTTGACCACACAGGCTGAACAACAATCAATTAAGATAAGCGAGGGGAGAAGTTCGATGGATCCAAAAATATTTCAAGAAGAAACTGTTTGGGAAACGAAACTTTCTTTGCCTTTGGTCAATCGAGGTAAGGTGCGCGACATTTATGCCGTCGGAGATAACAGACTTCTAATCGTTACGACAGATCGATTGAGCGCGTTTGATGTGGTGTTGCCTACGCCGATTCCCTGCAAGGGGAAAGTACTCAATCAGATATCGCTTTTTTGGTTTGAGAAATTCAACCGTCTTGTCCCAAACCACGTCATCACCGACAATTTGAATCATACGGGCTTGGGGGATGATTTCATCAAGGAATTTGGAAACGTTCTTTCCGGACGGTTTATCCTTGTTCACCGCGCAAAGCCGCTACCCGTTGAGTGCGTTGTCCGGGGGTTCTTGGCCGGTTCCGGATGGAAGGATTACCTAAAAACCGGAAAAGTTTGCGGCCATGCACTCAGGCCAGGCCTCAGGCAGTGTGAGGAGCTTTTGGAGCCTGTATTTACTCCCTCGACCAAGGCGACGGTCGGGCATGATGAGAATATCAGTTTCAATAAGGCAGTAAAACTCATTGGAAGGGATTTAGCCCAGGAGGTTAAAAGGTTATCCACCCAGCTTTACAAGGAAGGCGTCGAATACGCGAAGACACGCGGGATTATCATTGCTGATACCAAATTTGAGTTTGGTCTTCTGGATGACAAACTCATTTTGATTGACGAGGCATTGACGCCGGACAGCTCACGCTTCTGGCCACAGGAAACTTATAAGCCTGGTCAGGATCAACCGAGTCTAGATAAACAGATCGTGAGGGATTTTCTTGAAAAATCAGGCTGGGATAAGACACCGCCCGGGCCTGCGTTGCCACAGAAGATAGCGGAAAAAACATCAACTGCTTATGTAGGTGTTTACGAACGTCTGACTGGACGCGATTTGCTATAATTTGCGTGAATTGAATGAGAACTTTCGTTATTGGGGATATTCATGGTACCCATAAGGCACTCTTGCAATGTTTTGACCGATCCAGGTTTGACCAGAAAAAAGATCGGCTCATCGTAATAGGCGACGTGTGCGACGGTTATCCTGAAGTCAGGCAGTGCATCGATGAGCTTATAAAGGTTAAGCGCTGCGATCTTGTGATTGGCAATCACGACATGTGGGCGCTGGATTGGGCGGTGCGCGGTGATACGCCGGAGATCTGGACTAGCCAAGGCGGGGACAACACGATCCGTTCTTATGATGGTGGGCCGATGCCAAAATCGCACATTGATTTCTTAAAGAACGGGCAGCTTTGGATTGAGATTGGAGACCAGGTATTTGTTCATGGTGGGGCCCTGTACAATTCTTCTCGTTTTTGGGTTACCACCAAAAAATCTGGGGACAATACGTATTAGGTGAGCAAATGCGAAGGAAATACGTATTCTGTCCGCAGAATTTGCTTTTATTTTTGTTGTTTCTATTCACAGGATGGTTGTGCTATGCGCAGGAGACTCAGGATGGCCAGACCGCCGATCAGTGGTCTCTCAAAAGAAGGCTTATGGTTGAGACGCAGATCGAAGGCCGCGGCGTGAAAGATCAGCGTGTGCTTGAGGCAATGAAAAAAGTGGATCGCCGCAAGTTTGTGCCCGCGCCATTTACGCTTAATGCTTACAGTGATTCTCCTTTGCCGATTGGACATGGGCAGACCATATCCCAACCCTACGTTGTTGCTTATATGACGGAAGCGGCGCAACTTAAAGCTGAGGATCGTGTTCTTGAAATCGGTACGGGTTCGGGTTACCAAGCCGCTGTTCTTGCCGAACTCGTGAAGGAAGTTTATACGATTGAAATCATTCCCGAGCTTGCTGATAGCTCACGGTCGATATTGCGTGCATTGGGGTACAACAATGTCTGGGTGAAAAGCGGCGACGGCTATGAAGGATGGCCAGAACATCAGCCCTTTGATGCGATCATCGTCACAGCCGCGCCTCCAAACATTCCTGAGGCTTTGGTCGATCAATTGAATCTTAACGGACGGATGATTCTGCCCGTGGGAGAGTTTTATCAGAAGCTGGTTTTGATAAAGAAGACAGATCAAGGGCTTCGCAAGGAGAGATTGATTCCCGTTCGTTTCGTTCCCATGGTTTCACAAGACGAAGTGGGGCAAAAAACGGGTTAGCCTAACGCAATTCGACTATAAATTTCATAAGCCCACTTCTATAAGCCTCAAAATCATCGAGAAAAGTTGTGTTATGTCCGCCTCGCAGTTGGACGAATCTTTTTGGCTCGGCTGCCGCATCAAAGAGTGTCTTGCCCATCTCAAATGGAACGATCTCGTCATCAATGCTGTGAAAAATAAGTTTCGGAGTAGGTATTTTTGCAATCTTAGAAAGTGAGTCAAGTTTCGTAGCAAGAATAAAGGTAGGAATAAAAGGCATCGTCCTGCGAACCATCGCAGGCACGGAGGTAAAGGCGTCTTCGACAATGAGCGCTTTCACGGATTTCCTAGCTGCCAAATCGATAGCGAATGCGCTGCCGATAGACTCACCGTATACAATAATTCTCTCCGGCGTGATGCCACGCCCAACAAGATAAGCGTAGGCGGCATCCGTATCTTTGTAGATTCCGGTTTCGGATGGCTTGCCTTCACTTAGGCCGTAGCCGCGATAGTCAAATATGAGAACGGAAACGTCAAGATCATGAAGTATACGAATTTTCTCCCAGCGGTGGCCGATATTGCCTGCGTTCCCGTGCAAGAAAAGGATGACAGGCGCTATGTTATTGGACATGGCTGGAACAAACCATCCATGCAATTTCTTGTCATCAGTGGTCTCAAAGAACACGTCCTCATGCGCCGGTGAATTCCCCGTCACTGACGGCGCACCCTTCATTGGGAAAAATATCGAGCGAGCTTCAATTTGGCGGATAATAACAACTACAGCTATGACCGATAGGGCAAGAAAGAAAGTTAGTTTTAACATCATGACCCCTGGGATATTTTATCTGACACCTGCCTGACAAACCACACAAAAAAGCTCTAAAAAATGCACATCAACAAAAATTTTGGGATACCATCGCTGCCTCAACTAGCCGCATTTAGACGAAACTTGACGAATAAACGTTTCAAGGTTTGATTGTCGTATCCTCCGTAGTTTCGTATACTAATACAACCATGCGCAACTCCCCGCAAATAAACGATACATCGAAAATTCTCATTTTTCACAGGCACAAAATTTGGGGTGTAAGATGATGCAACTTATTTGTTTACAATGACCAAGACCACCTTGAGAGCAGCAAAAAATGACTTCGGATACAACTGGGATACCACTCCAAACCTCCTAAACGCTATTTCCTTAAGAAATTCCCCGGCCTCCTAAAGCCTTCATTCGTGGAAAAGAGCCAATGTAATCTTTGTATTGAAGTCCTACTTCTTCTGAAAATACCCGTGCATAAAGAAATGGCATTTAAAGCTTGAATTTACCCCTTTTAGGTTGTATACTTCTTATAGGTTGTATAGAGGTTAAATGGACATAGAGTTTTAAGAGGACCAAAAAGGCAATCGGCCGGTGCAGGATTTTATGGATGGCCTTACGAATCGCATAGAAATTAATCAGATAGCCGTCTATATGCGTGAACTGAAATCACAGGGTTACCGATTACAGAGACCTGTGTCAGCGCCTTTAAGAGATGGGATTCATGAGTTAAGGCCAGGGCCTAATAGAATCCTTTACGGTTTTAATCAAGGGGTAGCCGTTTTGCTTCATGCATTTAGAAAGAAAACGCGGGAAGTGCCCGTGAGAGATATTGATATCGCATTCAAACGTATGCAGGAATGGAGGTTAAGATGAAAAAAGCGAAATTTTGGGATGATTACGAAAAAGAGCTTTTGGCAAAGGGAAAAATCACCGAAGAAGAGATAATGATTGAAAAGCTCAAAATGGACTTTGCCAGGCTTTTATACAATTGCCGAAACCATCGAAAACTTACTCAAAAAGGGCTTGCTCGCAAAATGGATGTGCGGCAGCAATATATTGCTAAGATCGAGTCTGGCGAAGAAAACCTTACCTTGGAAACAATCGGCAAATTATTACTGGCTTTAAAGAGTGTCCTAAAGGTGGATTTAGTAGAAAAGAAGAAAATTACAGAAGGTATTCTGGAATACGCTTAATTTTTGGATACCACTGGTGACGAACGCGGTTTTATTTTTGGATAAAATGTCCAGATGCGAGCCTGAGAAGTTTATGGAGCTGCTGATAACGCGCCTTAAAACTGGCAATCAGGCCGGTCTAAAGAAAGGCGGCGACCTTGAACCGCTTTATGGGTTCCCCACGGGTCATAAAAGCACGAGGCTTCTTTACATCAAAAAATCCATGCGCCAATCCAACAACCGGCAAAAAGATATTTCCCGATTAATGCGCACCCAGCGCAAACAAAGGCAAGACAAGTTTCGCACGTCGCAGCCGAAATCTTATAAGACATTTTCTGTGAAGAAACCTGTGGCCAAAGCTTGACTTCAGCGAGGGGGCATGATGGGCCCGGAAATCGGCAAAATGCTTATGATAGTCGGTGGAGTGCTTCTCGCCGTCGGGGCGGCGCTTGCGCTCAACTTATTTCCGTGGCTCGGGCGTTTACCGGGTGATATTGTCTGGCGTAAAGAGAATTTTACTTTTTATTTTCCGATCGTGACGAGTCTGATCGTCAGCGCCGTACTGACGCTTGTTCTGCTTTTTTTCAGAAAATAAAATATGTAAACCGGACGCAGTCCGGTATGCCGTTCTATTTAGGCAGTCTTTTCCTCCAAATCGCCGCAAGGGTGCTGGCGATGAGCGAGTGAAAGACGCTTGGGAAGTGCTGACCGACTTTTTGAAATAGTTGAAATGAGGTATAATCAAAGACAGGATAATTAAGAGAAATGGATAACTTACAATTAACCGTAGAGGAGAATCTAATGCGTTCTTTAATGGC
>MHFI01000052.1:17184-35668 GCA_001804125.1 Omnitrophica bacterium RIFCSPHIGHO2_02_FULL_51_18
GTGGAGACAAGGCCTCGGTTCTGTCGGATGCGTCCAAGGCGCTTGAAGCGTCGAATCCGGAGCTGGCGGCCAAGGTCAAGGCGATCGCGGATGATTGCTGCAAACACAACCTGCATGATGTCGACTCGAAGGAATCTTCGAAATCTGAGCACCCTAAGGCGTCCTCAACAGAGCATCCGTCAGAGCACCCCACCTCCTAAGATAGACAGGATTTTAAAATTCATGAGACGACTTACGGCTTTGGTGTCGGCGGTTCTTGTTTGCGGCGCTTGCGTGCGCGCCGATGCCGAGCCGGAAGTCGATCTTGTGCGTAGCGCTGTGACGGCAGAGATAAAGGCCGGCATCGAAAAGCACATCGAGCGCGAGACGGAACGCGGAGGAGGTTATTTCCAATTTTCCTCCGGTGGCAAGGAGTACCGCTTCAAGCTTGTCCGCGTTCACACCGAATACCTTTCCCGGCTCGGGCCGGAGCGTCATTTTGCCTGCGTCGATCTCGTGGACGAATCGGGCGATGTCTATGACACTGATTTTTTCCTCTCCGGCAAGCCAGATGCTATGACAGTCACCGAAACTACGCTCCACAAACTGAACGGTATTCCCTATTACACCTGGCAGCAGGTTGAGAATGGCCAGTGGAAGCGGATTCCCGCCAAGGGTGCAGCGCCGGGACTCTTGGGGGTCGTCAAAATCCGGGACGCGTTTGAATTCTTGTACCGATCCAAACTTCCGGACATCGCGGACAGCGCTCGCATGTGGATCCCTCTTCCTGAAACGGACGCGTTCCAAAACGTCGAGCTTAAGGAGGTCCAATCGCCGAAGAAATATCGCATCCTCGAAGAAAGCCAATACGGCAACAAAGCCCTCTATTTTGAGCTTGGTCCGGAGGATGGCGGGAAAAACGTGGATATCCGCTATCGCGTTCGCCGCTCTGAGAAGGCGGCGTACGCTGATTATCGGCCGGATCCGGAAAAATATCTGAAATCAGATAGACTCGTCCCGCTCAACGCCGAGTTTAAACGCATCGCCGCCGAGACGGTAGCGGGCAAGAAAGGCGACTTGGTCCGTGCCCGCGCGCTCTATGATCATGTGATCGACCAGATGCGTTACATGAAACACGGAACAGGTTGGGGAAAAGGGGACGCGGTGTACGCGTGCAACATTCGCACGGGCAATTGCACCGATTTCCACGCATATTTTATCGCGCTGGCTAGGTCTGTTGGTATCCCCGCGCGTTTCGGCATCGGCGCGGCGATCCCGTCCGAGCGCGATGACGGAGGTATCGATGGCTATCATTGTTGGGTGGAGTTCTACGCCGAAGGCAAGTGGTGGCCCGTCGATATTTCCGAGGCGGATAAATACTCGAGCTTATCAACCTACTATTTCGGTCATCATCCCGCCAACCGGTTCGAGTTTAGCCGGGGCAGGGATCTGGTCTTTACGCCCGGTCCCGACGAGGGCCCGATCAATTTTCTCGCCAATCCGGTCCTGGAAATAGCGGGAAAACAGGTGAAGATAAGTCCCGAGTTTTTTTTCGAACGACACGCTCCCAAAGGGACGCGGTAGTCAGTATGCTGGTATGGGAGACGTTTCATGTGACGATAAAGTGAAAAATTCGTTTTTGTCGAGGCACAAAATCTGGGGAGTGCGGTGAAGCACACCGTAGTTATCGGCACCAAAAACAAAAATAAACTCAAGGAATTTCAGGCGCTTTTGCGCGGCAGCGGCGTCCGTGTTTTATCGCTTAAGGATTTTCCTGGGTGTAAGGACGTGAAAGAAGACGGGAAAACGTTTGAGGCCAATACCCGGAAGAAGGCGAGGGCCTACGCGATTCATACGGGACTTCTGACTTTGGCGGATGACTCGGGGCTCGTAGTGAGGCGCCTCAAGGGGAAACCGGGCGTGTATTCGGCGCGCTTTGCGGGGATCGGCTGCACTTATCGGGACAACAACCGCAAACTTTTGCGACTCTTAAAGCATGTTCCCGCATCGAAGCGCAAAGCGAAGTTCGTGAGCGTGATCGCGCTTTTTTACGGAAAAAAATGTGTGGGCGGTGCCAGAGGAGAGTGCCGCGGCCGTATCGCCTTTGAAGAAAGGGGGCGGAACGGTTTCGGATACGACCCTGTTTTTATCCCGGCGGGTTTTTCAAAAACTTACGCCGAGCTTTCTCGGGAAACAAAAAACAAAATCAGCCACCGTGGAAAAGCACTGCGCCCGGCCAAGAAAATTATATTAAAATTTTGTCGTATTTAGGTTCTCTTAAAGTACCCGAGACTCTGTACTGAGAGATCGAATTTTCGGCTTGTTGCACCACAAACGGCACAAGCCCCCCGGTGTCATAAGTGCCCCGAATGACGTCATCGGAGTAACGAATATCCATTGTGAAATCAAGGCCCGCGTCAAAGCCGGCGCTGCCTTCCAGTGTCAAGTCAACGGTTTCGCTTAAAAGCCGCAGGTCCTGGGTCCAGACCCTTTTATCACTGACGGTGAAACTCGCGTTTAAGCTTGTAAATTCCACCAAATCCAGCCCTTCGACTCTTACAAACGGCAGATGTCCCATGGACTTGAAAAGCTCCGTTTTAAAAAGCCGGCCGTCGTGGATGCTGACAAGGCCGTTGCCGCGGAACGTTTCTTCCGAGCCCAGGGTTCCGCTCAGCGCGGACTGAAGGATCATTCTGCCGGCCACTTCACTTTTGGAATTATCCAAATCCCGTACGAACGGGTGAAGGTCGATTTCATTGGCGTAAAGCTTTGCGTTGAAATAAACGTCCGGTTTTAATAAGTTGAAAATCACTTCGCCGCCGACGCTTCCCTGATAGCCCGCCGCGCGAAAGACAGGGATCCTTAAAATGCGGTTTTTCATCTGTGCCTGCATCTCAAACCCCGTGAGCCTTATTTTTTTACCGATGACAATGAGGGGGCTTCCCGCGTCGAGCTTAAGCTCCCAATCGAGCGGCCTGTTCCACAAACCCTTCAGGCTGAAGAACCCCTTTAAGGTTCCCGCGAGTCCCGCGGTTTTCAGGAACGGCGCTTCTTTTGAAAATCCTTCAGCGGCTTTATCGAGACGGATCTCCACATGGCCGGACACATCGCAATAGAGGTCCTGAACGTCATACGCCTTTCCGCGAAAATCAGCGGCAATCCCGCGTGCTTCAAGGCGCGCATTTTTTATGTCCAAGCTGTTTCCGGTCTGGAGGTAGCTGGCCTTAAGACGCAGATCCTCAGAGGAAAGACTGAGCGCGCCCGGAATTTCGGGCTTCTTCGGTACAAACGCTTCCAGTGAATAGATCCTGCTATTGAGGCCGAAGCGGGAATGTTCTATTTTGAAGCCGGAGGCGTTCATTAGAATATCGGCCGAAATACGGTCGGCATTGATTTTTCTTACGGGATTGGCGATGACGCCGTTTTCCACATGCAGTTTGTAGTCGATTTTCAGGCTGTCGGCGGTTTTAAGCGAACCCTTGACCGTTGTGACGGCCTGGCAGTCGCCCTGGAAGCTGAAACCGTTCAGTAGTTTCCTTTGGTTTTCGGGAACGAGTACGAGCACTTGTTGGATATGGGATTGGACCCGGATGGTTTCGTCGAGGTTCAGCTCTTTGAAAGATTGGAGCCGACCGTCGGTTTGAAACGGCACTTCCTTGTAGATGCCTTTGACGTCCACAAACTCCAGAAGATCCGGCTGGAAGCGTATTTGGCCGCTTAGATTTTCAAGCGAATCGATTGTCTTTGTCAGGTGAAATACATCTACATCGTTTAATTCAAAAACACCCCGGTAGCGGTCAAAGCGCCTGGTTTCGAAATCGAAAGTTCCTTGCACCTCCATGCGCACCCGGCCTTTGTAAACGCCGCTTCCGGCAAGGATCTCCGCGTCCGTTAAAGCCGCCTTCGCGTGGAACAGCGCCAGCGTCTCACCCGCGCTTTTCAGATGCGTATTAAGCCGGAAACGGCTTTCTTTGAGAATCAGGAAATGTTTTTTCTGATAATCCAGAAGCCACGGGGGAATAAAATCACTTTTCGTGTCCAGATAGAACTCGTAGCCGGCTTTTTTCAAGTCCCAGTGACCTTTCAGGCTGATCGTGGCGTAGGGGGAACGTCCGAGTCTTACGGAGCCATCGAAGGAGAGCTTCGGCGGTTTTTGGAAACCCACACGCAGGTTGATCGAATTGATTTCTTCCAACACCTGACCTGACGCATCGTTACGGACCGTGACCCTGCCGTTCCGGATTTCTATTTGTTCCAGATAAACATTTTCCGGCAGAAACGCTTCCGGGCCTTCTTCCTGAAGTGCGTTCAGGCCTGTTTTTCTGCGGTCGGAAACGACCGGCACGTCGATCTGCCCTGAGATCTGCGTTTTGACCGGTGGCTTGGCAGTCACGGTCTTGCGCGGGTCGGTTTGAAACTCGTAAACCGGCGTGTCCAGATAGACGCTTTGGATTATGATTTTTTTGTCCGTGAAGAAGGGAATGAGCCTCACATTCACGGCCAGTTTCCCGGCCGAGAAGATAAGCAGATCTTTTTTATCCGTCACTTTCACGTCATGGAAGCTCAGGCCTTCAAACGGGAGGTAGAGTATTTTGGAAAAAAGCACTTTTTTATCCGTGAGCGCTTCGATTTTTTGAATGGCATAGTTTTTGGACTTGCCCGGCAGGAGCCCCAGATGGAGATACAGCGCGAAAAAGACCGCGAGAATCCCGGCGCCGATTATAAATTTTCTTGAAATTCTTTTTCGTGATTTCATACGACAGCGATTATAACATATTTGTGCTTCAAATTTTCTTGCGTCCCCCATACCCAGAATCTATAATGCTACTCATGAGCGGACTCCACAGAAAAGGAATATACCCCGGCACCTTTGACCCGGTGACCTACGGTCATATCGACCTTATCCGGCGCGCGCTGCGCGTTTTTGACGAAGTGATTGTGGCAGTGGCGGACTCCGGCAGTGAAAAAAAGCCTCTTTTTTCAATTCAAGCGCGCGTGGGTTTATTGAAAAAAGCCACGGCAGGGCTTAAAGGCGTCTCGGTCGAAAGTTTTGAGGGGCTCGTCGTGGAATATGCGCGGAAGAAGAAAGCCGATGCGATGATCCGCGGCGTGCGCATGATCTCGGATTTTGAATATGAATTCCAGATGGCGCTCACGAACCGCAAGCTCGCCGGTGACATTGAGACTATTTTTTTGATGCCGCATGAATCCTATGCGTATCTTTCCAGCCGCCTGATCAAGGAGATCGCCAGGCTCGGAGGGAACATCTCTAGTTTTGCCCCGCCCTTTGTGGTGAAAGCGCTGACCCGTAAACTCAAATCCTGATTTTTCATGAATCCCGCCCTTCCAAAGTTTAATTTAATCGATGTAAAAATACCCAACTCAACACAGAACGCACTTTACCTAAAGAGCCTGGAAGGGCGGGATGAAGATACCCCTCAACAGTTTTAAAAACGATCAAAGTGTGGTTCTCCAGGAGGAGATCGTGCCGGAAGATCTGGACCTGGACATCGGTATCATGCATTTTCCCGAGAACCTACAGCTCAAAGCGGAGGTTTGGAAGTCCAAAAATGACTTGACGGTGCGAGTGCACGTTGAGGGCATGCGCAGTTTCACCTGCTCTCTGTGCCTGGAGGAGTTTGATAATCTATTTGAAAAAGACTTTGCACTTCATTATGATATCAAGGGTTTGGATTCGGTCACGATCGATTCCGATGTGCGGGATGAGCTGATCTTGGAACATCCGATCCGGGTTCTTTGCCGCACGGATTGCAGAGGGTTATGCCTGTTTTGCGGGGTCAACCTGAATACGGAGCAATGCGATTGCAAGACCGGCGAGTAAGGAAATGAAAATTAAAAATGCAAAAATAAAAATTCAGGTGTCGCTGAAACGAGTTTTCTTAAGGAGAATTTATGCCAAATCCGAAACGTAGACATTCCAATACTCGAACGCGGAAACGCCGCACGCATGACAAGATGGCGGTGCTTGCCACTCAAGTGGACCCGAATTGTCCTCTCGGCGTCGATCATTGCGAACCTCATGCGTCTCACCGCGTATGCCCGAAGTGCGGTTACTACAAGGGGCACCCAGTACTCCAGATCAAGACCAAAGAGAAGAAGAAATCTCACTGAGTTACGTAAATTCCTCGTCCGGTTTTTTGAAAAGGAAAATATGAGAGTCGCTGTAGACGGAATGGGCGGCGATGGTGCCCCGCAGGTCATTGTCGAAGGCGCAGTGACCGCGGCGCGCGAGTACGGTTTTAAGATTATGCTTGTCGGAGACCAGACGCTTTTGCGCTCCGAGCTCGAGAAGCATAAGAACGTGCCGAAAAGCGTTTCCGTGCATCATGCGGGAAGTTTTGTGCGCATGGATGAGTCCGCAGCCAGTTCGATCCGCAAGAAGAAGGACTCCTCGATTTCCGTATGCGTGGACCTGGCGAAGGAAGGGATTGTGGACGCGGTTGTCACGGCCGGCCACACGGGTGCCGCGGTCGCGGCCACCGTGCTTAAGCTGCGGCTTCTCGAAGGCATCGAACGGCCCGGTATTGGCATCCTTTTTCCCACACGCGGTACACCCACCTTTCTCATAGACGTCGGCGCCAATATTGATATCAAACCCCTGCACCTTTATCAGTACGCGGTCATGGGGGAAGTCTACTTCCGGTATCTGTTGCGGAAGAGCCGGCCTTCGATTGGCATCCTGAATATAGGAGAGGAGGAGACGAAAGGCACCGAGCACATCAAGGAGGCGCACCAGCTTTTAAATAAAAGTAAGCTCCACTTTATAGGCAACGTGGAGGGGCGGGATATTTTCAACGGCACCGTGGACATCGTCGTTTGCGACGGATTTGTCGGAAACGTGGTGCTAAAAGTCTCTGAGTCGATCGCGGAAGTGATTGGAAAGCTTTTGAAGGATGAATTCAAGAAAAGTGTGTTGAGGATGATGGGCGCTTTTCTGGCCAAGCCCGCATTTGATGCGCTGAAAAAGAAAGTGGATTATTCGGAGTACGGCGGCGCGCCGCTTTTGGGGATTGACGGCACCTGCATCATCAGTCACGGCTCTTCAAACTCGATTGCGATCAAAAACGCGATTCGCGTGGCCGGCGAATTTGTAAAATACGAGATCAATCAACACATTATTGAGGCAGTCCGAAGTGCCCATGACTAAACGCGCGGGGATCACGGGCATCGGTTTCCACGTGCCGGAGAAGGTGCTCACGAACCACGATCTTGAGAAAATGATCGATACCTCGGATGAGTGGATCCGCACCCGGACGGGCATTGCGGAGCGGCACATCGCTGAGAAAGGCACCGGCACCAGCGACCTGTCTGTGAAAGCCGCGCAGGCCGCGTTGCAAAATGCAGGCATTCGGCCTGAGGCCGTGGATCTTCTGATTATGGCAACCACGACGCCGGATATGCTGCTTCCGTCAACGGCCTGTTTCCTGCAAGAAAAAATCGGCGCAACAAACGCGGTCTGTTTTGACCTGGCGGCGGCCTGCGCGGGATTTGTTTATGCGCTCGTGACCGCCGAGCAGTTCGTAAAGAACGGAACTTATAAGACAGTGCTGGTCGTGGGGGCGGATCTCATCTCCTCCTTTATTGATTGGACGGACCGCGCAACTTGCGTTCTTTTCGGGGACGGCGCCGGCGCGGTGGTCGTGCAAGAAGTGGAGCGCGGGGGGATTCTGGCAAGCGTGCTGGGCTCCGACGGCCGTTACGCGGAGCTCCTAAAAATTTGCGCGGGAGGTTCCCGGTTTCCGGCGAGTGCCGAAACCGTCAAATCCAAAAGCCACACGCTTCAAATGAGCGGTTCGGAGGTCTTTAAGCTGGCCGTGCGCGGCATGTCGGATGCGGTGACGGAAGCGCTTGCCAAAGCGGGTGTTGGGCCCGAGGAAGTTGCGTGTCTGATTCCTCACCAGGCCAACCAACGGATTATTGACGCGGTGGCGGGACGTCTTAAGTTTCCAAAGGAAAAAGTGTTTGTGAATCTCCAAAAATACGGCAACACGTCGGCGGCCTCGTGCGTGATCGCGCTTTATGAGGCGGTTCAGGAGGGCCGAATAAAAAAGAAAGACAAAGTGGTGATGGCGACCTTTGGCTCAGGCCTCGTATGGGGAGCGGTGGTGATGGAGTGGTAGGTGGGGGTGGTGTCGCGTACCTTTTTCCAGGGCAAGGCTCACAGTTTGTGGGCATGGGCAAGGACCTTTATGAGCGGTATGCCGCCGCGAAGAAAGTTTACGACCATGCCGCCGGGCTCCTAGACTTTGATATAGGCGGCACTTGTTTTGAAGGGCCTGCGGAAAAGCTGGCACAGACCCGCTACAGTCAGCCGGCCATTTTTGTGACGAGCCTAGCGGCGTTGGAGGTTTTTAAGGCCTGCACAAGGGCCAAGGAGTTTGTGCCGGGTTTCGCGGCCGGGCTTTCTTTGGGCGAGGCCACAGCACTGGTGGCCGCCGGCGCCATCTCTTTTGAGGACGGCGTGAAGTTCGTGCGCCTTCGCGGACTGTATATGGATGAGGCGGCGCGCGAAACTCCGGGCATGATGGCGGCTGTCCTGGGCGCGGAACTGGGCGTGGTGGAAAAAGTCTGCAAACTTACGGGAGCCGAGGTGGGCAATTTGAATGCGCCCGGCCAGATCGTGATTTCAGGACGCAAGAAATGCGTGGAGGAAGCCATTGAGAGGCTTCGTGAGAACGGCGCCAAGAAGGTGATCCCGCTTGAGGTGAGCGGCGGCTTTCATTCCAGCTGCATGGAATCCGCCTGCCGGAAGATCGCCCATTCCCTGGACCATGTGGTCATTCAAAAATCGTTGATTCCCGTGGTGAGCAACCTTACGGCCGATATAGAGGAAGATCCGGCCCGGATCCGGCAGAACCTTATCTGGCAGATGAACCACCGCACGCTTTGGGAAGACTCGATGCGGTTTATCATCGGGAAGGGGGTCAGGACGTTTATTGAGTTTTCGCCAGGAAAAGTATTGAATGGCCTTTTGCGAAAGATTGACCCGGAGGTCAAAACCATCTCCTTGAGCACAGCGGAGGATTTTCATGTCGTCGAATGAGAGGCGTTTGGAGGGGAAAGTGGCGGTTGTGACCGGCGCAAGCCGCGGAATCGGGCGGGAAGTGGCGTTGTCATTTGCCAGAGAAGGCGCGAAACTGGTCATCACCGCCAGAAATACCTCTCTTTTGGAGAGCTTGGCGAAGGAAATGGAGGCCCAGGGATACTCTAAACCCCTTATTTTTGAACTGGATGTGAAAGAAAGTCAAAACGTCGATGAGGTCGTGGACAAAATTCTTGACAAATGTGAACGGATTGATATACTCGTCAACAATGCGGGCGTCACAAGGGACGGATTATTTGTCCGCCTGACGGATGCAGACTGGGACGAGGTGCTGGATACCAATCTGAAAGGTACCTTTTACTGCATGAGGGCCGTCGGCCGCGTCATGATACGCCAGCGCGGCGGCAAGATCATCAACATGGCTTCGGTGATAGGCCTGATTGGAAACGCCGGGCAGGCCAATTATGCGGCGAGTAAGGCCGGTATCATCGCACTGACGAAATCCGTGGCGAAGGAACTGGGTTCGCGTCATGTGCTCGTAAACGCGATCGCGCCGGGCTTCATCGAGACAGAAATGACTCAAGGTTTGAGCGATCTGGTGAAAGACAAGATTTTGAGGTCAATTCCCGTCGGTTGTTTTGGGAAACCGGCGGACGTCGCCAAAACAGCGCTTTTCTTGGCGTCGGAAGAGAGCAATTTTATAACAGGTCAAGTCATCACCGTCGATGGCGGAATGGTGATGTAAAAGGAGGAATCAAATGGCCGAAATTTCACAAAAAGTAAAATCCATCATTGCGGAGCAGCTGGGAGTAAAGGTGGAGGAAGTCACGGATACCGCATCTTTTGTGGATGATCTCGGAGCGGATTCTCTGGACACTGTGGAACTGGTGATGGCGCTGGAAGAAGAGTTTGGAATTGAAATCCCCGATGAAGACGCCGAAAAGATGACCAACGTCGGCGAAGCCATCCGTTATCTCGAAGAAAAAACCGTCAACAAAAAATAATCCTTTTCAATGCCCTATCCCCGCGTGGTGGTTACCGGTGTGGGTGTGGTCACGCCGGTAGGCAATAACCGTCATGATTTCTGGAATTCCCTTCTAAGCGGCCAAAGCGGCGTCGGAAAGATCACCTATTTCGACCCTCAGAAGTTCGACTGCCAAATAGCCGCCGAAGTCAAAAATTACGACCCGAAACAAACCATCCCCCTTAAAGAATCCAAACGGATGGAGCCGTTCAGCCAATTTGCGGTCACGGCCGCCAAGGAGGCGCTGGAGGATGCGGGTCTCGATATTAGCAAGGAAGACCCCTATGAGATCGGAGTACTCGTGGGATCGGGCATCGGAAGCCTGAGGATCATCGAAGAGATGCATTCGGTGTATCTGACAAAAGGCCCCGATAAGTTCACGCCTTTCATGATCCCGCTTCTTATCATCAACATGGCCGCCGGTTGGATTTCAATTCTTTTTGGCCTCAAGGGCCCAAACCTCGCCGTGGTGACTGCCTGTGCGTCCGGCACGCACGCGATCGGCGAGGCGTACCGGATGATTCAACACGGCCAGGCAGTGGCGATGGTTGCGGGCGGCACCGAAAGCACCATCACGCCTCTGGGGATCGGCGGTTTCTGCGCTTTGAAGGCACTTTCCAAAAGAAATCATGACCCCCAAGGCGCGTCAAGGCCCTTTGATAAGGAAAGGGACGGTTTTGTGATGGGGGAAGGCGCGGGGGTCGTGGTGCTGGAGGAATTGAATCATGCCAAAAAAAGAGGCGCGCAAATTTACGGCGAGGTCGCGGGGTATGGCTTAAACGGAGAGGCCTATCACATGACGGCCCCAAGCCCCGACGGCGAAGGGGCTGCGCGGTGCATGGAGCTGGCACTTAAAGACGCAAAAATGAAGCCCGAGGAAATCAGCTATATCAACGCTCACGGCACGTCGACCGAGCTTAATGACAAAATAGAAACGCTGGCCATCAGGAACGTTTTTAAAGACCATGCCGGGAAACTTCAGGTGAGTTCCACAAAATCCATGACGGGGCATACGCTGGGAGCGGCCGGCGGCATTGAATTTGCGGTTTGCTGTCTTTCCTTGAAAAACCAGGCACTTCATCCTACAATCAATTTAACGCACCCGGATCCCGATTGTGATTTGGATTACATCCCGAACACGGCACGAAAAACCCGGGTGGAAGCGTGTTTGTCCAATTCGCTGGGGTTTGGCGGGCACAACGCATCCATCATCGTAAGAAAATTTAAAGGGTAATGTATTTGTCATTTCGAGCGAAGCGAGAAATCTCATCAATTGGTGTGATGAGATCTCTCGGTGCTTCGCGCATCGAGATGACCGAAGAGAGTTAAGGATATGTCACAATTAATGGAAGGAAAGAAAGGCCTGATCTTCGGGGTCGCGAATAAAAAAAGCATCGCCTGGGCGATCGCCCGAAGCGTCGCGCGGGAAGGCGCGCAGCTTGCGTTTACTTACCAGGGCGAGCGTCTTGAGGAGAATGTCAGGGAACTGGCGAATACACTTCATGATTCGCTGGTTCTGCCCTGCGACGTCATGCAAGAGGGCCAGGTGGACGATGTTTTCAGGAAGATCGATGCGGCTTGGGGCGGCCTTGATTTTTTGGCGCACTGCGTGGCTTATGCGAATGCAGAGGATCTGGAAGGGGACTACGTCAAAACCAAGCAAAGCGGTTTTGAGACAGCGCTGGGCGTAAGCGCTTATTCGCTGACGCTTTTGTCACGGAAAGCCATGCCGCTCCTGGAGAAAAAAGGCGGCGGAAGCATCGTCACGCTTACTTACCTCGGCGGAGAACGCGTGGCGCCGCGCTACAATGTGATGGGCGTCGCGAAGGCCGCGCTTGAAGCGAGCGTCCGTTATCTTGCCAATGACCTGGGCCCCCGAAATATCCGTGTCAACGCGATCTCAGCCGGCCCGATCAATACGCTGGCCGCGCGCGGCATTGCGGGTTTTACGGAAATTCTTAAAATTTGCCGTGAAAAGTCGCCGCTCCGGCGAAATACCGAACAGGAAGAAGTAGGGGATACGGCACTTTTTTTGCTTAGCGCCTTAAGCCGCGGCATCACCGGAGAGGTGATCTTCGTCGATTGCGGCTATAACATCCTCGCTTATTAATTTTCGACGGGTCCTGCCGCTTCGGCAGCCCCATTCGTGCTCGCGTAACTGGCGTTCGCTCCGCGCGAATGGGGCGCCCCGCCTTCGCGTCACCCGTCGAAAATAACTTCACTCACACAAGATGTAGTGCCTCTATTGACTCCCCACCACAATCATGTTACTCTTATTCTACTAAGTTAGACTAGAATTAACAGAGGCATATGCCTCGAGGGGATGTTGTTTGTATTTTAAAAAGTTAGAGCTTTTCGGTTTCAAGTCATTTCTCGATAAAACCACGGTTAATTTCGAGCCGGGTGTTACCGCCTTTGTGGGGCCGAACGGCTGCGGCAAATCCAATATTTCCGATGCGATCCGCTGGGTGCTGGGGGAACAAAGCGCCAAATCGCTGCGCGGCTCCAACATGGAAGACATTATCTTCAGCGGCAGTGCCCTGAAGGAGCCCGTGAATCTGGCGGAAGTGTCGCTCACACTCTCCAATGAATCCAAACTTCTGGCCATCGATTACGATGAAGTGACAATCTCGCGGCGCCTTTACCGCTCCGGTGAAAGCGAGTACCTGATCAACAAGAACGTGGTGCGCCTGAAGGACATCCACGGGCTCCTTTTGGGAACCGGCATCGGAACCGAGAGTTATTCGATCATTGAGCAGGGAGAAATGGACGCGATCTTAAATTCAAAACCCGAAGACCGCCGCGCGATCTTTGAGGAAGCGGCCGGTATCACCAAATTTAAATCCAAGAAAAAAGAAGCCTTGAGAAAACTTGAGCAGACCGAGAACAATCTCTTGCGCATCCATGACATTGTCCAGGAAGTGAAACGCCAGATCGGATCCATCGAACGGCAGGCAAAAAAGGCTGAACATTACAAGATTGAGTTTGCAAAACTTAAAGAACTGGAATTGGCGCTCGCCTCCAGGGAATTTCTGCTGTTTGAGACTAGGCGCAAATCCAAGGAAGAGGGGTTGGCCGAGCTCCGCACAAAAGAGCAGGAAAATCTGTCGCAAGCGGAGGAGATTGAGTCTCGTTATAACCAAGAGCGCCAGCGTCTTGATGAAACGGATGAAGCGGTCCGCCAATATCAGGAAGAGGAATGGAAGGTAAACAGCGAAATCCGAAGCCGAAAGGACAAGGCACTTCTGAATCGCGAGCGCATCGGCGAGTGCCTGGCCAGGCGGGAGAGCCATGGGAAGGATATCCAGACGGCCAGGCGCCGAATGGAGGAGCTGACGCAGGAGTTTGAGAATTTAGGCCGGGAGCTTGAAGCCTACCAAAACGAAGAGAGGGAAGGGCTGGCATTTTTCAATTCTTTGGAAGCCGAAGGAAAAACTGAAGGCAAAGCCCCGATCCCGGAGCTTGAAACAAAGATACGTGATTTTAAGAACAGGCTCTGTGAAATTTTGAAGCTTGCGGATTTTGAAGCGCGGCTGGACCTTGAGATTCGCGCCTTTGCGGAGGAGCTCATGAGACTGCAGGCCCAGACCAAGGAAAAAGAGACGCTTTTGACGCGTTTGGCCGAGGCGCGTTCGAGGCAGGAGTTTTTCGAGGCGCGGCGCGAAAAAACCAAAAAAAGCAGGAGCTGGGTTTTGGAATCGCGGCTCAATGAAGAAACACGGGCGCTGGGTTTTGAAAAAGAGGCGGGGGAGGCGGTTTCCAAAAAGGAAGTACTGGAGGCCGAGAACCATTCGATTGAAAATGAACTGTCCGCGCTTACGGTCTCGAGGGACGAGATTCTCCGTCAGAAAGAGGCCGCGCGTCTCGGGCGAGAAGCCATGCTTGAGCGCCTCGAGGCGCTTGATCGGGAGAGAAATGAAAAAACGGAGTTTTTAAAAACGGCCCAGGGCCGCGTCCATGCGTTTGAGCTTGAGCGCGTGCAGGTGTCGCACGAAATTGAGCGCCTGAAGGAAAGAATTTTCAACGCCTACCAGGTGGATCTGGTGGTTGAAATCTCGATGCGCCGTACCGAGTCAGAGAGCGTGTCCCAATGGACGGGGTCTTCGGAATTTGATGCCGAAAAAATAAAACAGGAGATCCAGGAGCAGCGGGAACGGATGAACCGGATGGGACCGGTGAATCTCGTGGCGATTCAGGAATACGATGAGATGAAGACGCGCTATGATTTCCTGACGCAGCAGGAGCAGGACCTTTTGAAGGCAAAAGAAGACCTTCACAAAGCGATTCAGAAGATCAACCGCACGACACGCGAACTTTTTGCGGACACGTTCCAGAAGATTCAGAAGAACTTCACCGAGTATTTCCGCCTTCTTTTCGAGGGCGGGCATGCGGAGCTTGTGCTGCTTGACGAGAGCGATGTCTTGGAGAGCGGCATTGAGATCGTTGCGCGACCGCCCGGCAAAAAGCTCCAGAATATTTCGCTTTTGTCCGGGGGAGAAAAGGCGCTCACGGCCGTTGCGCTTTTATTCTCGGTGTTTAAAGTAAAACCCAGCCCTTTCTGTGTGCTGGATGAGATTGACGCGCCGCTCGATGATCCCAACGTCGACCGCTTTTGCAACGTGCTTAAAGAGTTTATTGCCCAGTCGCAGTTTATTCTGATCACACACAACAAACGCACGATGAATCTTGCCGACGCGATGTACGGCATCACGATGGCGCAAACGGGCATTAGCAAGATCGTGTCCGTGCGCTTCTCTGAAAAGGTCAAGCAGGAAGATTCAGCTGTATTGGTATAAAGTGGTAAGCCAGTAAAGTAATCGTCGGCGGTAAGCCTGCCGCTTTTTTATGGTCGTTGATAAGGGCAGACTCTGTTTTTTCCGGAATACTTGGCTTCATAAAGTGCGCCGTCCGCGCAGAAAATAAGTTTTTCCTTCTCTTCCGCATCTTCGGGATAGGTGGCAACCCCGATGGAAATAGTCACTTTTGTAGGAAGCGCCGAGCCTTCCAGGGCCGAAGTTTCCTTTTCAATCGTGGCTCTTAACCGTTCGGCGAGTTTAAGCGCTTCTTCCTTAGAGGTACGCGGCAGGACCGCCGCAAACTCTTCGCCTCCGTAGCGCGCCACGTAGTCGTTGCGGCGCATCACAGTCTTTCCGATGCGCGCGATCTCCTGAAGTGCGCGGTCCCCCAAAGGGTGCCCCAGATGGTCGTTGAAGGCCTTAAAGTCGTCGACGTCAAAAATCATGAGGCTTAAGGCACTTTTATTGGCTTTGGCTTCGCGGATGGATTCCTGCAAGAGTTTCTGAAAATGGCCGTGGTTCCAGAGGCGGGTCAGGGAGTCTTGCTGGGAGCTTGTGACGACGGCGCTGAAGGTTTTCGCATTTTCAAGCGCAAGCCCCGCGTGATCGGCCAGCATCATCACACGCCGGACGTCGACTTCCGTGATTTCCTTTTTCGTGGTGATATTGTCGATCACGAGCACCCCGATGACATGGTCCTTGCCCCGGAGCGGCACGACCGCAAATTGCGAGAAACCCAGGCTTCGCAGTTTCATGTCGCCAAGCTCATGATTGGCGTCTTCGGCCGCGACGAGGTAGGGACTGTCATGAATCACGGTTCTGGCGAGGACCCCGAACTCTTTTTCTATGGGAAGCCGTATTTGAGCGACTATTTTATTGAGTTCCGGGTCGATCTGCCCGCCGGCCTTGTGGTAGACGTCGAGAAGCCCCTCGAGCGTAATTTTCTTTTCTTCTATCATTTTCCAGACTTGGGGAGAGACCTCGGGATGCGTGGGGCCGATGCCCATCTTGCCTTCCAGCTGTGTGCCCGAGTCGTCGACCATAAAAAGCACGGCCCGGTTAAACCCCATGCCTTCGTGGCTGGTGACGGCGCTTAGGATGAGGTAAATGACCTCGTCCAGGAGCAGTGTTGTCCGTATCAGGTTTCCGATTTCATATAAAAGCAGAAGTTCCTGGCGGGTTTTCCTGAGTTCTTCTTGTAATCTAACTTCTTCCATAGTAAGATATTACCACATTTTGTCTAGAATGCATATTAAGCTCTTATCCGGTCAAGGACTCGTCTAAAA
Organism: Omnitrophica bacterium RIFCSPHIGHO2_02_FULL_51_18; assembly: GCA_001804125.1. Classification (GTDB taxonomy): domain Bacteria; phylum Omnitrophota; class Gorgyraeia; order 2-02-FULL-51-18; family 2-02-FULL-51-18; genus 2-02-FULL-51-18. The sequence continues at coordinate 33,334 of MHFI01000052.1, forward strand.
TGAACCCGGCAGATAATCCAGAGTCCCGCCTTATAGAACAAATGTTTGACCGCCTGGCGCGGCGCTATGATCTTTTTAACCGCTTATCGAGCCTGGGGTTAGATAATTTATGGAGGAAAGAAGCGCTTAAAGGCGTGTCGGAGGGAATGAGGGTGTTGGACTTAGGTTGCGGGACCGGCGATCTTTCCATCGGCTCGGCCCGGAAACTTAAGGGGCGAGGGCAGGTGACGGGGCTTGATTTTTCGCAAGCCATGCTTGAGATAGCGCGAAGACGGCTTCGAAAGTTGGATCCGCAATCGGCGGCAGCGGTCCGTTTTGTGCGAAGGAAGGCTGAAGAGCTTCCGCTGGATGAAGCGCCTTATGATTTGGTGCTCTCGGGGTTTGTTTTGAGGAATCTCACCGAGCACCTCGATGCCATTTTGTCCGGTGTCTACCGGTCGGTGAAAAAAGGGGGGCGAATCGGCTTTCTTGATTTCACGGAGCCGCCGAGCCGCTGGGTGCGGGGCCTGTGGCGCTTTTATATGAATAGTTGCGTGGCATTTTATGGGAAAATACTCTTTGGAAAAGACTATCCGGATTTTTATATGACAAAGTCCGCGGAGCGGTTTCTGAAAGTGGACGAGTTTTCGAAGAAGCTCGAAGAAAAAGGTTTTTCGAAGGTTTCGGCAAGACGTTTTATGTTCGGCGTCATCGTGCTTTATGAGGCCGAAAAATTATAGACGTCATCCTGAGTCGCCGCAGGCGACGAAGGATCTATTACTTGAGATTCTTCACCCGCCACGAATCATGGCGGGCTCAGAATGACGATAGGAGATGTTTGGCATTGAAAAAATCATTCAAAAATCTTAGAGAATTTGTTAGCGCATTAGAGACGGCCGGCGAACTTGTGCGGATTTCCAAAGAAGTGGACGCGGAGCTTGAGATCTCGGAAATCACGGACCGCGTTTCCAAAATGCCGGGGGGCGGGAAGGCGCTTTTGTTTGAACGGGTCCGGCATTCCAAGATGCCCGTTCTTATCAACGCGTTCGGTTCGTACCGACGGATGGCCATGGCCATCGGTTGCGGCACGATTGACGAAGCGGCCGGGAAGATCCGGAAGCTCCTGGAGATCCAAGGGGTCCCAAAAACCTTTTCCGGGAAAGCGCGGCTCCTCGGACAGCTGGTGGACCTTTCAAAAATCCCCCCGAAAATGGTTTCAAGCGCCGCGTGCCAGGAAATCGTGCTTAAGGACGGTTTTAAATTATCCGATTTGCCCATTTTGAAATGCTGGCCGAAAGACGGGGGGCGGTTCATCACGTTTCCGCTGGTTTGCACGAAGGATCCCGACACGGGTGCGCGCAACATGGGGGTTTACCGCATGCACGTGTATGACGACAAGACGACGGGCATGCACTGGCAGACCCAGAAGGACGGCGCCGTTCACTCCGAGAAAATGAGGCGCCGCGGCTGCCGAATGGAGGTTGCCGTCGTGATCGGCGCGGATCCGGCTACCGCGTTTTCGGGCGTGGTGCCGCTGCCGTACGGGATGGACGAACTTTTATTCAGCGGATTTTTGAGAGGCGAAGGCGTGAAGCTTGTGAGATGCAAGAGCGTGGATATCGAGGTGCCGGCGGAAAGCGAAATCGTGCTGGAGGGGTTTGTCGATCCCGGCGATTTGAGGGAGGAAGGGCCGTTCGGCGACCACACCGGCGTTTACACGCCGGTCGAATTTTTTCCGGTGTTTCATATTCAATGCGTTACGATGCGCAAAGATCCAATTTACTTGACGACACTGGTAGGCAAACCCCCGATGGAGGACACGTACATGGGAAAGGCAATCGAGAAGACATTCTTACCTATCCTGCAGAAGCAGATCCCCGAGATCGTGGACATGAATTTTCCGATAGAGGGAACTTTCAATAACGCGGTGATTATCTCCATTGATAAAAATTATCCGTTCCAAGCCCGAAAGGTCGCGCATGCCGTGTGGGGGCTGGGGCAATTGTCGTTTACGAAGGTCGTGGTCATCGTGGATAAGAGCGTCGACGTTCAGGATCTCGCGGCGGTGGCGTTGGCGGCGTTTAATAACATCGACCCGAAACGGGATTTATTTTTTGTGGAGGGGGTCGTCGACACCTTGAACCACGCCTCTCCCCAGAGGGATTTTGGGTCCAAAGTCGGCATGGATGCGACGGCCAAATGGAAGGAGGAAGGTTACGCCAGGACCTGGCCTGAAGAAATCGAAATGGACGTAACGACGAAGAAGAAGGTGGACGGGATATGGAAAGAGCTCGGCATAAAATAATCTTGAAGCAAGAAGCAGGAAGCAAGAAGCAGGAAAAAAAATATAATTCTC
>MHFI01000053.1 GCA_001804125.1 Omnitrophica bacterium RIFCSPHIGHO2_02_FULL_51_18
GACCCTTTTCCAGACCATTCATTGAACCATGAAAGCGAGTTAAAAATAACCTGTTTTAGAAGTTGCGCTTGGCGGCGGAAGCGCTATAATAATAAACTGGATATGCCTCGCTTATCCGGCCCGATCTTATCCCGCCCTATTCTCTGATGCATCTGGACGAGAAGACGCTTGTGGGTGAAAAGATTCAGGCCGCTTTGACCCGCGCCAAAGCGCGTGACTTCTACGATATTTATTTCATCTTAAGAAGCCGGATCGCCTTTAAAGAGACTTTTTCAAAGGACAAAACTCTAAAATCGAAGCTTCTTTCGGCTATTGAAAATCAAAAGCTCGATATCCGAAGTGAACTAAAAACTTTTCTTCCCGCAAGCCAACACATGCTCCTAAGGAATTTTAAACTGACGCTTCTTTCCGAAATCAAACGCAATCTTCCATAACCGTTTCTACATAGGTACATAGGTGTCAGTTGTGTAATAGTTTAGTCCCCGCAAGTCCTCCCCTGTCATCTCGAGGAGCGAAGCGACGAGAGATCTCCTACGCGAAGGAGATTTCTCGCTCCGTCCCGTTAGAAATGCAATTTCTAACGGGACTTCGCTCGAAATGACTAAACTGTTACTCAGTTGTTGACATTTGATATAAGAAAGTCAATAAGGCGTGTCAATTGTCAACTACTGACACTTTATCTGGTTACATCCCCTTCACCCACTCGGAAAATGTCTCTATCTTCTTAGCATCACGGGGCACAAAAACAAACGGTTCGGCATCCTTGGCTAATTGCTTAAAATCAAGCCGCCCACAACGCACTAACAACGCAGACTTTAGACTTTCTTTATCAGCGATCCCGGCCTTTGCTTTTAGATACCGGAAATCGGGCTTTACCAACCCCGCAAGAAATGCCGCATCAAAGAAATCCCTGCCCATGGCGCGCTTTCTATTTAGGATCGCATAAAATTTTTGCGATAGCAGGATTGCCGCGGGAACAACCACGATGCCGCAAAAAACATCAAATTTGTTAATTACAATCCGCTCAGGTTTATAGCTAAAGTCCTGGGGTTGGGCGTCTATTTTTATTAAAATCTTCTCTTCTTTATGACCGGATAGCCCGGATTCAAATAAGAGGTTTGTGATCTTAATGTCTGCGCTAAATGCCCCTTTGAATGAAACACCTGCCTCTACCGAAAAACCTTCAAGAACTAAATTCCGCTTCACTTCCTGCGCCATGGCGTGAAAACCGTCACGGGTCATCCCCTTGTCATCAAAATCAAGGTCCTCGGAAAAACGTGCCACCCCATGCACGATATGGATCGCCGTCCCGCCCATGAACACAAGCATCGATCCATGCTTTCCGCCGAAGATCGATGCAAGGATCTTATACTGAAGATATTCCCGGAGGATATTGCGTTTAAAGGGGCGCAAGTACTCGGGGTAAAAAGATTCGATCTGGCGTAGTTCAAGCATAGTCGATGTAATCCCAAAATGCCGCTGTCCGCCTTTTAAGCGACTGTTGCGTGTACACTGAGAGATAGCTGTCCATTTTCCTTCGATCAACGGCCTCGAGCAACTGCGCGCGGTTCACGCGCATAGCCGCAAAGCCCGTCGCATCATTGATCTCGGGGTTAAGATAAAAATAATCCAAGAGTGCCTTTTCCGCGGAGGCAATCTTATAATTTCTACCGTTAGCCTTAGTATATTCGAAGCCAAAATACAGCTTTGCGCGGAGTGTGCGATAAGTAAATTCTCCTAGAGGAGTCTTAAAAACCATAGTCTTGCGCGTGGATGCGGACGTGATCCCGTAAACGCTCTCAGGGATCAATCCATAGTGGGCAAGCGCCATTTCAAATGATATATACGAAGGCGCGTAGATCCGGTTGGCAATTTCAAACAAGCTCTTCTCGTTCAGCTGAACATCCGCAAAAACATAATATCCCTTAATTACTTTGCGAATATAGCCCTTCTCCTGCCATTCGTTAAGCCGCCTGCGATGAAAACTCGGGTCGGCCTGTCGAATATCGTTAAGTGAAAAGCCTGTAAATGAGCCCAAAAGCGTTCTTAATTCCAGATATGTCATATATTTCTCATAAGTGCTATTCTTAGCATCTTTAAGAAATGTAACATAATACCGGTTATTTGTCAAGAGTTCCACTAGAGTGCGTCACCCTTTACTGCGTACGCTCAATTTTCAGGGGTCTGTGAGTGTCAATTGTCAACTACTGACACTTTTATTTACACTTTTAAGGGGGTGGCTGCCAGCCATAAGGAGAGGTCCCGGTCCAGCAGGTCTTGCAGTTTCAGAATGTCTTTCCGGTAAGCCTGCGTGAGGTCCCGCCGCAGATTTGCGTCCAATGGCTTTTTGACTTCGTTCCGCTTTCTCAGGGAACGCTTCAGTTTTTCCCGCCAGGGCCCGCGGAGTAGGAAATTCGCCGCTGATTTCACGGGATTAGGCCGGGTCATCAGGAATTGGATTGCCCGGCTCCTTGAAATATAGGATTCGTTATATTTTTCCGAAAGATTCATCTCCGCCGCTTCATCCACTTCCAGAAAGCGGCAGATGTCCTTCAAAACCCCGCGGGGATTTGAAACCAAGTCGTCATAGAGATACACCCGCACCTGGCTTTTGCCGAAGATATCGAGGTAATGCCTGAGGTTGTCGTGGTAGAACCCCGCGTTTTTGTAATGCCAGATGGGCTCCCAGAGAGCCCGGATGCGGGACGGTTCGGCCGCCAAGGCTTTTGAGAAGTCCCGCAAGGGCTCACGCCCGTCCCGGAGGGTGTAAAGGAAGCTGGAGTAGGCCCTGTCCGCGGGTTGGCGCAGGATGGCAATCAGTTTCATGCGCGGGTTATAATGCCGGACACGTTCGGCGGAGGACTTAAAATAGAGATACCAAACGGACGCGTCGCCCGCCGCCGTGAAATGGGAAACATTATTGAAAAGGGATTGGTATTGTTGTGCGCCGGAAACGATAGCCGCGTGTTTTTTGTCTCCGGGGCCCTCCAAATTCAGGCGACTCTCCTCATGACAAAAGAAATGTGGTTCCTTTACTTGGCTCATGAAGATATCGGGGTGCTGGCCCAAATACCGGTAAAGCGAGGAAGTCCCGCTGCGAGCTGCCCCGATGATCAGAAAGTTGGGTTTGATCAGGTGTATGTCTCCCATATAATAAGACGCATGAATTCAGCTATCTATTAACCCGTCCCTTTTTGCCACATTTGGACCTAGTCCGGAGTGGGTATGGATTTAATCTTCTTAGCGGGCACGCCTCCAACCAAAGTGAATTCCTCCACGTCCTCGACCACCACCGCGCCTGCAGCCACGACGGCGCCCTTGCCGATGGTCACGCCTGGAAGGATCGTCGCGCGGGCCCCGATCCACGCAAAATCACAGACCGTGATCGGTTTGCTGTTCGTCTCGTCAAAGGGCCTTGAAGTTCTCAGATTGGTGACCAATTCATGGGTCCCGGTGATCAGACAGGCGCGGAACCCCGCGTTGCAGCCCTTCCCGAACGTGATCCCCTTAACGCAGTCCAGGAACACCTCATGGCCTATTCCGGTGTTCTCTCCCACCTTCAGGTTCCAATACTGGGAGATGAATACGCCGTTGCCGATCTTGCAGGTCTTGTGGATTTCTAACCCGCAGAGTCTAAGGACCCGGCATCGAAAGCGCCGGATGAGCTCGTTCGGAGGCAACAGGTCCATCGCACGGTGGATCCAATAAATAGGCCATTGCGAGAAATGAAGCGCTTTGACGAACCGTGAGATCTTTCCCATGACGTCCCCCCCCTAGGATCCTTGAAGCAAGGCGCGGTATTCGTATATCAAGCGCTCCGCATAATTGGACCACGATTGCACGAGGGCCTTCTTTTTCGCCGCTTCGCCCATTTGCCGGCAGCGGGCGCGGTCGTGATAGAGCTCCAGCACCCGCTCCTCAATCGCCGCGCTGTCACGGAGAGGAAGGATATACCCTTCGCGGCCCGATTCGATGATTTCCTCGGCACCCGCATTGCATGTGGAAAGAACCGGCAAACCGTGACTCATCGCCTCAAGCTGCACGAGCGCCAACCCCTCTTCCAGGGAGGGGAACACAAAAAGATCCGCCCGGGAATAAATCTCCGCCAATCGATCATGCCCGACATACCCGAGCACCTGACAAACATCCGAATAGCCGGACAATAAACGCTTAAAAAGCGGGCGAACAGGGCCTACCAGCACAAATTCAATGTCGGACGCTTTCGAGCAAAGCGACTTCGCGGCCTCGAGAATGTAGGGGACCCCTTTTCGAAAATCAACGTGGCCGACATACAAAACCGTAAACTTTCCGTTCTTTTTCGGCTGTGCGGACAACCGCCCTGTATCAAGATTTGTTCCGAAGGGAATCACGAGGATCTTCTTTTCGTCAACGCCTTCGTCCATAAAAGTCTTTTTCACGAAATGCGTCGGTACGAGGATTTTGTCGGCAATCTCGTATTCTCTCAACTCATTCCTGACCAGCCAATCCGGCTGATGATCACGTATCGGAACGCCAAATTTTTTATATTCTTCCTCCATAATCTTATTCTGAAAGAGAACATGTGTCGACGACCTTTCCAAAATCGTCTTCATCCCCGCGTCTTTCGCGCGGCGAAGCGAGCGGCTCTGTGCCGAAGAAAGGCCGTGATACACAAAACCGGGTTCCTGTCTTCTTAAACGCGCCGCAACCTCCCGGTCAAAGAAATCATTCTTAAGCATCCAAAGAAGATTCCCCGCCAAACTGCGTTGCTTGCCTGGAAGTCTTTTTGCAATCTGCATACACGCTTCTCCCAAAGGAAGGCACTTGAGTTTGTCTTTGGGAATACCCTCCTTCGGATAGACTTTAAACTTCGGAAACGAGGTATAAATCCGGTGTAAAAGCCCGCGTTTTTCAAGCTCCCGCGCGACTTGAAAAAGATGCCACTTTCCCGGGACAGACAATATAACCTTCATTTTTCC
>MHFI01000054.1:0-5222 GCA_001804125.1 Omnitrophica bacterium RIFCSPHIGHO2_02_FULL_51_18
TCGGGAAAAGGAAACTGGAAATGGATTTTGTGATCGAAGGCGACTCGAAGTCCCTGCATATTTTGAATGCCGTGTCACCGGGATTTACTTGTGCGATCCCGTTTTCGGAATACGTGGTGGATAAAGTGAAGGCATTTTTGAGTTAGGGGACGTGGGCGAGAGACGAGGGACATAGGAGTCATTTCATGAAGATTCTCATTACTGGCAACATGGGCTACATCGGCCCGGCGGTTGTGAAGCGGATCCGTGCTTCCTACCCGAAGGCCAAGATCGTGGGGCTCGACACGGGTTTCTTCGCCCATTGCCTGACAAACTCGGACGTTCTCCCTGAATCGCGGCTCGACGGGCAGATTTTCCACGATATCCGCAAAGTGACGGAGGATCATTTGAAAGGCGTGGATGCCGTCGTGAACCTCGCGGCGATCTCCAACGATATCATGGGCAAGATCGACGAGAGTCTCACGCTCGATATCAACTACCGTGCCGGCGTGCGCCTGGCGAAACTTGCCAAGCGCTGCGGTGTAAAAAGTTTTGTGTTCGCGTCAAGCTGCAGCGTGTATGGTTTCGCCGAGGAAGGGGCCAAAACGGAACAATCGCCTGTGAATCCTCTGACCGCCTATGCCAAGTCAAAGATCCTGACCGAAAAGGGTTTGGCGCCTTTGGCGGGAAAGAATTTTAAGGTGACCTGTTTTCGCTTCGCGACGGCCTGCGGCATGAGCGAACGACTGCGCCTCGATCTGGTCATCAACGACTTTGTTGCCTGCGCCCTGACCTCGAAAAAAATCACCGTCCTGAGCGACGGGACGCCTTGGAGGCCGCTGATTCATATTAAAGACATGGCGAGGGCTATGGACTGGGGTATCCAAAGGCCGGTGAGCGCGGGAGGACCGTTTTTAGTGGTCAACGCGGGCTCGGATGAATGGAATTACCAGGTGAAGGACCTGGCGAAAGCGGTAGCCGATGAGATTCCCGGAACCGAAGTGTCCATCAATCTGGATGCGCCGCCCGACAAGCGGTCCTATCGCGTGGATTTTGGTCTGTTCAGGAAACTGGCGCCAAAAAACCAACCGCAGGTGGGTCTCCTCGAGGCCATCCGCGAGCTGAAAGAGGGTCTGGAAGGTATGGGATTTGACAATGCGAATTTCAGGGACTCGAATTTTATGAGAATCAAGGTGTTGATGGGACTGGTGGATCGGGGTTTGTTGACGCCGGAGCTGCGTTGGTTGAAAAAATGATTTTCACCGAAACCAAGCTCAAAGGCGCTTTTGTGATTGACATCGACAAAAAAGAAGACGCGCGTGGATTCTTCGCGAGGACTTTTTGCCAGAAAGAGTTTCGCGAACACGGCTTGAATCCGAATTTTGTGCAGGCCAATGTGTCTTATAACGACAAAAAGGGCACGATGCGTGGCATGCACATCCAGGCGGCTCCTCACTGCGAGGCGAAGCTCGTGCGCTGTGCTGAGGGAGCGCTTTTTGACGTGATTGTGGATTTGCGTAAAAACTCCTCGACATTCAAGCAGTGGTTCGGCATCGAGCTCTCGAGGGACAATTTCAAAATGCTTTTCATTCCCGAAGGTTTCGCGCATGGCTTTGTGACGCTCACCAATCACACCCAGATCCTTTACCAGATGAGCGAGTTTTACGCGCCGGGCTTTGACAGGGGTTTCCGGTACAATGACCCGGCGTTCGCGATCAAGTGGCCGGTGAAGGTCGCGGAGATATCAGAAAAAGATGCCTCCTGGCCTTTATTTGCATCGGTTCCTCAGGGAAATCTGACGTGTTGACGAAAGAGAAGGCCTCTTTGGGCCTGAAACTTTATCAGTTCATCGAAAAACTTTATCCCATTTGCCGCAGTATCACCGGAAACGGAGTGCGGGAAACGCTTGGCCTCATCCAAAAAGAAATCCCGCTCGCTCTTCACGAAGTGCCCAGCGGCACGCCGGTGCTTGACTGGACGGTGCCGAAAGAATGGAATATCCGCGACGCCTTTATCAAGGATCCAAAAGGCGGGAAAATCGTCGATTTTAAAAAATCCAATCTTCATGTTGTCAGCTACAGCATCCCGGTCCGAAAGAAGGTGGCACTCGATGAACTAAAACGGCATCTTTTCACGCTTCCGGATCATCCGGACTGGGTCCCCTACCGCACGGCCTATTACAAAGAGGATTGGGGTTTTTGTCTGAGCCATCGGGAACTGGAGCGCTTGAAAGAGGGTGACTACGAAGTCTTGATTGATTCGGATCTGAAGAATGGCTCGCTCACGTACGGAGAATATTTCATCAAAGGCAGTACCAGCGACGAGATTTTGGTTTCATGCCATGTGTGCCACCCGTCGCTCTGTGACGACAACCTTTCCGGAATCGCCGTCGCGGCCTATTTGGCAAAAAGCCTCTCCAAAATCCGGACCCGTTATTCCTACCGCTTTTTATTCATTCCGGGCACCATCGGATCCATCACATGGTTGGCGCTGAACGAACTGCGTGTCAAGCAGATCAAGCACGGCGTCGTCTTGACTTGTGTCGGGGATGAAAATCACCCCACTTATAAGAGAAGCCGCCGCGGCAATGCGGAGATAGACCGCGCTTTCGTTCATGTTTTAAAGCACTCCGGAGCGGACGCTAACGTTATCGATTTTTTCCCCTACGGCTACGATGAGCGCCAGTATGGCTCGCCGGGCTTTAACCTACCAGTCGGCTGTTTTATGCGCGGCCAGCACGGGAAATTTCCGGAGTATCACACGTCGGCGGACAATCTTCAGTTTGTGAAGCCCGAAATACTGGCAGATTCGTTTTCGAAATGCCGGTCGGTCTTCGAGCTTTTGGAGTACAACCGGACCTATATCAACCAGAGCCCGAAGGGCGAGCCGAAGCTCGGGAAGCGAGGATTGTATCAAGCTATCGGCGGCGTGGACCGGCAAGCCAGCGAAATGGCGCTTTTGTGGGTTTTAAACCTTTCGGACGGGGATCACGGCCTGTTGGATGTCGCCGAGAGATCGGGGTTGAAATTTGATTTGATTAAGACGGCCGCGGATGCGCTTGCCGGCGCGGGACTGCTCAAGGAAAAGTCATGAAAGGCAAAAAAGCGCTGGTCACAGGGGCGAGCGGTTTTATCGGCGCTCATCTTCGCCGGAGGCTTGTGGAAAACGGCGCGGACGTTCATGCCCTTTCAAGAAACCAACAGACCGATGCTGAAAGAAAGATTCGTTGGTGGCAGGCCGACTTGGCAGATATCACCCAGACTCGGAAGCTCATTCGGGCCATTAAACCCGACTACGTTTTTCACTTGGCCAGTGAGGTCACGGGGAAGCGCAGTCTTGAGATGGTGTTGCCGACTTTCAATCACAATTTGGTGAGCACGGTGAATCTAATGACCGAGGCCGCCGCTTTGGGCTGCGAACGGTTTCTCGTCACGGGCTCTCTTGAAGAGCCTGATCCCGGATCGCCGGCCGTTCCTTGTTCGCCCTATGCGGCCGCGAAATGGTCGATGAGCGGTTATGCAAGGATGTTCTGGGAGCTCTATAAGCTTCCGACGGTCATCGCGCGGCTTTTCATGGTCTATGGGCCGGCGCAGAAGGACCTGACGAAACTCATCCCTTACACGATCCTTTCTTTGGCGAGAAAAGAGGCGCCGAAATATTCCAGCGGGCAGCGGCTCGTGGACTGGATTTATGTCGAGGATATTGTTGACGGCCTTATGATGGCCGCCTCGGCGAAAGGGATCGAAGGAGGCACTCTGGAGTTTGGTTCGGGGAATCTGGTAAAAATCCGCGAGGTGGTCGAAGAGATAACACGGCTCATGAACTCACCGGCCCAGCCGCTTTTTGGGGCGTTGCCGGATCGGCCACTGGAGCAGGTCAGGGTTGCCGATACGAAAGAAACATTCAAGAAAATAGGGTGGAAACCGCGGACCTCTCTGCGGGAGGGGCTGGAGCGTACGATTGAGTGGTATACCCGTTCAAGCAAAGTGAAAAGTTCTGGATGAAAACCTGCCGTTTTTGCGGAAACCATTTGAGCGAGCCGTTTTTGGATCTCGGAAAAACACCGCTGGCCAATTCCTACCTCAAAAAAGAAGATCTTTCGCGTTACGAATCGGTTTTCCCCTTGCGCGTTTTTCTTTGTGAGAAATGTTTTCTCGTGCAGCTCGCCGATGTCAACACTTCCGAGCATATCTTTAGCGATGAGTACGCGTACTTTTCCTCCTTTTCCGAAAGTTGGCTGAGACACGCCAAAGATTACACGGATTTGATGGTGCGGCGTTTTGGCCTCAATGAGAACAGCACCGTGGTGGAAATCGCCAGTAACGATGGGTACCTCCTTCAGTATTTCCATGAGAAGGGGATTCCTGTTTTGGGGATAGAGCCCTCTGGCAATTGCGCGGATGTCGCCATTAAAAAAGGAATTCCGACAGAGATCAAGTTCTTCGGGACCCAAACGGCCCGGGAACTCAAAAAACAAAATAAACTCGCGGACCTTCTGGTAGGGAATAATGTGCTGGCCCATGTGCCGGATTTAAACGATTTTGTCGGGGGTCTCAAGATCGCCCTGAAGCCGGAAGGGATCCTCACGATGGAATTTCCGCACCTTTTGCAGCTCATAAAAGAAGGGCAGTTTGACACCATTTATCACGAGCACTTCTCGTATTTTAGTTTTTCGGTGGTGGAGAAGGTGTTTGCCAGGCATGGATTGACGCTGTTTGATGTCGCGGAGCTTCCGACGCACGGCGGGTCCTTGAGAATTTACGGCCGGCACGCGGAAAATATGAAACTCGCCGTCACCAACGCCGTGGAGAAGATCAAAAAAAGAGAAACAGACTTCGGCCTTTTTGACGAGGAGACTTACCGCCGCTTTAACGAGAGAGTCGAGAACGTAAAAAAATCCTTGCTTGAGTTTCTTGATGATTGCCGCAAGAACGGCAAGACCGTGGTGGGTTACGGCGCCCCGGCCAAGGGGAATACCCTTCTAAACTATTGCGGCATTGGCACCGGCCTCATTCAATACACCGTGGACGCCAGTCCCCACAAACAGGGCCACTATTTACCCGGAAGCCACTTGCCGATATTCGCTCCGGAGAAAATCAAAGAGACAAAACCCGATTATGTTTTAATCCTTCCGTGGAATCTAAAAGACGAGATTGCGGGGCAGATGGCGTTCATCCGTGAGTGGGGAGGGAAATTTGTGGTCCCAATACCCGAGCTAAGGGCGTTCTGAGAGCGGCGCAGTG
>MHFI01000054.1:5238-5415 GCA_001804125.1 Omnitrophica bacterium RIFCSPHIGHO2_02_FULL_51_18
CTTATAACGACTGGGGGGCGGCCGGGGGGACTTCCGTCGCGACCTGCCGGCTTCACTGGGGTTTGCGGAAAGCGGGCGTGGATTCCAAGATCCTCTGCCGAATCAAGCGGCTTCAAGATTCCGCAGCGATACGCCGCTTGCGCGTAGTCCTTGAGGAATACACGGAGGCACTTCAAA
>MHFI01000055.1:0-5902 GCA_001804125.1 Omnitrophica bacterium RIFCSPHIGHO2_02_FULL_51_18
CCTCATCCGAGAAAAAAGCCCCTACCTTTTACAGCATGCCCAAAACCCCGTGGATTGGCGCCCTTGGGGTGATGAAGCTTTTGAAAAAGCCAAGCGTGAAGACAAGCCCGTTATTTTATCCATCGGTTATTCCACCTGTCACTGGTGCCATGTGATGGCCCATGAGTCCTTTGAAGACGACGCCACGGCTGCGGTCATGAACGAGCGTTTTATTTCCATCAAGGTCGACAGAGAAGAAAGGCCCGATATCGATAGTATCTACATGCAGTACGTGATGGCGACGACCGGCGGAGGGGGTTGGCCGATGACAGTGTTTTTGACCCCTGATAGAAAACCGTTTTACGGGGGCACTTATTTTCCGCCGGAGGACAGATACGGCATGCCGGGATTTAAATCTCTCCTGTCCTCCATCAGCCAGGCATGGAAGGAAAGGCGGGGTGAAATCTTAGAATCTGCGAATTCAGCCGCTACGTTCTTAAATCAAAATAAGCATATTGAAAACCCGAACGTACTCGGCGAAAAGACCCTTGAAGCTTCTTTTGAACGTTTCTCCGGGAGCTACGACTCGCGTTTTGGAGGTTTTGGCTCCGCGCCTAAATTTCCGATGGGGCATTCGCTTTCCTTTCTTCTCCGTTACTGGAAAAGAACTGGCGACGCGCACGCGCTCGACATGGTCACTCACACGCTTCGGTCGATGGCGAGCGGCGGAATTTATGACAAGCTCTCCGGAGGATTTCACCGCTACTCGACGGATACCCAGTGGCGCGTGCCTCATTTTGAGAAAATGTTGTATGACCAGGCTATTTTAGTCCGTAGTTTTCTTGAGGCATATCAGGCGACCCATGATGAAGCGTTCGCGCGGGTGGCGCGCGAAACACTTGACTATGTGCTTCGTGAAATGACGGACAAGAAGGGCGGAGATTCATCGACGCCCGCCGACGCTCTAGTGGCGGGCGGATTTTATTCCGCGCAGGATGCGGATAGCCAAGACCCGCGGGATCCCAGCCATAAAAGAGAGGGCGCTTATTTTGTCTGGCGACGCGAGGAACTGGATGAGGTTTTGGGCGAAAAAGACGCTGAGATTTTTTCGTATGTTTACGGTGTCGAAAAAGCCGGCAATGCTTTGCAGGACCCGCACAAAGAATTTATGAATCAGAATGTATTGTATCTAGCTCAAAATAAAGAGGTTACATCTAAGTATTTTAAGAGATCAGTGACGGAGATCGACAAAATAATAGCGGACTCGAGAAAAAAGCTTCTTGAACACCGGGCCAAAAGAGTGCCGCCGCATCTGGATGATAAGGTTTTGACGGACTGGAATGGGCTCATGATAGCGAGTTTCGCTTTCGCGTCACGCGTCTTGGATGAGGTGAAATATTTAAATGCGGCAGAATCAGCTGCGGAGTTTATACGGACCACACTGACAGATAAAAATGGGCGACTGCTTCACCGCTATCGCGGCGGTGAGGCCGCGATCCAGGCGACGCTCGATGATTACGCGTTTTTGATTTACGGTTATTTGAATCTCTACGAATCCAGTTTTGATAGGAGGTGGCTCGAAGAATCCAGAAAACTTTTCAGGATGATGGTCGATGAGTTTTGGGACGCGGAGCGCGGCGGATTTTATCTGACTTCTGCCGGGACCAAGGACCTCATTGCGCGACCTAAAAACAGTTATGACGGCGCGATTCCCTCCGGCAACTCCATGGCGGCCCTGACGGCGCTCTTACTCAGCCGCTTCGCGGCGGATGAGGCGTACGAGAAATACGCGGCCGAGATTTTTCAGGTATTTTCGGATGAAGTGGCCGCTCAACCGACCGGCTACAGTCAGATGCTCAGCGCGCTTGACTTTGCGGTAGGGCCTTCCTATGAAATGGTGTTGTCAGCCGTCAAACAGGACGAAACATTCGAGAGTATGCTCCGAGAAATCTATTTGAGATTTCTGCCGAATAAAATTACACTGTGGAATAAAGAAGGCGGCGACAAACCGCCAGTCGATGGGAAAACTACGGCATATATTTGTAAGAATAAGGTTTGCGGTTTGCCTATTACGGATTTGGAGGAGTTTAAGAAACAATTAATATAATGTCATTCCCGCGCAAGCGGGAATCTACACGTCATCCTGAGCACATTCGCTTCGCTCAGTGTAAACTCCGCGAAGGATCTAAAAACGAGATCCTTCGGCCCCTTCGCTACGCTCAGGGTCCTCAGGATGACGAGTGAAGTAGGATGACGAGTGAAGTTTTTAGGATGACGTGATAAAGGAGAGCCACCAATGCAGACTCAACAAAGATTAAACCCTCTCAAACAAATCCTAAGCTTCGGCCAAAGCATATGGTATGACGGTTTGCTGCCGCCGAAAGAGTTTGAGCGCCTGATCCGCGAGGACGGCATCCGCGGCGCTACGACCAACCCCACGATTTTCGAGAAAGCGATCGCAAGCGGCGAATACGACGAAGAGATCGGCCAGTTTTCAGAAGCCACGGAAGAAGAGATCGTTAGGACCTTCGCGATTGAGGCTGTCCAGAAGGTCGCGGATACTTTCCTGCCGGTCTTCGAAGAGACAAGAGGCGAGGACGGATATGTTTCCATTGAGGTGAACCCCCTTTTAGCGACCAACACGGTTGGGACGATTGAGGAAGCCAAGGAGATCCATAGCCGCGTGAATCGCCGGAACGTCATGATAAAAATCCCCGCGACGATAGAAGGATTGCCGGCCATCAAGGCGGTTATCGCCGACGGACTCTCGGTGAACGCGACACTTATTTTTTCAGTGGAGCGCTACCGCGCGGTCATGAACGCGTATCTCACCGGCCTCGAGGAACGTTTGGACACGGGGAGAAAAGTGGATCACATCGCTTCGGTCGCGAGTTTTTTTGTAAGCCGTCTGGATACGGCGCTTGACCCGGTGCTGGTCCAGAAACAAAAATCGTTGGCGGGTGAAGTAGCGATCGCGAACTCCAAGGCGGCCTATCTTGAGTTTGAGAAGACTTTTTTGGGTGAAAGGTTCCAAAGGTTAAAAGCGCTTGGCGCTCAAGTCCAGCGGCCATTATGGGCGAGCACCGGCACAAAAAATGCAAACTACAGCGATGTGTTGTACGTGGAAAGATTGATGGGGCCTCAAACCGTGAATACGGCTCCTCCGGCGACGCTCGACGCTTTTCGGGACCACGGCGTGCCGGGCGCAAGACTTAAGGAAAATATCCAAGACAGCCTTAAAATTCTGGCCAGCCTCCAGACGCTCGGGATTGATCTGAATGAGACAACACAGAAGCTGGAGGAGGCGGGGGTCGCTTCATTCGCCGATTCGCATAATAAGATTATTCAGGCGATTCGTGCGAAGAGAAAATAACAAATGTCATCTCGAGGCCCGCAGGGCCGAGAGATCTCATCAAGTTGTGTGATGAGATTTCTCGCTTCGCTCGAAATGACGGAGAGAAGCTAAAAGTGGAGTCCGTGGAAACAACGAACGCGTTTTGGGGTTCTTACGGGAAGACCATTCAAAATTGGTTTGAAAAAGTCGAAAAGCAGGATGTAATACGCCGGATCTGGGCCAAAGACGTATCGCTTTGGACAAAGGATGCCGCAGGACAAAAGGAGGCCGCCTCGCGCCTGGGCTGGCTCGCGGCGCCCAAACTCATGAAGGAAAAGGCCGCGGAGCTTGAAGCTTTCGCCGGCGAAATCAAAGCCGTCGGGTTTACAAAAGTTCTCTTGTTGGGCATGGGCGGATCAAGTCTCGCGCCGGAAGTTTTTCAGAAAGTATTTGGGGCTAAGAAGGGATTTCCGGAACTTTTGGTGCTCGACAGCACGGATCCTTTGCGGGTGCAAGACATGGAAGCTAAGCTCGACTTGCCAAAAACTCTCTTCATTGTTTCGAGCAAATCAGGCGGCACGATAGAGCTCGTGTCATTTTTCAAATATTTTTTTGAGAAGGTCAAGGCTTTAAACGGTGAAAATGCGGGTCAGCAATTTGTCGCGATCACGGATCCGGGCAGTCCGCTTGAGGAGCTGGCTAAAAAAAATGACTTCCGAAGGATATTTCTCGCGCCCGCAGATATCGGCGGGCGGTTCTCGGCGTTGACCTATTTTGGCCTGGTGCCGGCGTCGCTTATCGGTATCGATATCGGGAAGATTCTCGACAGAGCCATCGCCATGGCCGAGGAGGTGTCGGTGGATTTTGATATCGAGCAAAATCCGGCCGCCGCGCTTGGTATCGGGATGGCGGTTCTTGCCGAAGAGGGGCGTGACAAGCTTACATTGGTGTCAGACGAGGGCTTAGAGTCTTTTGGGGATTGGGCGGAACAGCTGGTGGCGGAGTCAAGCGGCAAGGACGACCTGGGGATAGTCCCCGTGGCCCATGAGGCCCTCGAGCGGCCGGGCATTTACGGCAACGACCGTTTTTTTATCGCGCTGATTCTTGAGTCTGAAGAAGCCTCAACTCACACGAAAAAACTGCAGGCGTTCCGGGACGCGGAACACCCGGTGCTGGTTCTCACGCTCAAGGACAAATATGACTTGGGCGCGGAGTTTTTTCGATGGGAGTTTTCGACGGCGCTGGCCTGCGCGCTTTTGAAGGTCAATGCGTTCAACCAGCCGGATGTGCAGTCCGCGAAGGACAAGACCAAGTCATTGCTTAAAAAAATCGAGGCCGGGGAGACAATCGCTCCTCCCAAGGCGGAAGTCGACCTTGAGACATTTTGGAATGACCTCGATGAGGGTGATTATATTGGCATTCTGGCTTTCCTGCCTGACCGGGAAGAGCTGAGAAAATCGCTCGAGGCGCTCCAGGCGGATCTGAGAAACGTGACACATAAAGCGGTAACACTGGGTTTCGGCCCGCGTTACCTTCATTCCACCGGTCAGCTTCATAAAGGGGGCGGCAACAACGGTGTTTACGTGTTCATCACCGTCAAGCACGCCCAAGAGCTTTCGATCCCCGGCGAAAAGGTTGGTTTTAAAGCCCTTGAGTGGGCGCAGGCCATCGGGGACCTTGAGGCGCTCGAGGCCAAAGGACGGCGTGTCGTGCATTTTGAGTTGGAAAATTCGTCCGAAGAATCCATCAAAAATTTGAGTGCCACGATCGCAAGTTCCGTGCGCGCCCGCGACTAAAATCGACCTCTTTGTCTGGTTAAGCACGGCCGTGGTTGCGTTTGCGGCGTCCACGCTCTCGGGCGTAGTGGGATTCGGCGGCGCCATGATCTTTCTCCCCGCGCTTGTGGCGATCTACGGTGTGCGGGCCTCGGTCCCGATCCTGACCGTTTCTGTCCTTCTCGGCAACGCCTCGCGTGTTTACTTTAACCGCCGTGAGCTTAATCTTAAGCTTGTCGGACTTTTTTCCCTGGGCGCTTTGCCTTTCGCGATCTGGGGTTCTTTTGTGTACGTGTCACTGCCTGTTTTTTGGATCAAAAAGGGGATCGCGGCATTTTTGCTGGTCACCGTCGTCTTGCGCCATCTTCACAGAGAACCAAAAGTGACCAACCCTTGGATATTCACGCCGCTCGGCGCCGTGACGGGATTCCTGTCGGCGCTCATGGGCGGGGTGGGGCCCGTGTCCTCGCCGTTCTTTCTCGCTTACGGGCTCACCAAGGAAGCGTTCGTCGGCACCGAGGCGCTTTGCGCGGTCGGCATGCATCTGGTGAAATCCGTGACCTACAACCGGCTTCACATTCTAGGCAAAGAAGCGCTTTTGGCGGGACTGGGTTTTGGGTTCGTGATGAGCGCGGGTTCCTATGTGTCTAAGAAGATCCTGGAGCGGATATCGCGTGAGCGGTTCGTGAGGCTGGTCGAGATTATGCTTGTCGTGATCGGCCTGACTATGTTAATTACTAAGTGATATGAAATTCATTCCGACAAAAATTCCCGGTGTCCTGATCATCGAACCGAAAGTTTTCGGTGACTCGCG
>MHFI01000055.1:5919-23023 GCA_001804125.1 Omnitrophica bacterium RIFCSPHIGHO2_02_FULL_51_18
CGGGGATTCTTTTGCGAGACGTACCGGCAAAAACTTTTTTCTAAGAACGGCATCCGCGCGCGTTTCGTCCAGGACAATCACAGCCGATCGGCAAAAGGCGTGGTCCGGGCTTTTCATTATCAGGCGCCGCCGCGCGCTCAAGCGAAGCTCGTTCGTGTGATCCGCGGCAGTGTGTTTGATGTGGTGGTGGACCTGAGAAAGGGTTCAAAAACCTATGGCCGGCATGTCGGCGAAATTTTAAGCGCCGAGAATAAAAAAATGATCTATATTCCCGAAGGCTTTGCCCACGGATTTCTCGCGCTCGAGGACAATACGGAAGTGTTGTACAAGACCACTGACTATTACTCGCCCAAGCATGAGCGGGGGATCCTCTGGAATGACCCCGCGCTTAAAATAAAGTGGCCGGTTTTAAATACCCCTTATCTTTTATCGCCCAAAGACGCCAGGAATCCCACGCTTTTTGACGCGCTGAAAAAGTGAAACTCATCACCGAAAGCGGGCCGCTTTTAGAGGCGCAGGCGTGTATTCAAAACTCACCCTGGGCCAGCCTCGACACCGAAGCCGACAGCCTGCACCACTACATAGAGAAGCTGTGTTTGATGCAGGTGAGCATTCCCGGTGAGGACTACGTGATAGATCCGCTCGGAGCGCTCGATCTCGGGCCGCTTGTGCGGATCTTGGAGAAGAAAGAGCTTCTGCTTCACGGCGCTGATTTTGACCTCAGGATCCTCAAGCGTTTTTATCAATTTTCCCCGCCGTCCGTTTTTGACACGATGATCGCCGCGCAGCTTTTAGGCTACGAGAAACAGGGGTTCGCGGACTTAGCCGAAAAGCACTGCGGGGTCAAGCTGTCGAAGAAAGCGCAGCGCGCGGACTGGTCCGAGCGGCCGCTGTCTCAGGAACTTTTGACCTATGCCGCCAACGACACGCATTATTTAAGGCTGATCGCGGACAAGATCAAGGAGGAGCTGGCGGCCGCCGGCAGGCTCGAGTGGCACCGGCAGTTCTGCGAGCGCATGACGCAGTCCGCGCTTGCCGAAAAAGAGGCGAAGAGCGTGGCCGGGCTGGAATGGCAGATCAAAGGCGCGAAGGATTTGAATCCGAAGGCGCTTACGATCTTGCGGGAACTTTGGAATTGGAGGGAGGAGGAAGCACGGAGAAGAGACAGACCGACTTTTAAAATCCTTCATTCCGATACGCTGGTCCAGATCGCGGAGTGGTCCTCAAACCAGGCGCTTACGGACGTGGCGGAGCTGCCCAAGGCCCCCAGGAATATCAAAAGAGACTATCGGGATGTTTTGAACCAAACGCTCGCCAAAGCCCGGACGCTCGCGCCCACCGAATACACGGCCAAGAAGCCGGAGCACGGCAAAAGGCGCTGGACGAACAAGGCGGAAACTTTGCTCAAAGCGCTGAAAGAGGAGAGGGAAAAACTAGCCAAGGAACTTAAAGTACAGCCGAGCCTTTTGGCTACGAACTATGTGCTTGAGGAGTTTTCCTCAGGCGTGCCGGCCGGCAAACAGGAAATGGCGCGCGCGGATCTTCTGATGCCCTGGCAAGTCGAAGTCATCGGCGAGAGTTTTCTTAAAATACTCCATCCAAAAGTTTCAGGCTGACCGGCTTTGAATCCAGTATGCTCCGTGGCATTGACGTAAGTGCGGGGAGCCTCGGCAAATTGGCAAAACTCGCGCTAGGCCGCGCTCGGACAGTTGCCAATTTGCCGTATCCCGGCGCACTTGACGTCAATGCCACAAGAGTCGCCATACTGGATTCAAAGCCGGTCAGCCCATAGACTGGTGCACTTAGGTTTGATACAATCGACAGCCATGACCCCACCACCTATTTCTAACGATAGCGAAGCGATCGGTCCGCCTTTGGCGGACGAAACAGGTGGCGGGGTGAGTGAATTTAACCTGAAACACATCGCCAGTCTCGCGCGCTTGCATTTTGAGGAAAAAGACCTGAAGGTTTTTGAGTCCCAAGTGGCTGGCATCCTTAAGTTTGTGGATGAGCTGCGCAAGGTCAACGTAGACGGGGTGGAGCCCACGAGCCACCCTCTGCCGCTGACGAACGTGTTTCGCGAGGACGAGATCAAACCTTCCCTGAACGTCGAAGAGTTCCAGAAGAATTCCCCTCAGGTCAGAGGCCGTTTCTTTGAAGTCCCGAAAGTCATAGAGGATAAATCCTAAGAAGCCGTGAACTCACTCGCCGATAAAACTGCCTCGGAACTTTCCGAGCTTTACAAGAAGAATTCCTGCACACAAAAAGAGATCCTGGATTCTCTGACACAGGCTATTCACTCCAAAGACGGGAAACTCAACGCCTACGTAAAGTTCGAACAAACTCGCCCGATACATCGGAAACCGCCCGCCACTAAAGCCCGCCATCAAAACATCGGCGGGCAGGCGTCGGCGGACGGGGATCTTCGATCCCCGCTTTGGGGCGTGCCGATTGCGATCAAGGATAATATCTGCGTGGAAGGGCAGGAGGCTTCCTGTGCGTCTAAAATTTTGCAAAATTACATCGCGCCCTATAACGCGACAGTGATTGAGAAACTTTTGGACGCGGGCGCGGTTATTTTCGGGCGCACGAACATGGATGAGTTTGCATTTGGCTCAAGCTGTGAGACTTCCTTTTATGGGCCCGCCAAAAACCCGTGGGACTTGGCGCGTGTGCCCGGCGGTTCAAGCGGGGGATCGGCCGCATCCGTTGCGAGCCGCACCGCGATCGCGGCGCTCGGTTCTGACACCGGCGGTTCCATCCGCCAACCGGCGGCCTTGTGCGGGATTGTTGGGCTTAAGCCCACCTACGGCCGCGTGTCGCGCTACGGTCTCATTGCGTTTGCCTCGAGTCTCGATCAGATCGGCCCGATGACGCGCGATGTGAGAGACTCGGCGCTTCTTTTGAATGTGATCGCCGGCTATGACCCGAAAGATTCAACCTCCGCCGACGTGCCGGTGCCGGACTACACAAGTTTCTTGGGGCAGTCGATTAAAGGAATGAAGATCGGCATGCCGAAGGAGTACTTTAAGGAAGGGTTGTCAAAGGAAGTGGGGGAAGCCATAAAGTCCGCTGTCAAAAAACTCGAGGGTCTCGGCGCGGTCGTTTCCGAAGTCTCGCTTCCTCACACGGAGCATGCCGTGAATGTTTATTACATCGTCGCGCCTTCCGAGGCGAGTTCTAACTTAGCGCGATTTGACGGCGTCCGTTTCGGATACCGGAATAAATCGGCTCAAACTTTAAAAGAAATGTATGAAAAATCCCGCGGCGATGGTTTTGGCGCCGAGGCCAAACGCCGGATTATCCTCGGCACTTTTGCGCTTTCGAGCGGGTACTACGACGCCTATTACTTAAAGGCGATGAAAGTCCGCACGAAGATTAAAAGTGATTTTGACGAGGCATTCAAGAAAGTGGACGTGCTTCTGACGCCGACGGCGCCGAGCCCTGCATTTAAAATCGGAGAAAAGACCGAAGATCCGCTCCAGATGTACCTTTCGGATATTTATACGATTTCCGCAAACCTCGCCGGAGTCCCGGCGATTTCCATCCCTTGCGGCTTCTCCAAAAATAATTTGCCGATAGGTCTTCAGTTTTTAGCCAAGCCATTTGATGAGGGGACATTATTTAAAGTATCGCACGCGTTTGAGCAAGCGACAGAGTTTCATAAACAGAAACCGGAGGAGCCGTCATCCTGAGCGAAGCGAAGGATCTAAAACGAGATCCTTCGGCCCCTTCACTACGTTCAGGGTCCTCAGGATGACGCGGGCTAGTTTGGGCCTCAGAATGACGAAATGATAATGAACAGTAAATATTTAACTACCATAGGTCTAGAAGTCCACGTACAACTCAACTCCAAGACAAAGATCTTCTGCGGCTGCGAGATCAGGTTTGGCGCGCCGCCCAATAGCCAGGTGTGTCCGGTGTGTCTCGGGCTTCCGGGCGTTTTACCGGTCCTGAACCACCAGGCGTTTCGCTTGGGGCTGCGTGCGGTGCTGGCGCTTCGCGGGACCCCTTCGAAGCGGATCAAGTTTGACCGGAAAAATTATTATTATCCGGATCTCCCGAAAGGCTATCAGATTTCCCAGTACGATTGTCCGCTGGGGCAGGGCGGCGCACTTGAAATTGAAACGGAAGGCAGGTTGAAAAAAATCCGCTTAACACGCGCGCACCTGGAAGAGGACGCGGGAAAACTCATGCATGATATCTCCGCCGCGGCGAGTCACGTGGATTTAAACCGCGCGGGCACACCGCTTCTGGAAATTGTGAGCGAACCGGAGCTTGAAACTCCGGAAGAGGCTTATCAGTACCTTACACATTTAAAGGCGATCATCAAATCCATCGGCGTTTCCGAGTGCAATATGGAAAAAGGCCATTTAAGGTGTGACGCGAATGTGTCCGTGAGGAAAAATGCAAGCGACCTGCTCGGCAAAAAAGTGGAAATTAAGAACCTGAATTCGTTTAAGGCCGTCAAAGCGGCGCTTCAGTACGAAATAAAGCGCCAAACCGAAGCGCTTGAAAAAGGTGAAGCGATTCCGCAGGAAACACGCTTGTGGGATGATCTGAAGCAAAAAACTCTCTCCATGCGCTCAAAAGAAGAGGCGCATGATTACCGCTATTTTCCGGAACCGGACCTAGTGCCATTTTTTGTCACGCAGGAAGAGATTGACAGGGAGCTTGCCTCCCTGCCGGAGCTTCCCAAGGAAAAAGCCGAGCGCTTTGCGAGGGATTACGGCCTGACAACGTATGATGCGGGGCTTCTGACGCAGTCCTCCGGCATCGCCGATTTTTTTGAAGACTGCGCTTCCGGATTCCCGGGCCACAAAACAATCGTCAATTGGGTGATCGGCCCGATTTCCGCGTATCTCAACGAAGCGTCGCTTGAATTTGAGGCGTTGAAGCTTGCGCCCGAAACATTGATTCGTCTCATAAAGCTGGTCGAGTCCGGGCAGCTTAGCTTCCAGACTGCCAAGGAGAAGGTGTTCCCCGAGGTTCTGAAGACTCATCGCGATCCCGAAGAGGTCATGAAGGAAAAGGGGCTTGCGCAGGTTTCGGACGAAGGTGCCTTGGACGCGTGGATCGCCGAAGCGATTCAGGCCCACCCAAAAGTTGTGAGCGATTTTAAGTCCGGAAAGGAGACGGCTGCGATGTTTTTGGTGGGGCAGGTCATGAAAAAAAGCCGGGGGACCGCCAATCCCGGCAAAGTCCAGGAGCTTATGAAAAAGAAGCTCAAAGAACTCGTCTGATCTTTTCCGTGCGCCGCCTCAAAACCCTCAAGCTTAAACGAGCGATTGAGGTCGTGAAAGAGAAATTAGAAAATGTTTAATACTGTCATTTCGAGCGAAGCGAGAAATCTCATCAAGTTGTGTGATGAGATCTCTCGGCTCCTTCGGAGCCTCGAGATGACAATTTAACTTATGCGTAATTTAAAGATCGCTTTTTCTATTTTATTTGTTTTGGCAGTGGCGTTTTTTGTGGTGCGGGCTTGTGTTTATCAAAAACCCTCCGTGAAACACCCGGTCAAGCGGGTCAGCGCGGTCCCGGTCAAAAAAGTGCCGAAAGCCAAGGAAAAACTTTCGGTTCAGGCGCCGGGCGTCCGGGAAGCTAAAATGGCGATCATTCTCGATGATTGGGGCAACAGCACCCGTTTGATGAAGTACTTCGATGAAATCGACCGGCCGGTTACGCTCTCGATCTTGCCGCATTTGCCCTTCAGCAAAAAAATAGCCGAAAGCGCCGAATCGCGCGGGCTGGGTGTGATGCTTCACATGCCGATGCAGCCCAAAGGCACTCGGGCGAAGCTCGAGCCCCATACGGTCTTAACGGCGATGTCCGATGCCCAGATCAGCAGTCATTTGGTGTCCGCGCTGGAAAGTGTCCCCGGCGCCGAAGGCGTGAATAATCATCAAGGGTCAGCCGCGACGAGCGACCTGAGAGTCATGAAGATTGTCTTGGGAGAATTAAAAAAAAGAAACCTGTTTTACATCGACAGCCACGTGGCCTCAACCACGGTGGGCCCCCGGGTGGCGAAGGAGCTGGGGCTTCGCTTCGCGAAGCGCGATGTGTTCATTGATAATGAAATGACAGCCGAATCGATTAAAAAGCAGCTTGACCGCGCGAAGGGCATTGCCCAAAGGCGGGGGCAAGTGGTCGTGATGGGGCATGATAGGGAGCTGACGCTCAAAGTCATCAAAGAGGTTGTACCGGAGTTTGAGAAACGAGGGATTAAGTTTGTGTTGGTGAGAGAACTGATATGATAAAAGTGGTAATTTAATGATTACTCTTGGAATAGAAACCACCTGCGATGAAACTTCGATTGCGCTCGTAAAAAACGGCAAACAGGTGCTTGCCAATGTGGTATTTTCAAGTCTTTTGGAGCATAAACCGTATGGGGGCGTGGTGCCCGAAATTGCTTCCCGGGCGCATTTGGAGACATTGCTGCCGTGTCTCGAAGCGTCTTTAAAAAAAGCAAGGCTTTCATTGAAACATGTCGGCCTTATCGCGGTCGCTCAAGGACCCGGCCTCATGGGCTCGCTTTTGGTGGGTCTGTCGGCCGCAAAAGCGCTGGCGCTGGCGCTTAAAAAACCCTTGATAGGCGTGGACCACGTGATCGCGCATCTTTACTCCGCTTTTTTATCCGGAAGGCAGCCCTGCTTGCCGTGCCTTGGGCTTGTGGTCTCCGGCGGCCATACGCTGATCATTCACATGAAAAACCACGACCGCATCCAAATCCTCGGTAAAACGTTAGATGACGCGGCCGGTGAGGCCTTTGATAAGGTTGCAAAAATACTGGGTTTAGGGTACCCTGGAGGTCCAGGGGTGGATCGTTTAAGCCGGGGGGAAGATACGAAGGTTTTTCCGTTTACCCGGCCCTTTCTCAAGTCCGATTCTTTAGACTTTAGCTTCAGCGGCATTAAGACAGCGGTTTTCTACAAGGTCTTGGAATTAAAGAAGAAAAAGCCTTTAACGCTTAAGACCAAAAAACAAATCTGCGCCGGGTTCCAGGAGGCCGTGTGCGAGGTCCTCGTGGAAAAGACGGTTCGCGCCGCAAAATCCAGGAATTTAAAAACCGTGATAGTGGGCGGCGGCGTAAGCGCCAATTCCCGATTGCGTGAAAAGTTTAAAGAGGCCGAGAGGAAGCAAAAACTCAAGGTCATATTTCCGCCGCTTGAGTTGTGCCAGGACAACGCGGCGATGATCGCGGGTCTGGGAACCGCGCTTTACAGGCGGGGTAAGAGAGACCGTTTAGAACTTTCAAGCTATCCGGACTTCCATTATTTAATGAAACCTCAGTAACTCATGCAAAGGTCGGTGGGAGGTGAGGATCAGTGGACAACCAATGGCAAGATTATTTGATGGAAGCTGAGCATTACATAAATGTCCATGAAGCCGCGGAGCTTTTGGATGTGAGCGAAGACGATCTCTGGGGACTTGTCCATAAACACCAGGTTCCCACGCATCAGATCGCGGGCGCCTTCTTAAGGTTTAAAAAGGAAGACATTGAACAGGTCAAGATCAAGTGGAGAATCGAGCGCGAGCTTTTCCCCGGGCGTACACGCTATTTTTCTCACCACAGTACGGTCCGCAGGGCCGGTGTTTTTGAGAAGCTTGCGGATTACTGGTATTTCAACGATTTTTACATTCTCTGCACGCTTTTAGTGGCGGTGCTTTTGTATTTTATCGTTTCCTCCCAATAAAGGATAATTCCTAAGTTTAAATTCTGAAATCTAAAAAAATGACCAAAACGCTTGAATGTCATCTCGAGGCTCCGAAGGAGCTGAGAGATCTCATCACACGACCTGATGAGATTTCTCGCTTCGCTCGAAATGACGATGCTTTTTCATTATGAAATTTATCCTGCTCGACGGTAACTCTTTCTGTTACCGCGCGTTTTACGCCATCCGCGACTTGAGAAATTCCAAGGGCCAGCCCACGAATGCCGTCTTTGGCTTCGTGACCATGCTGGAGAAACTCCTCAAGGCAATTGATCCGGACGGTGTGGCGCTCACATTTGACTTGAAGGGGCCGACGTTCCGCCATGAGCGTTATGACCAGTACAAAATCCAGCGGCAGCCGATGCCGGAGGACCTCGTTTCGCAGATGCCGATCATCAAGGACGTGGTGCGCGCGATGAACATCCCGATTTTTGAAAAAGAGGGCTACGAGGCCGATGATGTGATTGCGACGGTCGCGAAAAAGATCGAAAAAGCGGGACACGAGGTTTTTATCGTGACCGGCGACAAGGATGCGTTGCAGCTGGTGACAAAAAAGATTAAGGTTTTAAACCCGCAGAAAGAAAATTTTATTTATGATGAGACCGAGGTGAAAAAGCGCTTTGGCGTCGGGCCGGACCGCGTCGTTGAAATCATGGCGCTCATGGGCGATACCTCCGACAATATTCCGGGTGTGCCGGGGATCGGGCCGGTGACCGCCTCGGGCCTTATTCAGAAATTTGGCACGCTGGAGGACGTGTTGAAGAACATCCCGAAAGTGAAGAGCGAGAAACTCCAAGAGATTCTTGAGAAATACAAAGACCAGGCGCGTCTTTCCCGGGAGCTGGCCGAGATTCACCAGGGCGTTCCGCTGGAAATCAATCTCAAAGACTTGCAGTGCCGCCCGCCCGATGCGGAGAAACTCGCCGAGATCTATCAGGAACTTGAGTTCAGGAGCTTCCTGAAAAACCTTCCGGTGAAGGAAGAGAAAAATGCGGATGACGTCTCGCTGAAATATCACCTGATCGAAGACAAAAAAACGTTCGAGGAACTTAAAAGCGCGTTGGCTGGGCAAAAGGAGTGGGCGTTTGATTTCGAGACGACCGGCACGGATCCGCTTTTGGCCGAGCCGATAGGCGTCTCATTTTCATTCCGCGACAGGGAAGCTTATTACGTGAGTTTTCCTCCGGCGCATGATCTGTTGGAGAAGAAGGCGGCGCTTTCGGCCGAGGCCTGCCTTTCTTCCTTAAAACCCCTTTTCGAGGACGCGAAGATCAAAAAGACGGGGCAGAACATAAAGTATGAGACGAATATTTTAAAAAATTTCGGGATCGAACTTCGCGGCATCGCGTTTGACACGATGGTTGCTTCGTATTGCCTGAATCCCGACAAGAAGCGGCATAACCTGGACGCGATTGCCATGGAGCACTTGGGCCTGCGGCTTACTTCGATTGAGGAACTGATAGGCTCGGGCGCCAAGCAGATTTCGATGCAGGACGCCGCCTTGGAGCGCGTTTACAAATACGGCTGCCAGGACAGCGACATTACGCTGCGCCTGTCAAAAATTTTGAAGCGGAAGCTGGATGAAAAAGATTCGTTCCGCTTATTTGAGGAAATCGAGATGCCGCTGGTTCCGGTGCTGGCGGACATTGAATACGCGGGGATTGCGATCGACAAGCCGTTCTTAAAGGAAATTTCCTCGGAAATGGAAAAGGCGCTTTTCAGCCTCACCCAACAGATCCACAAAGAGGCCAAGTGCGAATTCAACATCAACTCCCCGAAACAGCTCGCAGAGATTTTATTTGAAAAGCTGGGGCTTCCTGTGGTAAAAAAGACCAAGACCGGGGCATCCACCGACGTCGAGGTTCTGCAAGAGCTTGCCGAAATCCATTCCCTTCCGAAGGCGTTATTGAAATTCAGGGAACTTTCGAAGCTGAAATCTACCTACGTGGATGCCCTTCCGCTCCTGGTGAATCCGAAGACCCACCGGCTTCACACTTCTTTTAACCAGACAGTGGCGGCCACCGGGAGGCTTTCTTCCAGCGAGCCTAATCTGCAGAACATACCCGTAAGGACAGAAGAAGGGCGCAAGATCCGGAGGGCTTTTGTTGCGGAATCCAAGCAGAATGTGCTGGTTTCCGCGGATTATTCGCAGATTGAGCTGAGGGTGCTCGCGCATCTGGCGCAGGACAAGCAGCTTATTCACGCTTTCCGGGAGGGCGTGGATATCCACCGGCACACGGCCGGGCTTATTTTCAACGTGCCCGCGGAGCAAGTGACCGGCTCGATGCGCGATTCGGCGAAGACGGTCAATTTTGGGATTCTTTACGGCATGGGCGCATTCAGCCTCGCGAAGAGCCTCGGCATTTCAAACGAAGCCGCGCGCGATTTTATCAAACAGTACTTTGACCGTTATCCGGGGATTAAAAAGTATCTTGACGGGACATTGGAGAGGGCGAGGAAAGACGGTTTTGTTTCGACGGTTTTCAAGCGCCGGCGTTATATTCCGGACATTCGATCGAAGAACCCGCAAATCAGGAGTTTCGCCGAGCGCACCGCGATCAACGCGCCGATCCAGGGCACCGCGAGCGACATTATAAAGATTGCGATGGTGCGCATCGCGGACGTGTTGAAGAAAAAGGCGCTTTCTTCGCGGATGATTCTGCAGGTGCACGACGAGCTGATGTTTGAGGCGCCGAAGAAGGAACTTAAAAGCCTTCTGGACATTGCCGTCCCGGAAATGCAGGAAGCGGTGTCGTTCAAGGTGCCGCTGAAAGTGTCGGTCAAGGTCGGGCCAAATTGGTTAGACATGGAAGAAACCGGTTAGTTGTAAGTGGTAAAGATACAAAAAATGGGTCGGTGGTAGAGTGGTAAAGACATATCAAGGGTTGGTGATAAAAGGACTGGCTAACACCAAGTCTTCTTGTCCCTTTACCACCGAGTCTTCTTGTCCCTTTACCACCGAGTCTATCTTGGCTAGGTTACCACTTTACCACTTATGAAGGTATTGTTCTGCGCCAGCGAAGTTGCGCCGTTCGTGAAGACGGGCGGCCTTGCGGACGTGACGGGTTCGCTGCCGTTTGCGCTCGGGGAGCTGGGCGTCCGGAGCGCTGTCATGATGCCGCGTTACCGGGGCCTCCAGGCGAAGAGGAAAAAGCCCTCGAAAAACGTCTCAATTTTCTTTATCGAGCATGAGAAGTTTTTTAACCGCGCCGGCGTGTACGGCAACGAGAGAGGCGATTATCACGATAACCTCCGGCGCTTTTCGTTTTTCTGCAATCAGGCGCTTTCTTTGGCGAAGGAAATCGGTTTCAAGCCGGACATCGTTCATGCGCATGACTGGCAGACCGCGCTTTTACCGGTGCTTCTTAAAACGCGGTTTCTAGCGGACGCTTTTTTTAAGAAGACAAAGAGTGTGCTGACCGTGCACAACCTGGCTTACCAGGGCCATTTCCCGGGAAACCAGTTTAAAGAGCTTGGGCTCGACGCCGGCCTTTTTTCGGTCGACGGTTTTGAGTTTTACGGAAAAGTAAATTTGCTTAAGGCCGGGCTTATTTTTGCGGACCGCGTCAACACCGTGAGCCCCACGTATGCGGAGGAAATCAAAACGCGTGAGTTTGGTTTCGGGCTCGACGGAGTGGTTGCGGACCGCCCGGTGCCGGTGAAGGGAATATTGAACGGCATTGATTTTGACCTATGGAACCCCGGGACCGACAAGAAAGTCAAAAAGCGGTATTCCGTGGAAGATCTGAGCGGGAAGGACGCCTGCAAGGCAGATCTCCAGAAATCCTGCGGGTTTGAGGTGAACCCCGACATTCCGCTATTCGGGATGGTCACGCGGCTTGCCGAGCAAAAGGGCCTGGAGCTTTTTTCGGAGATCGCGGACAAGTTTTTATCACTGGGGGTCCAGTTTGTGCTCCTGGGAGAAGGAGACGGCGTTTACCACACGACGTTCGTGAATATCGGAAAGCGGCATCCGAAAACAAGCGCGATTTACCTCGGGTTTAACGCCGTCGATGCGCATCGGATCTACGCGGGTGCCGATTTTTTTCTGATGCCGTCCTATTTTGAACCGTGCGGGCTCGGGCAGATGATCAGCTTCCGGTACGGCACGATTCCGGTGGCAAGAAAAACGGGGGGTCTTGCCGACACTCTGGTGGATGCGGATAAGGACCCGAAGAGGGGGAACGGATTTTTGTTTGAGGAGAGGATTCCGGAGAAGCTTTTAGAGGCGATCGGGCGCGCGATCGCCGCGTTTCGAAATAAGAGACGCCTCCGGGCGTTGAGGCGCCGCGGCCTCAGGGCCGATTTTTCGTGGAGACACAGCGCGAAAGAGTACAAGAAATTTTATGAGGAAATGTTGAAGTCGTGATCGTGATTGGTGTCACCGGGAGCCTTGCTTCCGGCAAAAGCGAGGTGGCAAGAATTCTTCAAACACAAGGCGCGCATGTTCTGGACGCTGACCTTGCAGCCAAGGAAGTGATTCGGAAAGGCAAGCCCGTGTATCGAGCGGTTCTTAAATTGTTCGGCCGGGAGTATTTGGCGCCCAACGGCCAGATAGACAGAAAGAAGCTCGCCCGGCATGTTTTCGACGAGCCAAAAGAGCTTGATAAGCTGAACACGCTGATTCATCCGGCGGTCATCGTCGATTTTATCCGCGAGATTTACAGCGCCAAGCGCCGGAAAGGAGTGCTGGTTTTGGACGTGCCGCTTTTATTTGAATCCAAAATGCGGAACCTCGCGGACGTAACCGTCGTGGTGAGCGCCAGGCTCCCGGTTATGATCGCGCGCGCCAAAAAAAAGGGGGTTCCGGAGAATCTTGCCCGGAAGATTTTGTCGAGCCAGTGGCCGCTTAAGAAAAAGGAAAGGCTGGCAGACTTTGTGATTCAGAACAACGGATCCAAGCCGGAACTTAAGAAAAAGGTTTTAGAGGTCTTAGCAAAAATAAAATCAAATCACAATAGATTGTCGTGAGTCGTGTGTCGTGAGTCTTGAGCAAGAAGATCTGCTCAAGACTCACGACACAAGACCCAAGACTAAACACGGAGGGAAGCAGTTAAGATGGATATCGATGTCGCAAAACTCAAAAAAATGAAAATGCCCGAATTGGCGAAGCTGGCCCATGACCTGAAGGTCGACGGCGTGAGCGGCCTTAAGAAGCAGGATCTCATCTTTAAGATCCTCTCGTCCTCCCAGCAGGAGAAAAACGGCGGCGTGATGACCGGCGAAGGAGTGCTGGAGATCCTTCAGGACGGTTTCGGGTTCCTGCGCTCGCCCAATTACAACTATTTGCCCTGCCCCGACGACATTTATGTGTCGCCGTCGCAGATCCGGAAGTTCAATTTAAGGACCGGTGACACCGTTTCGGGCCAGATCCGCCCGCCGAAGGAAGGCGAGCGCTATTTCGCGATGCTGATGGTCGAGAAGGTGAATTTTGATTCTCCGGAAGACGGCAGTAAGGAGAAGATATTGTTTGATAACCTCACGCCGATTTATCCGAAAGAAAAATGGAAGTTGGAAGCCGCGCCCGACGAAGTCTCGACCCGTATCATTGATCTTCTGACGCCGATCGGGAAAGGCCAGAGGGCCCTGATCGTCGCACCTCCGTACAGCGGCAAGACGGTCATTCTCCAGAAGATCGCCAACAGCATCACGCTCAATCACCCGGAAGCGGTCATGATTGTGCTTCTGATCGATGAGCGTCCGGAAGAAGTCACGGACATGCAGCGATTGGTGAAAGGGGAGGTCGTCAGTTCCACGTTTGATGAACCGGCCGAGCGGCATGTGCAGGTGGCTGAGATGGTGATCGAGAAGGCGAAACGCCTCGTCGAATGCAATAAGGACGTCGTGATTCTCTTGGACAGCATCACGCGCCTCGCGCGCGCCTACAATACGACGGTGCCGCACTCAGGGAAGATTCTCTCAGGCGGTGTCGATTCGAATGCGCTTCATAAGCCGAAGCGCTTTTTCGGCGCCGCTCGGTGCATCGAGGAAGGCGGAAGCCTCACGATCATCGCCACAGCACTCGTCGACACCGGAAGCCGCATGGATGAAGTCATCTTCGAAGAGTTCAAAGGCACCGGCAACATGGAACTTCAACTTGACCGGAACCTGTTCCAACGCAGGATATACCCGGCGATCGACATCAAGAAGTCCAACACCCGCCGCGAGGAACTGTTGGTGAGCGGGGAGGACCTTGCGAAGACCTGGATCTTGAGGAAAGTCCTGAATGAGTTGAACTCGACCGAGGCGATGGAGCTTCTGATCGAGAAGGTCTCAAAGACAAAGAGCAACAAAGATTTCTTAAAAAACATGAATAAGGCGCAATAATTTAGCGATAAGCGTTAAGGGGTAAGCGATAAGGGAAAAACTTGACGCTTAACGCTTTTATTAAATGGAGATGACATGAAAGACACGATTCACCCGAAGTATGAGGACACGACGATCACCTGCATTTGCGGCAGCGTAATCCATACGCGTTCAACAAAAGCCAACATACGCGTCGAAATTTGTTCTAGCTGCCATCCGTTCTTTACCGGCAAGCAGAAGTTTGTGGACAGCGCCGGCCGCGTGGAGAAGTTCCAGAAACGCTACGCAAAGAAGTGACGACTGCCGAAGCAGACGTCATCCTGAGGCGACGTTGTCGCCGAAGGATCTCAAAATATGAGATTCTTCGCTTCGCTCAGAATGACAAGAAAAAAATACCATGCGTTTCTTAAAGAAGGTCGAAGAAAAGGTCAAACGCTTCAAGGAAGTCGAGCGCGAGCTCCAGGACCCGGTCATTTCGCAGGATACGCCGCGCGTAAAGGAGTTGGGCCGGGAGTACAAAAATCTTGAGAGGACCGTCCGCCTCTATCGCGAGTACCTGAAAATTCAAGGCGAAGCGGCGGAGGCTCGGCATATCCTCGGCGATAAGGCGCAGACTGAAGAATTTCAGTCGATGGCCAAGCGCGAGCTCGAGTCCTTGGAGGAAAAACGGAAAAAGATCGTTCATGAAATCGAGGGGCTCCTGATTCAGGAGGACCCGAAACTGCTTAAAAACGCGATTTTGGAAATTCGCGCGGGCACCGGGGGCCTTGAGGCGGGGTTGTTCGCGGGCGATCTTCTTCGCATGTACTCCCGGTACTCGGCATTGCTGGGCTTCCAGTTTGAAATTCTCTCTTCATCGCCGAACGAAGCCGGCGGCTTTAAGGAGGTCATTGTCTCCGTGAACGGCGGAGGCGCTTATGGCAAGTTTAAGTTTGAAAGCGGCACGCACCGCGTGCAGCGCGTGCCGGCGACGGAGGCCTCGGGCCGCATACACACGTCGGCCGTAACGGTCGCCGTTTTGCCGGAGGCCGAAGAAGTGGACGTGGAGATCAAACCGGAGGAGCTTAAAATCGACGTGTTTCGATCCGGCGGCCCCGGCGGGCAGAGCGTGAACACCACCGACTCGGCCGTGCGCATCACGCATGTTCTTTCCGGGCTTGTCGTGAGCTGCCAGGATGAGAAGTCGCAGCTTAAGAACAAACAGAAGGCGATGAAAGTGCTGCGCGCCAGGCTTTACGAAAAGATCACCCATGAACGGGACTCCGAGATCGCCAAAGCGCGGAAAGAGCAGGTGGGCTCCGGCGACCGGAGCGAAAAGATACGCACTTATAATTTTCAGGACCGGCGCGTGACGGACCACCGCGTGGGGCTCACGATTTATAATCTTGAAGCGGTGCTGGAAGGCGGAATCGCGCCTTTCGTGGACGCGTTGTATGAAGAGGAACTGGGGAAGGCGTGACCCCGCTTCAGGAAAATATTTTATTTTTGAAAACGATTGAAAAGCGGCTCGACTCAGGCGGCGTTTTGTCTCCACAGGCGGAGGCCGAGGATCTTGTCAGGCATTTTGGGCGCATCGGCCGCGTTGATTTTTTTGCGGGCGAGAAAACGCTCAGGCGCTCGGCCAAAAAAAAGATAGACTGGGCGCTTCGCACGCGTCTTAAAGGCACGCCACTTTCTTATATTTTGAAAGAACGCTCATTTTCAGGCCTCGATTTTTTTATAAGCCCTGATGTGTTGATTCCGAGGCCAGAAACGGAAGTTTTGTTGGAAGAAGCGCTTAAAATTTTGAACACCTATTATAAATGTCATCCTCGCGCCCGCCAAATTGACGGACCCACCGTTTTTCTGGCGGGCGCGGGGATGACAGCAAACGGACCTGAAATTTTGGAGATCGGTACGGGTTCTGGATGTATTGCTGTCAGTTTGACATGCGAGCGTCCTGACTGTAGAATGACGGCTCTTGATATTTCCTCGGCGGCGCTTCGGATAGCCCGTAAGAACCTGTATTTGCATGGGTTACAGAAAAAGATAAGGCTTGTGAAAAGCGATCTTTTTGGGGCGTTTTACCTTCGGCGAAAGGAAAGCTGGGATGTGATCGTTTCAAATCCGCCCTATGTGCCGGAGGAAGACATTCCGGGTTTGCCGCGGGAGGTCCGGAAAGAGCCGCGTTTGGCTCTGGACGGCGGCCACGAAGGAACCCGAGTCATTGATTCTATTTTGGAGCAGGCGCCCGGATTCCTGAAAGAAGGCGGCTGGCTTTTAATGGAGATCGGCGCGGGACAGTCGGAAGTTTTACGGGAGAATATTTTAAGAAATAAAAAGTACAAGAATTTGAGTTTTATTAAAGACGCGACGGGGATCAACAGGGTTTTAAGGGTACAAAAAGAATAGGACGTCATTCTGAGGTCGCCGCAGGCGACCGAAGAATCTCAAAACGAGATCCTTCGTCGCCCGCCAAGATTCATGGCGGGCTCCTCAGGATGACGGGTGAATTTATGGATAAGCTGGTTATTGAAGGCGGCCGGCGGCTCGAAGGGGTCGTGGAAATAAGCGGCGCGAAGAACGCGTCGCTCCCGATTTTGGCCGCTACGATTCTTTCCAAAGAAACCTCCGTCGTGAAAAACGTGCCGCAAGTAGCGGACGTTTTTACGATGGTGAAGATTCTGAAACTGATGGGTGCGAAAGTGCAGCATGAAGGAAACACGGTGACCGTGGATCCTTCGTGTGTAAGCGCGCCGCTCTTGTCCTACAAGCTCGTGAGTACGATGAGAGGCTCCATCTGCTTTTTGGGGCCTCTCCTGGCGCGATTCGGTCAGGCCCAGGTTTCGATGCCGGGCGGCTGTGTGATCGGTCCCAGACCCATTGATCTTCACTTGAAAGGGATACGCGCGCTGGGCGCGGATGTGGCGCTTGAACACGGCTACATAAAGGCCAAGTTAAAAAAGTTAAAAGGCGCGCGCGTGTATCTGGGCGGTGCGTTCGGTTCCAGTGTTCTCGGCACGGCCAATACCCTGATGGCCGCGGTGATGGCTCGGGGGCGGACCGTGATTGACAGCGCGGCTTGCGAGCCGGAGGTCGTGGACCTC
>MHFI01000056.1 GCA_001804125.1 Omnitrophica bacterium RIFCSPHIGHO2_02_FULL_51_18
TGAAAATAATTTATAAAGTTTTACTTGAGGTCAGCTTTCATAGGTGACCCCTTATTAGTTCATAGGTGACCCCTTATTTTATTCAAAACAATAAACTTATTCCTGCGCTACTGCGGTCCGTCGAAGACGAGGATATCGGTCCCGATGTTCTCAGAGCAATTATTGAGGACATAAAGAGTGGCCGATATAAACAGACCGATACGGGTACGTAATTACACTCTCCGCGAACTAGAGCAGATTGCCAAAGATCATTCCGCGAACCTTGGGAAATATATAAACGGTTATCGCGTAGACCTCGAACTTTTTATTGAATCCGAATTCACATAAATAGGGACAGACACCTAATTATCAGCCTGCTTCACTTTACTTTGTATTTCCTTGGTCTGCCTTTGAATAAATGAGTGTCTGTCCCTATATTTGGAGAGGGCACCAGCGGCTTATGATCTTTGAATTTCGGCGGTATGCGTGGGTCATTCCGTACATAGAGGACGAGAATTTTTATTTTCTCAAGACGGCTTTTCCGAGCCGCAAGCACACGAGAAAATATTTAAAGGGAGGTTCCGGATGAAAAAAATCAAGTTGGATGCCGAGGAAAAAAGAATCATGGCCGCTATCGAGCGTGATGAGTTCGTGCCTGTGACCGGCAAGGAACTGCATGAAGTGGCGGACGCCATTGCCGCCAGAAAGAAGGACAGGACGCTCACGATCCGTGTTAATAGCAAAGACATCCGTCGGATCAAGAGATTGGCCGGGTCAAAGGGGATTCCTTACCAATCCTATCTTTCAGAAATCATTCACCGCGTGGCGGTGGCTGTATAGCGGGATGATGAGTTAGGCTCGACATCGGGCGGCTTATCGTGATATGATTACCTAAACAAGGAGATGACATGGCGTATCAGGGTGGTGGAGGATTTGGCGGACCTAAGGAGATGTTCAAGGCGACTTGCGCGGAGTGCCAGAAGGAGTGCGAAGTGCCTTTCAAACCCAGCGGGGACAGGCCTGTTTACTGCAAGGACTGCTTCTCAAAACGCAAGGGCAGCGGCCGCTAAAACTAGTGACCCACGTTTGCCTTGACATTTGAGGCAGGCGTGTTATACTTCCTCTCGTAGTTAGATAGGGTTGTTTTTGAAGCTTACACAGAATAAGATTTAGAAACCGCGGACTCTACTTAATTCGCGGTTTTTTTGTTTTTTCCACCTAAGGCGTATCTGCCTTTGGCGGAGTAGGCCAAAGACATTTATTAACCAATAAGTAGAGTAGAAGGAAGTAAATTGACAATGACGCAAGGTACAATCAAGTGGTTTAGCGACCAAAAAGGCTACGGATTTATCACTCCTGAAGACGGCAAGAAGGACGTGTTCGTCCATTTCTCGGCGCTTCAAGGCGAGGGTTTTAAAACGTTGGCCGAAGGCCAGCGGGTATCTTTTGATATCACCTCGGGCCCCAAGGGCGAACAAGCCGCAAACGTCGTAAAGCTTTAATCAACGTTTGTTCGTAAAGATCCCCCGCTCATAACCATGGGCGGGGGATTTTTCATTCAGAAAGGACCTAAAGATGAGGCAGTATTTTAAAAGCGACAAGAAAAAAAGAGAAGAACTGAAAAAGAAGAAAAAGGAAGAAAAGCGCCTGAAGCGCCTGGAGAGAAAAGAGGATAGCCCTTCGGCAGAAAATCCTCCGGTTATTGACAGTCCAATCGTCCGATAAAATCGAAATATACGACTCTACGACGGGAAAAACGGAAAAAGTGGAGCCCGTAATCAAATCAGATGAGGAGTGGAAAAAAATCCTCAAGTAAGTTTGTATGCCCCCTTCTCCAAGAGTTCCAAAAAGATGCGAATGGTGTTTGTCACACCCAATCTATGTTGAATACCATGACAAGGAGTGGGGTCGTCCCGTTCATAATGACAGGAAGCTTTTTGAATTTCTGATCCTCGAGGGCGCGCAGGCGGGCTTAAGCTGGCTTACGGTATTGAAAAAGCGGGAAAATTACCGCCAGGCGCTTGACGGATTTGACGCAGAAAAGATCGCGCGATACGGCCGTCCAAAAGTCAAACAACTCCTTCAAAATGGCGGCATCATCCGCAACCGCCTTAAGATCGAATCCATCATTGATAACGCCAAGGCTTACCTGGCTGTCAAAAAAGAATTCGGCAGTTTCGACAAGTACATTTGGCAGTTTGTGGGGAACAAGCCGGTGAAAAACCGCCGGAAGGCGATGAAAGAGCTGCCCCCACGGACCGAAATCTCCGACTCCATGAGCCAGGAACTTAAAAAAAGAGGGTTTCGGTTTGTCGGTTCCACCATTTGCTATGCGTTCATGCAGGCCATGGGTCTTGTGGATGACCATTGGGTTCACTGTTTTCGCCGCCGGAAAAGCAAATAATATTTATTGATGCAACCCCCCTGAAAAGCTAGAGTGGTGGGGTGAAACAAAAGCTTTTCTTCCTGCTTAGGGTGAGTTTAGCGCTTGTATTTATTGTCTCGGGCGCTATGAAACTTATGGAACCCTATCAGAATTTCCTCGCGGTGGTCTACAAGTATAAAATCCTTTCAGGTTGGACCGCGAAGGCTTTCGCAGGGGCGATACCCTGGGTTGAGCTTATCCTCGGGGTGTTTCTTCTGAAAGGGCTGTGGACCCGTTTTTCGCTCAGCGTGCTTTGGCTTTTAAATTGCTCGTTTATTGCCGCCCTGGGCTCGGCGCTATGGCGGAAGCTGCCGATTACGGAGTGTGGCTGTTTCGGGGACAAGGCGTCGTTACCGCTTGATAAGGTTTTAATCCTTGATATCGGGCTTTGGTTCGTATTTGCGGCGCTTTTTTTCTTCCTGAAACATGCGAAGTGGCTGAGCATCGACGGATATTTTGATAAGAAATGATTAGGATGAAAATTAGGGGATGAGAACCAAAAAATTTGTTTTATTCACCGGTTTGATTCTGCTGTTGAGCCTGCGGGTTTCTTCCTATGGCTATGCCGAGGGTTTTGCTACCGGGAAAGACTGGCGCCAAAGCATGACAAAGAAGGAAAAATTCCTGGCTGCTTTTGCGCCCTACATCCTTTATTACCGTTATGGCGTGCCATTCCGGAAGCCTCCGCAGGAATATGTTTCCGATATCGATAAGATTTTAATTTACAACCCTTACCTTGAAAGCGAGGATGTTGCGAACATTCTTGCGTCTACGGTTTACGCGCTTGAGCCGGAATCCAGGCCGGCGTTTGAGGCGATGGCCCGCGATTTTCACTACCACAATTTAAGCCGTGGGGAAATGGTTTATCCCAGGCTTCTCCTGACGCCGCCGGTTGCGGATTCCCCAAGTACTCCCGCCGAATAACTTCGGCTTCTTCATAGAATCTTCATAATTCATTCATGGAAACTTAATGGAAAGAATGTATATTGGAGCCAGTAAGGAGAAGAGATGATTCACAGAGTGATTTATAAATCAATTTTTACATGGGCATTATTAGCGGCCATGCCCCTATCAGTAGTTTTTGCCAAGCAGGGTTCGTTGCAGATTAAAGGCTCCGACACGATGGTGAATCTTGTTCAGGCCTGGGCGGAGGCTTATATGGAGAAATATCCCGATCTGTTTATTGCTGTCACAGGAGGCGGTTCGGGCACCGGGATCGCGGCGCTTTTAAACGGCACTTGCGACGTCGCGATGAGCTCAAGAAATATCACGCCAAAGGAAATGGACCTTGCCGCCAAGAAGGGGATCGCTCCCAAAGAATACAAGGTGGCACTTGACGGTCTAGCGGTTGTCGTCCATCCCTCGAACCCCGTTTCCGAGCTTACGCTGGACGAGCTGGCCGGTATTTTCACAGGACACATCACGAACTGGAAAGACGCGGGCGGTTTGGATCAGAGGATCGTCGTGCTGTCGCGTGAAGTGAATTCCGGGACGCATGTGTATTTCAAGGAGCATGTCCTAAGAAAAGGCAATTCCAAATCAAAGGAAGAATTTTCAGCCGATGCGCTGCTTTTGCCTTCGAGCCAGGCGATCGCCGACGAAATCACTCAGAATCCCGCCGCGATCGGCTATTACGGCATGGGGTATATCGGCAAGGACCACAAGGCCGTATCCATAGCCAAGGACGCCGGCGCCGAGGCGGTGGATCCCACGGAGGAGGACGTGATCAGCGGCCGCTACCCGATTTCGCGGCCCCTTTTCATCTATACCAACGGCGAGCCGAACGAGCAGACGCGGCGGTTTCTCGATTTTATTCTCTCCGATGAAGGGCAAAAAATCGTCCTGAGCATGGATTTTGTGCCTTTTCAAAAATAACCCCAAATGCTGAAAATCGGGCGGTTCAAAGAGACGCTTGTCGAGGGCATCATCAAGACGAGCGGTATCGCGTCTATTTTTGTCGTCACGCTTATTTTTTTCTTCCTGCTCAAGGAGGGCGTATTTTTATTTAAAACGGTCCATCTCCACGATTTTTTGTTAGGGCGCTCCTGGTATCCGATTTCCGATCCCCCCGAATTCGGGATCTTACCGCTCATTTACGGAACGCTTTTGGTGACGGCCGGCGCTGCCGTTCTTGCGGTCCCGCTCGGTATTGGCGCGGCCATTTATATCGCGGAGGTTGCGCCGCCCAAGCTCAAGGAAATTTTAAAATCAGGCATTGAACTGTTGGCTGCGATCCCAAGCGTCGTTTTGGGATTTATAGGGATTGTCACGATTGTTCCGTGGGCCAGACAGTTTTTTCATATCCCGACGGGGCTGACCGCCTTTTCCGGGTCGGTGATACTAGCGTTCATGGCGATGCCGACAATCGTGTCGATCGCGGAAGATTCGCTTCATTCCGTCCCAAAAAGTTACAAGGAAGGCGCCTACGCGCTGGGGGCCACCCGATGGCAAACCATCTATCGGGTGGTGATTCCTGCCTGCTCATCCGGGATGTTGGCAGCCGTGATGCTTGGGATAGGCCGCGTGGTGGGCGAAACGATGGCCGTGATGATGGTGACCGGCAATTCAGCGTCCCTGGCGAGGGGTATTTTTTCTCCGGCCCGCACTCTCACGGCGACGATCGCGGCCGAGATGGGCGAGACGGTCCAGGGCAGCGACCATTATTTCGCTCTTTTTTCCATCGGCATCGTCTTGTTTTTAATCACGTTCGCGATCAATATGACCGCGGATTTTATGATTCACCGCAAAAGAAAATGAAATTTCCCCCGCCGCTGGCTCAAAAAATAGCGTTTTTTGTTTTGTTTGTCATGACGCTTTTTGTCGTGTTGCCGGTGCTTTTTGTGATGTTTCTGATTGTGAAAAACGGGATTGGCGCGATTTCCTGGGAGTTTTTGACGGCGATGCCCAAGCAGGGCATGCGGGCAGGCGGTATTTTACCTGCGATCGTCGGAACATTTTACCTTGTAGCCGGGGCGATTTTATTCGCGTTGCCGCTGGGGCTTTTTGCCGCGATTTATTTAAGTGAATACTCACAGGACACATGGCTTAACCGCGCGATTCGGCTTGCGATCATCAACATCGCCGGCGTGCCGTCGGTGGTATTCGGTCTTTTCGGTTTCGCGCTTTTTGTGAGTTTTTTTAAATTTGGCGCGTCGATTCTTTCGGGATCGTTGACGCTCGGCATCATGATTTTGCCGGTGATTATCACCTCGTCCAGAGAGGCGATTGACGCGGTGCCTGGAGCATTCCGCGAAGTCAGCCTTTCGCTTGGAGCCACGAAGCTTCAGACGATTCGCCATGCCGTGCTTCCCCATGCGCTGCCGGGCATTTTGACCGGCACGATCCTGGGAATAGGCCGGGCGGCCGGTGAAACGGCGCCGATTCTTTTTACGGTCGCCGCGTTTTATCTTCCGCGGCTTCCGCAAAGCATTTTTGATCAGGCGATGGCACTGCCGTATCATCTGTACGTGCTTTCCACCCAGGTGCCGAATGTTGACGTGAAAATCCGGTATGGCACCGCCTTTGTGCTTTTAGTGATTGTGCTGCTCATGAATTTGATTGCCATCACGATCCGCTCGCATTTCCGGAGCAAGAAAAAATGGTGACCCCATCCCCTGATTGCAACGATCTGAAGGATCGGTTCGCATCCGCGAACCAATCAGGGGATGGGGTGAAAATCGAGATTCAAAATCTGACCGCCAGCTTCTCAAATCATGGTGCGCTGGACAACGTCAACCTTTCCATCGTATCGAACGAAATCCTAAGCGTGATAGGTCCGGCTAATTCCGGCAAGACCACGCTCTTAAGAACGCTGAACCGCCTCAATGATCTCACTCAAAGCTTTCAGATGACGGGCCGTGTGTTATTGGACGGCCGGGATATTTACAAGGAGTACGATCCCGTTATTTTGCGCCGGAAAGTGGGCGTGATTTTTGCGCTGCCGATGCCGCTCCCCATGACGGTGTTTGAGAATATTGTTTATGGACTGCGCCGGCAAGGCGTGAACGATAGGAAAAAACTTTCCCGCATCGCTGAAAAGGCGCTTACGGACGCCTATCTTTGGGATGAAGTGAAGGATAGGCTGGAGGAAGAGGCGCCGAAATTGTCGGGCGGCCAGCAGCAGCGGCTTTGCATCGCCCGTACACTCGCGCTCAATCCTGACGTGATTTTGTTTGATGAGCCCTGCTCGGGGCTCGACCCGATTTCAACCGCCAAGATCGAGGAAGCGATGATGAAATTGAAAAGCCAATACACCATCGTGCTTGTTACGAATAACACGAAGCAGGCCGCTCGTGTCGGCGATCGCACGGCGTTTTTTTTGATGGGCAAGTTGATCGAAGTAGGGGAAACCGCCAAGCTTTTTACGGCTCCGACGGATTCAAGAACGGAAGGCTATATTTCGGGGCGTTTTGGTTAAAACATGGCAGAATTCGCACTCACCACAAAAAATCTGAATTTATATTATGGGCGCTTTCAGGCGCTTAAAGATGTCCAGTTTTCCGTAGCGGAAAAAAAGATCACGTCGATTATCGGTCCTTCGGGATGCGGGAAATCCACACTTCTACGTGTGTTCAACCGCATGAATGATCTCGTGGAAGGGGTGAAAATCACGGGCGAAGTGAATTTTGAAAATCGCAATATCTATGCCCCGGACACGGACCTTTTGAAGCTTCGTAAAAAAATCGGGATGGTTTTCCAGCGGCCGAATCCGTTTCCGATATCGATCTTCGAGAACATCGTTTTTGGCCTTAAAATTCATCACCTATACCGTGAAAGCAAGGAATTTCTTTATAAGTTCGCCGAAGAAAGCCTTAAATCCGTTCTCTTATGGGAAGACTTGAAAGATAAATTGAATCATTTGGCTACGAATCTTTCGCTGGAACAACAGCAGAAGCTTTGCATCGCGAGGCTTTTGGTTGTGAAGCCCGAAGTGCTTTTGATGGACGAGCCCTGCTCGGCGCTTGACCCGATTTCGACGGCCAAAATCGAGGAGCTCATGCAGGAGTTAAAGAAAAATTACACGATTGTGATTGTGACCCACAACATGCAGCAGGCCGGGCGCGTATCCGATGAGACCGGTTACATGCTTTTGGGGGAGCTCATCGAATTTGGGGCCACCCAGACCCTATTTACGGCTCCGCGTGACAAGCGGACGGAAGATTACATTACGGGCAGATTGGGGTAAAATAAAAGAAAGGGAGACGATCGATGGAAAGACATTTCGACGAAGAGCTGACGAACTTAAAACAAAGACTCCTTAAAATGGCCGACTGGGCGCAGGAAATGATCAGCCTATCGATCCGTGCGCTCGTGGAGAGAAACCCGGCCTTAACCGAACAGGTGTTTGAAATAGAAAATAAGGTCAACCACATTGAAATTGAGATAGAGGAGGATGCGCTCAGGCTTTTGGCACTCCGACAGCCGGCCGCGAGGGATTTGAGGCTTCTGACGGCGGTTCTTAAGATTGATAATGATCTTGAGCGGGTGGCCGACCAGGCTGTGAATATTTCGGAGACCGCGCTCCATCTTTTGAAAGAGCCCCAGCTTAAACCTCTCATCGACATTCCGAATATGGCTTCGATCGCGCAAAAAATGATCAAAGACAGCATCACGGCGTTTGTCCATCACGATCCGGAATTGGCCCAGAAAGTTTGCCGCAGCGACGATGAGGTGGACAAAATCAATGAACAGCTTTTCAGGGAGCTTTTGACCTACATGATGGAGGACCCGAAGACGATTACACGCGCCGTGGCGCTCATTTTGATCAGCCGGAATCTCGAGCGTATTGCGGATCATGCGACCAACGTCAGCGAAGACGTGATTTTCATAGAACAGGGCAAGAATATCAAGCACCACATTCAGGAAGAGCCCGGCCACCTCGTCGCCTGATCCTTGTTTTTCCCCTTGCGGACTTCACCTCTTTAGGGTCTAATATACCTTGAGTATGCCTAAAAAAATCTTAGTGGTGGACGATGAG
The DNA here is from genome assembly GCA_001804125.1 of Omnitrophica bacterium RIFCSPHIGHO2_02_FULL_51_18. Lineage (GTDB taxonomy): Bacteria > Omnitrophota > Gorgyraeia > 2-02-FULL-51-18 > 2-02-FULL-51-18 > 2-02-FULL-51-18. The sequence continues at coordinate 8,382 of MHFI01000056.1, forward strand.
CCGGGCAGCATATTGCTGTTTGAGTCGGTCCTGAAAAAAAGGGGTTTCCAGGTTGTCGTCGCAAGCGACGGCGACGAAGCGATACGCAAAGCGCGGAAAGAAAAACCCGACCTTATCATTTTGGACATCATGATGCCTAAATTGGACGGCACCGAAGTCGCAATGATTTTAAGAGAAGATGAAGTCACAAAAAATATCCCTGTTTTCTTCATCACCGCCTTGATTGCGCCCGGTGACAAGATGGAGGTCGCCGGCACCTCTGCCAATCCCGTGTTTGCCAAGCCCGTGAATCTGAACGATCTTATTACGAAGATCCAACAGCAGATAGGCACTTAACCCCTAGATATACCCTAACTCTTTTACTCAGAGTCACTTACATATTTAGTAATTTCTTTTAAAAAAAGCTGATTAGAGTTAGAATATATAGTATATAGTGTATACTTTGATGGTGACGCCTTTATGGTATCTCTCGCGGATATCCCCCAAAGGAAGGCTGAAGATCAAAGTGGCCGCAAAGAGCTGTCGTTTCGTTGCGGACTGCCGAAGGAAGTTGCAGTAAGTTCCTCCCAAAACCTTTTCAAATTCCGCCGGGGTTCAAGCCATGTTCCCTGAGAAGCTTGATCGGGAGAGTTTAAAGTTCCTCGATTCCATCATCGAAAATATCCCTCACATGATTTTTATCAAAGACGCGAAGGACCTTCGTTTTGTGCGTTTCAACAAGGCCGGTGAGGAGCTTTTGGGGTATACGAGACAAGAGCTGATCGGGAAGAATGATTACGATTTTTTTCCGAAAGAGGAAGCTGATTTTTTCACGTCCAAAGACCGCACCGTGCTCGAAGGTAAAAAACTCGTGGACATCTCCGAAGAACCGATCCATACGCGCTTTAAGGGCACGCGCATCCTGCATACGAAGAAAATACCGATTCTGGACGAAGAGGGGAATCCCAGGTATTTGCTGGGCATTTCTGAGGATATCACGAACACCCAATCGGCCCAAATGGAATTAATAAAGAACCGGGAAGCGTTGGCACGCTATAACGTCGAGAAAGAGCAGATGGAAGTCTTTACGTACCTTGCCTCCCATGATTTACAGGAGCCGCTTCAGAAAATCATCAGTTTCAGCGAGCTGTTGAAGGCCCATAAGGGCGGAAATTTGGATACGAAGGCCAGAGACTATCTGGAAAGAATGCAAAATTCCGCCCGGCGCATGACGCAGCTCGTGCAAGCGCTTCTGAATTTATCGCGCATCACGACGAAGAAGCCTTATTTAGAAACCGTGGATTTGAGAAGAGTCTTGGATGAAGTTTTGTCGGACCTGGAAATTCGCCTGGAAAAAACGGGCGCGCGGGTGGAATCGGATACGCTTTCAGCAGTCCGTGCGGACCGTTCGCAAATGTATCAACTGTTTCAGAATTTAATATCGAACGCACTGAAGTTTCGCACGAAAGGGGTGACGCCATCCCTATCGATTGCAAGCCGTTTATTGGAAAATGGCTCGATTGAAATCCGGTTTCAGGACAACGGCATCGGTTTTGAGGAGAAGGAGCTTGGGAGAATCTTTAAGCCTTTTGAGCGGCTTCACGGCTGGGGCGAATATGAGGGCAGCGGCATAGGCTTAGCGATTTGTCAGAGAATTGTTTTGAGACACGGAGGACAGATTACGGCCAGAAGCGCTCCTGGTCAGGGCTCCACGTTTGTGGTTACGCTGCCAACGGGCATTGAATCGCGGATAGAGCCGCAGACGGTGGACTCCCATGAAAAATAAAGCGATCAATGTTTTATTGATAGAGGATAATCCCGACGACATCCTTCTTTTGCAGGATATCCTGGTGCAGGCCAACGGTTCCTCGCCGAAATTTCGGTTTCATTATGCGCACCGGTTGGACGAGGGCCTGGAACAGCTGAAGAAAAAGGAAGTGGACCTGATCGTGCTTGATCTTTCCCTGCCGGATTGCCTGGGCATGGAAACGCTTGTGAGTTTGCAGACCGGGAGCCGGCACATTCCGATTGTTGTGCTGACGGCCGTAAATGACCAGGAGCGTGCGCTCGAGGCGGTCCGCAGAGGCGCACAGGATTATTTGGTGAAAGGGCAGATGAACTCCTATATGTTTGTCCGCGCGGCGCTTCACGCGATCGAAAGAAGCAAGATCCGTGTCAAGCTCGATCAGGTGACACAGGAGCTGCGGACCGCGAACGAGCGGCTCGAAAGACTCGTACAGCTAGACCCCCTCACGGAGCTTTTGAACCGCCGGGGGCTCCAGGATGCGTTGTCACGGGAAATCCAACGCGCCCACCGGGAAGAATCTGACCTCTTGGCGCTGATTCTGGATCTGGATGATTTCAAGCAGGTCAATGACACGCTGGGGCACGCGGTCGGCGATGTCGTTTTAAAGGAGATCAGCGAGAAATTAAAATTGTCGGTGCGCGTCACGGATTATGTGGCAAGAATCGGGGGCGATGAGTTTTTGATTTTAATGCCGCAAACAAGGCTCGCGGAAGGCGTGAGGGTCGCCGAGAAGATCCGCCGCGTCGTTTCGGGCACCTTGATTTCATTGTCGTTGGACACTCATTTTAAGATCACCGCGAGTCTGGGGCTCGTGGCGGTCTCGCCGGACATCGTGTCCATCGATGAACTTTTGGCGAGGACCCACGTGGTGCTGTACAGAAGCAAGGACGGAGGCAAAAACCGGCTTTCCTGCGAATACGGGGACAAAGCGGAAGCGCCGGGAGAAGGGACATCGCTTGAAAATATCCTCGCGGCGCTCCGCCGCGAACAGAGTTACCGTGTGCTTAAGCAGCCCATTTTCCGTCTTCAGAACATGCAGAAAGTAGGCTATGAGTTCTTGAGCCGCTTTTCCCTGCCGGGCATGGAAATGCCGGACGATTTTTTCAGAGTCTGTCTCGAAAATAATATCCTGACGCTCGTGGACAGGCAGTGTCTGAAAAACAGCATCCAGGTCGGCAGCGCGCTGCCGAAGAGTTACAGGCGCCATTTTAATTTATTTCCTTCCACGCTCATTGATATTCCGGTCCGGAATCTGATCGAGCCTTTTCAAACGGCGCATGATGTTGAAAACTGCTGCATTGAAATCAGCGAACAGCAGATTATCGGCGACCCTTCGTACCTGACCGACGCGGTAAAGAATTTCAAGGACGCCGGCATCCTGGTTGCGATCGATGATGTAGGATTCGGCCGCAGCTGCCTCGAGAGCCTGATTTTACTGGAGCCGGACGTCGTGAAGATCGACAAGAAATGGGTGAACGGCGTTTCCAAAAATAAATGGTGCTTGCGCTCACTCAGGCGCGTTTTAAAGGTTACCGGGGCGCTTCGCGTGGAAGTGATTGCGGAAGGGATAGAAACCCGTGAAGACATGGAAGTGTTGAAAAGTTTGGGCGTCGAATACGGGCAAGGTTACTTTTTGGGGAGGCCTTTTTAAGGTGGAAACCGCGGCCGAAAAGAGCGTCCTGGTGGTGGACGATGATCCGGAGATCCGGATGCTGCTTGAGGAGATGCTGAAACACCATCATTATAAGGTGATCACGGCTTACAACGGGCTTGATGCGATTCAGAAGTCCAACCAGGAGAAGGTGGATGTCATTTTACTCGATATCTGCATGCCGATATTTTCTGGTTATTGGTTTTGTGACGCGTTCAAGAAAAGGTCCCGGACCCAGAATGTGCCTGTGATTGTGATTTCAGCGCTGGCGGAGGAACAGGACATAAAAAAAGCCTATCAGGTCGGCGCCTGCGCGTATCTGACGAAACCCATCAGTATGGATCAACTGGTGCAAACAATCGAGAAGCAGCTAGCAGTCTGATGAAAAAGCCCTAGCTGTATAAATTGATTTTTGCGTTTTTTCACGGTAGACTTTACCGGCTATGACTTTTATTCACGCGGTTATTCTCGGTATCGTCGAAGGTTTGACTGAATTTTTGCCGGTTTCTTCAACGGGCCACCTGATTCTGGCTTCCAGGCTTCTTAAGATATCCTCCACGGCGTTCTTATCCAGTTTTGATATTGCGATACAAGTCGGGGCTATTTTGGCCGTGTTGGTTTTGTACGGGAAGTCCGCGTTTATGAATTTTAAGGTATTGAAGCGCTTGTGCGTGGCGTTTCTTCCGACTGCTGTCGTAGGTTTTCTTCTCTATAAACTGATCAAGCATGTGTTTCTTGACAGTATTCCTGTGGTATTGGGGTCCTTATTCCTGGGAGGTTTGTTCTTGATCATTTTCGAACGCTTTTATGACGCGAGAAAAACCGGGTCCGCTGAACTGGAAAATATTTCTTACCAGCACTGTTTTTTCATAGGACTTTTCCAGTCTCTGGCGGTGATTCCAGGTGTTTCGAGGTCGGCCGCGACGATCATTGGGGGATTGATGTTGGGACTGGACCGGAAGGTGATCGTTGAATTTTCATTTTTACTGGCCGTGCCGACGATCCTTGCGGCCACTGCATACGATCTTTTAAGGTCAGGCAATGCCTTTTCGGACTCACAGTTCGGCCTTTTAACGGCGGGTTTCGCGGTGTCTTTTGTCGTGGCGATCGGGGCTATTAAGTTTTTTATCAGGTTCGTAAAAAAATTCAGTTTCACGCTTTTTGGCGTCTACCGGATCGCGCTCGCGGCTATCCTGAGCCTAAGTCTTTAAGCCGAAACCGAGAGAATTGTGGTAATTTTTTTGCAGCTACGCTAATATACCTTCCTTTCAGCATCAATATCATTCGAGGGCATATGAAGAACTTCTTTCGTCGGTTTATAGTTATCGCTGCGCTTTTTACGAGTCAGGGGGTTGCTTTAGCAAGCGAAGCGGATCTCAAAATTCCGGATCTCCACGAGGGACGCTTCAATTTGTTTGGAGGGCTCACCGGTTTCCAGATCCTCTTTTATGGCGCGATGGTGATCCTCGGGACGGTGGGTTTGTCTCTCTACCAGTTTATTAAGATCAAGTCCCTTCCCGCCCACCGGTCGATGCTCGATGTGGCGGAGACGATCTTCCAAACCTGCACGACCTACCTCAAACAGCAGGCGAAGTTCCTGGCGATGCTCTTCGGCATCATCGCCTTGGCGATGTCCTATTACTTCGTCGGACTCAAGCACGAGTCCATGACGACCTTGGGGCTTGTTCTTTTCTTCTCCGTCGTCGGCATGGCAGGCTCGACCCTCGTCGCCTTTTACGGGATCCGAGTCAACACCTATGCCAACGCCCGGACCGCCTTTGTTTCTCTACGCGGTGTGCCCTGGGATGTCGTCAATATTCCTTTACGCGCGGGGATGTCTGTCGGGCTTTTCTTGATCTCCGTTGAGCTTGTGATGATGGTGATCATCCTTCTTTTTGTGCCGCGCGATATCGTCGGCTACTGTTTTCTTGGATTTGCTATCGGGGAATCGCTCGGAGCGAGCGTCCTCCGGATCGCGGGCGGCATCTTCACCAAGATTGCCGATATAGGCTCCGATCTTATGAAGATCGTTTTTCATGTCAAAGAGGACGATCCGCGCAACCCGGGCGTCATCGCCGACTGCGCGGGCGACAACGCCGGCGACTCAGTGGGACCGACCGCCGACGGCTTCGAGACCTACGGCGTCACCGGAGTCGCGCTCATCTCGTTCATCACCCTCGCGGTGAAGGACCCGACGCTTCAGGCCAAGCTCATCGTCTGGATCTTCGCCATGCGCTTCCTGATGGACTTCATGTCGGGCGTTTCCTACTTCATCAACAAGATCATCTCCGAACGTAAGTACAAGGGACTGAAAGAGTTTAATTTCGAGGAGCCCCTGACGCGCTTGATCATGATCGCGACGACCCTCTGCATCTCCACCTCTTACGGGATGTCGTACCTTCTCATCGGCGACCTCCCGGATCCGACGCTCTGGTGGAAGCTTGCCTCAATCATCGCCTGCGGGACGCTGGGGGCCTTCCTCATCCCGGAGTTTACCAAAATTTTCACCTCCTCTCACTCCAAGCATGTTCATGAGATCGTGACGGCTTCGCGCGAGGGAGGGGCTTCCCTGACGATCCTCTCGGGGATCGTGGCGGGTTCCTTCTCCGCCTTCTGGAAGGGTATCCTCATCGCGGGCTTGATGTTCGTGGCCTACCTGATCTCGGGGATGGGACTTCAGAACTTGATGCCCCACGCCTCGGTCTTCGCTTTCGGTCTGGTCGCCTACGGTTTCCTCTGCATGGGCCCGGTGAACATCGCGGTGGACTCTTACGGCCCTGTCACGGACAACGCTCAATCGATTTTCGAATTGTCCCAGACCGAGTCGATCCCCGGCATCGAAAAGGAGATCGAGAGGGACTTTGGTTTCAAGCCCGACTTCAAGGCGGGCAAGCACTACCTCGAGGCCAACGACTCGGCCGGTAATACCTTTAAGGCGACGGCAAAACCCGTTCTTATCGCCACGGCCGTCGCGGGAGCGACCACGATGATTTTCTCGATCATCCTTCTTCTTCAGGAGCATCTCCGCGCCGGGGCCGTCGCCGCCGCGGCGGGCGGACCAGTTCCCGACAACATCGGGGAGATCCTGTTGCATGAAAAGCTTTCACTCACGGCGTCGCCTATCCTGCTCGGATTCTTGTGCGGCGGGGCGGTGATCTACTGGTTCTGCGGGGCTTCGATCCAGGCTGTCACCACCGGGGCCTACTCCGCCGTCGAGTACATCAAGAAGAACATGAATCTTGATATAAAGGAGGCTAAGCGCGAGGATTCGATCACGGTCGTGCGGATCTGCACCGAGTATGCCCAGAAGGGGATGTGGAACATTTTCCTGGGTCTCCTCTCGTTTACGCTCGCCTTCGCTCTCTTCGACCCGTATTTCTTCATTGCCTACCTCTTGGCGATCGCGGTCTTCGGGCTCTTCCAAGCGATGTATATGGCAAACGCCGGTGGCTCCTGGGACAACGCGAAGAAGCTCGTCGAGGTCGACTTCGGGGAGAAGAACACCCCCGTCCATGCCGCGACCATCGTCGGCGACACCGTAGGAGATCCCTTCAAGGACACCACCTCGGTATCCCTCAACCCGATCATCAAATTCTCGACCCTCTTCGGCATGCTTGCCGTCGAGATCGCGATCAAGATGAACCCGGCGACAACACGCGCCTGCGGGGCCGTCTTATTTCTAGTGGGGCTGTTCTTCGTCTGGAAGTCCTTTTACAGGATGCGGATCCCGAAAAAGGTCAAAGCTTAATCGTTTCCCGCCTTAAAATCATCAAAGAATCCAAACAAAGATACACCCAAACCACCCGATAAGTTACCCCAATAAGATGTCACCCCCTCACAATCTGCCGTTTGCGGTGCTCGGAGCCGGCCTTTTGTGGTTTGGCTGGTTTGGGTTTAATGCCGGCAGCGCGGAAAGATCTTTGTGTTGAATCTCGAAGAGGTCACGCGCATCCGCACCGGAGAAACAGGGAAGATTGCGATAGGTTAAGTTCCAAAGTTAGACTGTAATAAAAAACGGGGGTGAACAATCATCCCCGTTTTTTATTTTTAACCAATATCGGTTGAATCATTTTTATTATTGTGTCATATTAAGGACAAAATTGACAAGTTATGAAAAAGCTGACTGACGCCCAACGGTGGAAAATATTTTCGAAGTCGGACCTGAATCAGGCTGTTTCCGAGATAGTTGACAGACCGGCCAACAAAGCGGCCGAAATCGCCGAGGAGCTCGGCGTCGGTTATATGACAGAAGTAGTGGCGCAACTTGGCTCGGAGACGGCCGCCGAGCTTTTGAGAAACCTACCCGAGGATTTTGGCCAAAAAATCCTTTCGGGGGTCAAGGCAGATCAAGCGGCGAACATTCGCGAAGTATTGTCTTACCCTGAGGGAACGGCCGGCGCTCTGATGTCGAAAGAGCATCTCTCAGTCCCGGCCGATTTCACGCTGAAACAAGCGACAGAGTACCTGCAGTCAGCCGTCTCACAGAATAAAAAGGGCAAAGTTTCTTATATTTATGCTGTGGATGCCGAGCGACGGCTATTGGGCGTCATTCAGATCCGCGACCTTATTTTCCATCCGCCCGACAGGAAAGTATCGGAGATCTTGAAAGGTCCCGTGGTGCAGGTGGAAACCGGAATGTCCCAGGCGGATGTGGCGAAGCTCCTGGAGCGTCACCGGTATCTCGGACTGCCCGTGGTGAATGAGAAGCAGAGGCTTGTAGGTGTTATTAGCGCGGACACGGCACTTCAGGCGGTCCAGGAAGAAGCCAGCGACGACATCGCCAAGCTCGTCGGCACCAGTGCCGAGGAAATAAAAGCGCATTCGGTGTTTAGGATCCTGCGCCTCCGGCTGCCTTGGCTTTTGATGAGCCTTGCGAGCGGACTTTTCTGCGCATTTTTACTGGGACTTTTTGAACACAGCTTCGCGCAGATCACGGTTCTTTTTTTATTTGTGCCGGTCGTGTTGGGGCTTTCGGAAAGCACGGGCGTTCAGGGCGCCACGATCGTCGTGAGAAATATCGTGCTTGGCAATGCAAGCTTCAGGGACTTGAGCGCTATTTTCTTTATGGAAATGGCGGCCGGTATTTTTATCGGTGCGATCTGCGGGGCGGTTGTCGGCGTGATCGCTTATTTATGGAAAACCAGCGTTCTCTTAGGCGCGGCGCTGGCCTTTTCAATGGTCGTCACTATTTTTGTCTCGGGAGTGATCGGGTTGTGCCTCCCGATTATCTTTCGTAAATTTAAGATCGATCCGGCGATCGCTTCGGGTCCTTTAGTGCTCGCGATTTGCGACATACAAACGCTTGTGGTTTATTTCAGCGCTTCCGCCTGGATTCTGTCCAGGGCGTCATTCTGAGCGAAGCGAAGAATCTCAAAAACGAGATCCTTCGGTGACTTTGTCACCTCAGGATGACGTAAAGGCTATCTGGGCGAGTTTGACGAAAGGCCCCGGCCAAATGCCTAAGACAAGGACCCCCGCGATGGCGATGTATTGCATGGCTTTTTGTTCGAAGGATACCCGGAGCGGCATTTCGTCCGCGGGCGGGTCCAGGTACATCACTTTGACCACTTTAAGGTAATAATACAGGGAAGTGATGATGTTCAAAACGCCGATGAGGGCAAGCCAAAAGTGATGCGATTTGACGGCGGCCCACAAAAGGTAAAATTTCGCGAAAAACCCTCCGAGCGGCGGCACGCCCGCCAACGACAAAAGCGCCAGCAGCATTCCGGCGGCGAGAACGGGAGATCTCTGCGAGAGTCCAGCGAGCTCACTGATTTCGTCTTTCTTCAAGTGATTGGCGATTGCCACGAGCACTAAAAACGCCCCGCCAGTGCTGAATAGGTAACTCAAAAGATAGTACAGGAGCGCTTCTTTTCCCGAAGAATAAAAGGTGACAAGGCCTATCAAAAGATAGCCCGCGTGGCCGATGCTGGAATAACCGAGAAGCCGTTTGATATTTGTCTGAGGGATTGCGCCCAAGTTTCCGTAAAGGATCGTGAGCCCCGATAAGACTCCTAATAGCGTGGTGAGTTCTTGTTGCGCGGGCGAGAAGACCGTAGACATGAGCCTCACAAGCGCCGCAAAGCCGGCTACTTTCGAGCCGATCGCAAGGTAAGCAGTGACAGGTGTGGGCGCTCCTTCGTAGATATCCGGTGTCCATAGCTGAAACGGCACCGCCGCGATTTTAAATCCGAGCGAGGAGATCACGAGAATCATTCCAAAGATAAACGAGCCCGGAATTTTCTCCATCGCGGTTAATTTTGCCTGAATATCCGTATAAACTGTCGTGCCCGTTGAGCCATAAATGAAGCTCAAGCCATAGAGAAATACGGCGGTTGAGAGAGCGCCGAGGATCAGGTATTTGACGCCGGCTTCAATGGAACTTTCCTTGTCTCTTAAATAGGCGGTCATGATGACCATGCAGATCGTGAGCGTCTCAAGCGCGACGAAGAATAAAAGAAAGTCACCCGCCGACACCAAGAACACCATCCCCACGAGCGCGAACAAAATGAGCAGTGTAAATTCTTCATAGCCCCTCTTCAGTTGGCCCTGGTATTCTCTGGCCATGAACAATACAAAAAACGCCGACAGGAAAAACAGGATTTTAAAGTAGAATGAAATTCCGTCCTGAATCAGGGTTCCTTTTAAGGAAGTTCCGAAGTGACCCCAGTGAAAGCATAGGTCAATAAAAAGAATGCTGACTCCCGCCATCGCAAGGGTGGCAAGCGTTTTTCCCCGTTTTTCATTGTCTTTTAGGAAGAGGTTGAGCACGAGCGCGCCAAGCGACAGGAGCACAAGGCCGATTTCAGTTCTGAATAAGGACCACTGGATATCGAGGGTCATTAAGACGCGCTCCCTTCGCTTTTTACGGGAGTGTGGATGATGGAGAGGTCGGGCGAAGTCCCTTGCGGCAACGGGTAAGCCGCAAAAACGATCGATTTGTCCGCGGGATCTTCGGCGGCACTTCCTAAGCGCTTAAGGATTGGCGCGGTGCCCGAGGCAATGGAAGGCAGAAGAAGCATCGGCAGAAATCCTACGCCAATAAGCAGGAGGATAAGCAATAAATAAGGCGCTTTTTGAATCCCTTTCGCGTCGCTTAGATTGTCCCAGCGGGCATTGAAAGGCCCCTGCATGGTCGCGCGCACGGTTTTAAGCATGTAACCGGCTGTAATCACAAACCCGGCCACGGCAAAAATGGCGGGCCCGCGGTATTTGTCCCAGGCTCCGAGAAGTATCATGAATTCTCCGATGAAGTTGGCAAAACCGGGCAACCCCACCGAAGCCATCGACATTAGGGTGAACAGTGCCGCGATAAAAGGGATTTTTTTGCCGAAGCCGCCCCAGTCTTCAAGCATCCGCGTGTGGGTTTGATCGTATATAAATCCAACGAGCGCGAATCCAAGGGCCGCCATGATGCCGTGCGCAAACATGAAAAATACGGTGCCGTTTAAAGCAATCGGCGTGAGACAGGCAAGGCCGAGGAGAATGTATCCCATATGACTGCAGCTTGAATACCCGAGGATGAATTTTATATCTTTCTGGGAAAAAGCCACGAGTCCGCAATACACGATATTGATGACCGCGATCCATGCCACAGTGGGCATCCAGATTTTGGCGCCCTCGGGCATGAGTGAGATCCCGAGCCGCAGGATGAGATAGGCGCCGAGTTTTTTTAAGACGCCGGCATGGAGCATGCTGACCGAAGTGGGTGCGGCTGCATAACCCATCGGCGACCAGGTGTGAAACGGCCAAAGAGTCAGTATGACGCCGAAACCAACCATAATGAGAGGGAATGCCCAGCGTTGAAAATCAATCGGGAGCGGATTATTCGTCACGTATTGCTCAATCACCGTAAAATCAAACGTATTGAGGCCCGTCACGAAATAAAGCGCCAGAAGCGCCAGAAACGCCAACACTGCTCCGAGCGTCAGATAGAGCGTCAGTTTCATCGTCGCGTACTCTTTGTTGCCGGAGCCCCACACACCGATGAGAGGAAAGACCGGGACCACGGCCGTTTCATAAAAAAAGTACATGAAGAATATGTTGAGCGCGCTTAATACTCCGAAGCAGCCCGCGATCAGGAACAGATAAAAGATCAGGTATTCCTTAAGCCTCTCTTTCACCGAACAAGATACGATGACGCCCGTAAATGCGAGGATTGCGGTCATTAAAAGCAAGACCAGGCTGATGCCGTCAACGCCCGCGTGGTAAGCGATCCCGAGCGACGGCACCCAGTCGATTTTATCGACGAATTGGTATCCGGCCTCATTCCTATCATATTTAAGAAACGCGAATACCGCAAAAAACAGGGATGACGCAACGGAGATGACGGAAATAGTTTTTAGTATTTCTTTTTTTTCCTTTGGCACAAAGAAGAGGAACGAAGCGCCAAGGACAGGAGAAAGAAGAACCCAGGAAATGGGGCCAAGGATGGGCAAGCTAGCGGCCTCTTGCCATAAAAAAGTAAGTGAGCGCGAGAACGCCGAAACTAAATACCATCGCGTAGGTTTGCACAAAACCCGTCTGCGCGCGGCGTAAAAACGACCCAAGGCCTGAGATGGAGGAGGCGGCACCGTTCACGCCTTTTTGGATGATCACGTTCCAGTCAAACCAGAACAAGATTTTCGCGGCGAGATTTTGAAAGAAGTCTGCGAGACTTAAAAAAAGATCATCGAGGTAATATTTCTGCACCAGCACTTCATAGATCTTGCCCAGGATTCTTACCAGCGGGTCTTCCTTGGGTTTGGTTTTCGCATACATGAGAGTTCCTGCCGCAATCCCGAGCGTCGCCGCCAAAACAGAGCCGGCGGCCACCGTGAGGTTCAAATGCATGCCGTGAGCGTGTTCGCCGGTGATGAATTCTGGAATTCCTATAAAACCCGCCACAATGGAAAAGAACGCTAAGATCACAAGGGGAAGCTTCATTATGGCGGGTGCTTCCTGCCCGTGACTGTGCTTATTGATCTTCGCAGGCCCCAGCACTGCGATCCAGATTGTGCGTGTCATGTAAAACGCCGTGAGTCCTGCCGTGAAAAGGGCCGCCGCAAAAAGCACCGGCGCGTGCTCATAAGCCAGTGTTAGTATTTCGTCTTTTGAGAAAAATCCTGAGAGCGGCGGAATTCCGCAGAGCGCCGCGGTGCCGATGAGAAATGTGACAGCCGTGACAGGCATCTTTTTTAAAAGCCCGCCCATTTCCCAGATATCCTGCGTGTGGAGCGCATGAATCATGGCGCCGGCTCCCAGAAAGAGAAGCGCTTTAAAGAATGCGTGCGTGGTGAGGTGGTACATCGCGGGTGTCGGTCCGCCAAGCCCCAGCGCCATGACCATGAAACCCAATTGGCTGATCGTGGAGTAGGCAAGAATTTTTTTGATGTCATTTTGGACGATGGCGAGGAGTGCCGCCAGGAAGGCCGTCAACGCACCGATATTCGCGATGACATGCAATGCTTCCGGAGATCCGCCGACAAGGAAAAAAGTGCGCGCCAGGAGGTATACGCCCGCCGCCACCATCGTCGCCGCGTGGATGAGTGCGCTGACCGGCGTCGGGCCTTCCATGGCGTCCGGCAGCCAGATATAAAGGGGAAATTGCGCGGATTTGCCTACAACCCCGCAGAAAACAAGAAGCGATGCGATAACGAGCGCTCCTTGCGACAGGAGACCATTGGCGGCAAGCTCTGGCAGAAGCGCTGACAATTCCGTGAAGGAAAAGGTTCTCTGGGCGCCGCCGGTACCCGAAAGCATCCAAATATAGATAATGCCTATCACAAACCCGAAATCACCCACACGGTTTACAATAAACGCCTTATTGCCTGCGTCCGCCGCGGACGGTTTCTGGAACCAAAAGCCGATCAAAAGATAGGAGCTTACCGCTACGAGTTCCCAGAACATAAAAAGCATCAAAAGATTATTGGAAAGAACAACCCCGATCATCGAAAACGCGAAAAACGAAAGCGACGCAAAGTAGCGCGGAAAACTTTCATCGCCCTTCATGTAACCCGCCGAATAAAAGAAAATGCAACTACCGACACCCGTGACCACCAAAAGCATTAAAAGCGACAAACGGTCTATCAAATATCCAAACTCCACCCGAAGCCCCGCAATGTTGTCGATCCATAGGTAACCTGATTCCGCGGGCAGAAGCGTGGCATGGATGTGGAAATTAAACATAAAGACGGTCAGGACCAGCGAAATGAGAATGCCGCCTGTTGCAAGAAAGCTTGCCAATTTCGG